>CAYRKT010000012.1:0-33774 GCA_964425005.1 uncultured Synergistia bacterium
GTCTTCGTGGGGGGGGAGAGGGTCGAGCCCGAGGCTGGCCTGCGGGTGGGAAGGTTCTTGGACCTGGGCAGGGATCTTCCGGGGGAGATCTACTTCGAGGCCAAGACCTCCGTCCATAGCCTCAGCTTGAGCCCGAGGCTGGGCCTCAGCCTGTCCCCTTTGCCGCCCCTGAGCGTCGGCCTGGAGAGGGATTTGAAGAAGGGGCTCGACTTCCTGACCTTCGGTTGCGACCTGGGGGATGGCTTCAACCTCTGGATGAGGAAGCGCCTCGGGGGCGAAGGCCTGGAGGGCGGGCTCGGCAGGTGGTTGAACGAGAACGTGATGTTGGAGGTCTACTTCAAGGGCGGCGATGGGGACGAGATGTGCTTGAGGGCGGTGGGCAAACTTTGAGGTTGGTCCTCTTCTGTTTGCTCCTGGCCACATCGCTTTGCTCCGGCGCTTTCGCCCTTTCTGCGCAGATCTTCCTGGTGGATCCCTCCTTGCTCCGCGACCTGGTCCTCCTCAGGCGAGCGACCGTCCTCCTGGGTTCCTCGACCGGAGGGGCTGACTTCGCGCTGGACAGCTCGCTCTTCGAGGGGATGGGGGAGGGGCACGGGGCCCGCTGGAGAGGGGCCGATGCGGCGGCCAGGGCCTTTTCGCGGAGGGTGGTCTCCTTCGACCTGGAGGGCAGGAGGTCCGTGGCGCTGCTCGAGGGTTTCTCCAGGGTGTGGGGGGATTTGAGGGAGGAGGTCGATAGGGTTAGGCTTGAGCTCTCCTCTCGCTACGGAGAGAGGCTGTCCTCCATAGACAGGCGCTTGCTCTTCGTGGACCTCAGCTCCTCCGACAGGGAAGCCCTGCTGAGGGAGAGGGCCTCCCTGGAGAGGGAGATGGCCTCTGAGAGGATGCGCCGCACCGTCTCGCTGGTGGAGGGGCGTCTCCGCGAGCTGGAGAAGGGGCTTTCCTCCCTGTCTTCCCCCTTCGCTGCCCCTCGGTTCGTGCCCATGGAGCAGCAGACCAGGGTGCTCGATGGGTTCGACCTTTCTGGCGCGGGTGAGTTCTCTGGTATTCTCTTGAGATCCCTGAGCGAGAGCGCGCGCCTTGGGGCCGCGAGGGTCGAAGGGGTGTACCTGGCCTTTCTTTCGGGGGTGATCGAGCTGGCCCTCCCTTCGGATGGCGCCTCGAGGGGTGCGCCGCTGGTGCTCCTGAGGGACGATAGGTTGTGGTACTTCGACGAGTCCCTTTGCGTCGACCTGACGCCCCGTCTTTATGAGATCCTCGACGGAGGGGTGGGGGAATGAGCTTTGGAACCAAGAGCTACAGGTTAGGGGAGATGGCCTCCCTGTTGGGGCTTGAGCTCAGGGGGGATCCTGAGGTGGTGGTGAGGGGCGTCGCCCCTCTCGAGGACGCCGGGCCCGGCGACATGGCCTTCGTGCTCAAGCCCTCTTACCTGGAGTTGGCCAAGGGCAGCAGGGCCTCCGCTTTCCTGGTAGGGAGGTTCGCGGAAGGGTTGGCTGCGCCGTGCCTCATCTCCCCCAGGCCCTCGCTGGACATGATAAGGGTGCTGAGGCTGTTCGAGGAGGTTCCCTGCGCCGGGAGCGGGGTTCATCCCACAGCCGTCCTGGGGCGCGACGTGGTCCTGGGCAGGGACGTGTTCGTGGGCCCCTACGCGGTGCTGGAGGACGGGGTGGAGGTGGGGGATGGGGCCTGCCTGATGGCCTCATGCTTCGTGGGCAAGGGCTCATCCATAGGCGAGGGATCGATCATACACCCCCACGTGGTGATATACCCCAACGTCAAGATCGGCAGGAGGGTGGTGATCCACAGCAACAGCGTGATAGGCTCCGACGGCTACGGCTACGAGCGAAGCGAAGAGGGATCGCACCTTAAGATACCCCACCTGGGGGGCGTTCTGGTGGGCGACGACGTGGAGATAGGGGCCTGCGTGACGGTGGACAGGGGGACGTTGGGGTTCACCGTGATAGGGGATGGCACCAAGATAGACAACCTGGTCCACATAGCCCACAACGTGAAGATAGGGAGGAACGTGCTGGTGGTGGCAATGACGGGCATAGCCGGCAGCGCCAGGGTGGAGGACGGTGCCGTCATCGGCGGGCAGGTTGGGGTCAAGGACCACGTGGTGGTGGGGGCCCGGGCTGTGGTCGCCTCCAGGAGCGGCGTCACCAAGGACGTGCCGGCTGGGGCGATGGTGAGCGGGTTCCCGGCGTGGGACCACAAAAAGGAGCTTAGGGTTCAGGCTCTGTGCAGGGACATAGAGTCGCTGGTGGACAGGGTCAGGGCCCTGGAGGAAAGGCTTGGACGTCATGAGGGGGCTGGTGAGAAGGCTTCTCGAGATGGCTGAGGGATCCCCTAACGGCTTCGAGCTCGTGGGGGAAGTCCGGCTCAGCGGCGTCGGCTTGCACACCGGGGTCAGGTGCGAGGTCAGGATATCCCCCGCTGGGGCTGGCGAGGGGGTGATCTTCGTCCTCGGCGGCAGGGAACTCCCCATGAGGTGGGGGTCCTATGGGCTTCGCGTCCATAGGGGGGTTTCCCTGGTCTTCGCCGAGGGATCGGTGATGACGGTGGAGCATCTGTTGGCGTGCTTCAACGCGCTGGGGGTGCGGGACGCGGTGGTGGAGCTCTCGGCCGAGGAGCTGCCCATAGGGGACGGGAGCGCCATATGGATCTGCGAGGCGCTGATGGGGGGAGCCCTTCGCCCCAGGGAGGTACCCCTCGAGCCCCTCTCGCTCCCAGGTCCGGTCTGGGTCAGGGAGGGGGATGCGGTGGTGGCGGCTCTGCCGGCAGACGGCTTCAGGGTCACCTACGTTGTGGACTACCCGGGCACCGTCGTCGGGTGTCAGGCCGTCTCCCTGGAGCTTAACCTCAAGAGCTTCCTGGCGGGCGTAGCGCCGGCGAGGACCTTTGCCTTCTCCCAGGAGGTAGATGACCTCGCTCGGATGGGGCTCGCCAGGGGCGGGGGTCTGGAGAGCGCCCTGGTCCTGGGGGAGTTCGGTCCCATCAACCCGGAGGGGATGAGGTTCCCCGACGAGCCGGCCAGGCACAAGGTCCTCGACCTGCTCGGCGATCTGTTCCACGTGGGCGCGCCGCTCAGGGGGCATTTCTTGGCCTATAGGGCTGGGCACAGACTCCATCTGGCTCTGGCTAAGGGCATAAGGGAGGTGCTTGGGCTTGTTTGACGTGACCAGGATTATGGAGGTATTGCCGCACAGGTACCCCTTCTTGCTGGTGGACCGGATAACCCTCCTGGAGGATGGGCACGTGGTGGGCTTCAAGAACGTGACCATCAACGAGCCCTTTTTCGTCGGACACTTCCCGGGAAGACCCGTGATGCCAGGGGTCTTGATCCTGGAGTCCATGGGGCAAGTGGCGGCGGCCATGGTGATGGCGAGGCCGGATAGGGTGGGCAGGTTCGTGTATCTCACCGGAATAGAGGGGGTCAAGTTCAGGAGGCCGGTGGTGCCGGGGGACGTGCTGGTCACGGAGGCCTGGCTGGAGAGGGTTAAGGGAAATTTCGGCAAGGCCAGGGCCAGGTCCACCGTGGAGGACAAGCTGGTGGCTGAGGCGGTCTTCAGCTTCGCCATGTTGGAGTAGGAGGGGTGTGCCTTGGGGGTCAAGGTTCACCCTACGGCTTTGGTGGAGAGCGGGGCCGAGCTGGGCCTCGACGTCGAGGTGGGTCCTTACTGCCTGGTGGAGTCCGGCGCTCAGGTGGGCGACGGGACGGTGCTCGGGGCCTTCTCCGTGGTGAAGAAGTTCGTGCGCCTTGGGAAGGGTTGCAGGGTGGGAGAGCACGTCGTCCTGGGCGGTGAGCCCCAGGACCTGTCCTTCAAGGGCGAGAGGTCCTGGGTGGTCATAGGGGATGGGGTCGTCCTCAGGGAGTTCGTTACCGTCCACAGGGGGACCGGGGAGGACTCGGAGACCCGCATAGGCGACGGGTCCTATCTGATGGAGGGCGTCCACGTGGGGCACAACGCGCAGGTGGGCAGGAACGTGGTCATGGCCAGCAAGGTGGGTCTCTCCGGCTTTTCCCAGGTCGGCGACGGGGCCGTGTTGGGGGGCATGTCGGGCCTGCACCAGTTCGTGCGGGTGGGGAGGCTGTGCATGGTCGGAGGGCTGACGAAGGTGGTCAAGGACGTACCTCCCTTCTGTCTGGTGGACGGCCACCCGGCCAGGATCTACGGCGTGAACAAGGTGGGGCTGAGGAGGGCTGGCTTTAGCTCCGAGGAGAGGCTTCGCGTTAAGAGGATCTACGACGCCTTAAGGCGCCTGGGGCTTCCCCTCAGGCAGGCCGCCTCGAAGCTGTTGGAGCTTTTCCCGGAGGATCCCCTCTGCGCGGAGGTCTTCGGTTTCATATCCCTCAGCAAAAGGGGTATTACACCCTTCTGCGGAGGAGGTGCGGGGCTTGAAGATGAGGATTAAGCTCCTCGCCATGGACGTGGACGGCGTACTGACCGACGGGATGATCGGTTTCGACTCGGAGGGCAGGGAGATCAAGTTCTTCCACGTGAGGGACGGGATGGGGATCTGCGCCCTCATGGAGAAGGGGGTTAAGGTGGCCTTCATAAGCGGTAGGTTCTCGGAGGTGACGGCCCATCGCGCCAGGGACCTGGGGGTAAACCTCGTCTTCCAGGGCGTGAGGGACAAGCTGGGCAGGCTCGTGGAGCTCGCCCTGGAGCTGGGGGTGACCAGTGAGGAGGTGGCCTACATAGGCGACGACGTGAACGACATCCCCTGCATAGAGTGGGCTGGCTTCGGGGTCGCCGTGGCCGATGCCCCCGCTGAGGTCAGGAACGCGGCCAGCTACGTGACCCTGACGAGGGGCGGCCATGGGGCGGTCAGAGAGGTGTGCGATCTGATACTCAAGTCCATGGGTTGAGCCATGGGGTTGGGCCTCAGGGTTTTGGACAGGTATATGCTCAGGTTGCTCTTGCCGTCCTTCTACGTCGGCATATCCCTGTTCACGGTGATGCTCGTCGGGGCGGACATGTTGTTCGATCTGGCTGACCTCCTCATAAGGAAGGGGGTTCCCCTGCTGGTGGTGCTGAAGCTCTTCTTCTACAGGTTGCCCGGCGTGATCGCCCTCACCTTCCCCATGTCCATGCTCCTCTCGGTGATCCTGGGCGTGGGTAGCATGTCCGCCCGCGGCGAGGTCCTGGCCTTGATGTCCTGCGGGATATCCATCAAGAGGGTCATGAGGCCCGTGGTCGTCATGGCCTTGCTCGTGGGGGCTTTGGCCTTCGTCCTAAACGAGACGCTGGTCACCTTCACCAACCGCGCGGCCGATGCCCTCTTGAGGAGCGAGTTGAGCGAGAGGGCCTACGCGCTGGTCCAGGAGAACGTGTTCTTGAGGCAAGTGGAGGGTGGTGCGCTCAAGAGGGTCATATACGTGTCCAGGGTCAAGCGAGACGGATCCCTGGAGGGCGTGTTGTTCCAGGAGTTCAGCTCCGACAGGCTCGAGAGGATAGTGTTCGCCAGGAGGGCCCTGGTGGAGGGAGGCAACTGGAGGTTGATGGACGGACAGGTCTACGCCATGTCGGACGGCGGCCTGCCCTCCGCCGTCCTGTCCTTCAAGGAGCAGGTCTTCAGCCTGGGGACGGACGAGGGCAGTATGAGGGGTGAGCCCCTGAAGCCCGAGCACATGTCGGTGTGGCAGATAGCCAGACAGGTGAGGATACTCAAGGGCCAGGGGCTTTCCACTTCGAAGCTGGAGATGATATACCACATAAGGCTCGCGATGCCCTGGGCCTCGGTGGTCCTCTCCCTCTTCGCCTTCCCGCTAGCCCTGGTCCCCCACAGGGGCTCCGGCAAGGCGATGGGCTTTGGGCTGAGCGTGCTGATAGTCTTCGCCTACTACGTGGTCATGAGCGTGATGAAGGCGTTGGGCGAGTCTGCGCTGCTGCCCTACGTCCTGTGCGCGTGGATCCCTAACCTCCTCTTCCTGGTCCTCGGGTATCGCTTCTACAGGAGGAAGCTAGCTTACATGTGAGGTGCTCGGCCTTGGGTTTGACCGCTCTCGTGGCTGGTAGGGGACGTCTTCCGGTGGTGCTCGCCAGGCGCTTGAGGAGCATGGGCGTGGCGCTCGCAGTGTTCGCCCTCGAAGGGGCTGATGGGGAGTTGAGGGATCTGTCCTGTCACTTCCGCGAGTTCCAGTCCCTGGCCCTCGGGGATCTGGTATCAGGCCTTCTCTCCCTCGGGGTGAGGGAGCTCTACATGGCTGGGCTGGTGCCTAAGAGCTTGGCGCTCCGGGGGGAGGCTCTGGACGAGGTGGGGGCCAGGATCCTGAGATCCCTGGATCGAAGGGACGATCACTCCCTGCTCGGCGCGGTGGTCTCGTTCTTATCCGCCCACGGGATAAGGGTGAGGTCTTATCTGGAGCACCTCTCCGACATGCTGGCTGAGCCTGGGCTCATGGCTGGTAGATTTCCGTCCCCGGAGGAGTGGTTGGACGTCTCGTACGGCAGGAGGGTTCTCAAGGCGATTTTGCCCCTGAGCTTCGGACAGACGGTGGTGGTGAGGGGTAGGTCCGTGGTGGCGGTGGAGGCCATGGAGGGCACGGACGAGACCATACTCAGGGCCGGCAGGATATGCCCAGGCGGGGTCGTGGTCAAGATGATGAGGAGCGACCAGGACGAGAGGTACGACGTTCCCGTCGTGGGGGACGACACGCTCGAGGCGATGGCGAGGTCCCGCTGCAGGGTTTTGGCCGTCGAGGCCGGGAGGACGATTCTGCTGGACAAGCCGGCCTTCCTGGAGAGGGCCGATCGCGCTGGCATATCGGTGGTGGGGATAAGGCCGTGAGGGTTTTCATCTCCGCGGTGGATCCTTCCGGCGACGAATACGCTGCTATCCTCGGCCAGGTACTGGCCGACGCGGGGGGAGCGAGGGTGCTGGCCGTGGGCGGCGACGCAGTCGAGAGGGCGGGCTTCGAGGTCCTGGAGAAGCTCTCGTCCTTCTCCGCGGTGGGGCTGTGGGAGGCCCTGAGCTCCTTGCCCCGATTCGTGCGCTCCTTTAGTAGGGTGGTGGACGGGGTCCGCAGCTTCGGTCCTCGCGCGGTCGTGCTCGTGGACGGTCCCGAGTTCAACCTGAGGCTCTTCAGGGCCCTGGCGGGCAAGCTGAGGGGCGTTAAGTTCTTCTACCTGGCTCCTCCGGCCGTGTGGGCCTGGCGAAGGGGCAGGATCAGGGCCTTGAGGGAGATGGACGGCGTCTTTCCGCTCTTTCCGTTCGAGCATCGCCTCCTGTCGCAGGAGGGGGTTAGGAGCTTCTACTTCGGCCATCCGCTTCGAGACGTCCTCTCGGCCTTCGAGCCGGACGGCTCCACGGTGGAGATCCTGAGGGGCCTGAGGCGCTCCGGCAAGAAGCTCGTGGGCTTCTTCCCGGGGAGCAGGAGGTCCGAGGTCGAGAGGCTCTTGCCGGCCATGCTAGAATCCGCCAGGTCGCTCAGGGATCGCTTCGACGTCGTCTTCTCCATCTTCGACGGCTTGTCCCCAGAGTCGAAGGAGCGGGCCAGAAGGGCGCTCGAGAAGGAGGGCTTCGAGCACGTTCGAGGGGCCAGGGAGATCCTATCGTTCTGCGACGCTGGGGTGGCCGCCTCCGGCACCATAGCCGTCGAGGCCATCTGGTACGGCACGCCCCTGGCGGTGGGGTACCGGGTGTCCCCGTTGAGCGCTCTGGCCTTCAAGCTCCTGGTGAGGACCAGGTTCGTGGCCATGCCCAACGTGCTCCTGGGGGAGGAGGTCTTCCCCGAGCTCCTGCAGAGGGACTTCAACCCTCGTCGGATAGCTCGCGCCCTCGATTCGCTCCTAGGAGACAGGGGAGATTGGGTCAGGGAGCGCATCAGTGCGCTCCGGGAGGAGCTCTTCCCGAAGACCAGCGTGCTTCGGAGGGTGTCGGAAGTGGTGCTGGGATGAGCGCCGTCTTGATGCTGGTCAACGGTCCGGGGGAGCTTTGGTCGCTCGCTCGTCCCCTGAAGCGCGCCCTGGACGAGCTGGGCGTTGCCTCTCAGGTGTTCCTCTTGCCCTGCCAGTTCGCCTCCGGCGTGGAGAGGGAGGTGGCCTCCTCCATATGGGAGGAGGGGGAGGTCATCGGTCCGCTGGGGTCATGGGGTACCATCGGATGGCTCGGGAGGGGTCGCGGCCTTGGGAGGTGGCGCCTTCTGGTCCAGCTGGGAGGAGATCCCCTCTGGGGTCTCCTGTTCAAGAGGAGGATGGGGGCGGAGCTTTGGCGCTACACCTACAGACCAAAGGGTGGGATCTGGGGTGTGGATAGGGTCTTTTCCCCCGCCTGGTGCGCGCCCCTGGCGGAGCGCGCCTCGTCGGTGGAGTTCATAGGCGATCTGGTGCTCAGCTGTTTCGACGAAGGTCTTACCTCTCCTCTGCGCCTGGTCCTTGGCGACGGCTCCGTCCTGGAGGGTCTGCGCGCCAGGGTGGTCCTGTACCTCCCTGGCAGCAGGTGGAGGGTGAGGGAGAAGGGGCTCGCCTTCCTGCTGGAGGTGGCCAGGGTGCTGAGGGATCGGAGGCCGGGTTGGGGACATCTCTTCCTCCTCTCGCCCTTCTTTCGCGACGAGGAGTTGTCGCACATAAGGGGACTCATCTCCGGCTTCCCCCTGGAGGGGATCGCCTTCGCGGTGGGCGACGTGCCATCGGCGCGGGGTCTCTTCCAAGTCGCCGTAACGCAGCCTGGCACCAACACCTTGGAGCTCATGTACAGCAGGGTTCCTGCCGTAGTCCTCCTCCCTCTGGAGATGGCAGACCTGCTCCCCAGGTGGGGGTTCCTGTGGGCGCTCGGTGGGTTGCCCCTGTTGGGTGGCCTGGCGAGGGAGATCCTGGTCAGCAGAGTCTTGAGGCTTAAGAGTACCTTGGCCTGGCCCAACAGGATAGCCGGGGAGGAGATCTTCCCCGAGCTGGTGGAGCGCCTGTCCCCGAGCTCGGTGGCCGACTTCCTCCTGAGCTGGTGCGAAGGGGAGGGGTACGCCAGGGCGCTCGCTGCCCTGGAATCCCTGGACTTCTCGGGCCTGGAGGAAGGCGCAAGGACGCTGGCGGCAGAGATCGGCCGCAGGCTGTTCGGAGGTGAGGCTTCCCTTTGATCCAGCCGTCCCGAGGGACTAAATCCAAGCTCCTGAGGCTGCTCTTCAGCTACGTGAGGCCCTTCGCGGGGAGGTTGGCCCTGGGCCTCTCGTTGGTCGTGCTGGTATCGGCCCTGGAGCTAGCTCCTCCCTGGTTGCTCAAGTACATGGTGGACGACGTGTTGCTCAAGCGGGACTACGTGGCGCTCTTCTTGCTGTCGGCGGGGATATCCCTGGTCTTCGTGCTGAAGGGGGTCCTGTCCTATCTTCAGCAGGTGGTGGTCTCCAAGGTGGGGCACGGCGTCATGATGGAGCTCAGGAGGGACCTCTACGCCAAGGTCCATCGGCTCCCGGTGTCCTTCTTCTCCAGGAGCAGGGTCGGAGACCTGGTCTCGAGGATGACTAACGACGTGTCAGCCCTGCAGGATCTGGTCTCCTCGGCCGTCCTGGACGCCGTGGTGAGCGTGGTCTCCTTCTGCGGCATGGTGCTCTTCATGCTCTACATAAACTGGCGCCTTACCCTCCTCACCTTCGCCACCCTGCCGCTGGTGCTTTGGGCTATGGGGAGGGTCTCCAGGAGGCTTAGGGCGACTGGGCTGGAGATACAGGGCAAGCTATCCGAGCTCACCTCGACCATCCAGGAGGGGATATGGGGGGCCAAGCTGGTGAGGGCCTGCGCTGCGGAGGACCTCGATCTGAGGAGGTTCCAGAGGAGAAACCAGGAGTGCTTTGCGGCCTTCGTGCGGGGTGCGAGGCTCTTCTCCGCCCTCTCCGCGGGCATGGAGATTTTGCTCACCTCCTCCCTGGCGATGTTGCTCTGGTTCGGGGGTAGGGACGTGATCCAGGGCAGGATAACCCCGGGTCACCTGGTGGCCTTCGTGGGGTACCTGGTGATGGTGGTTCAGCCCCTGAAGACCATGAGCAGGCTTTCGGGCAGGTTTCAACAGGGGCTGGCCGCCGTGGAGAGGATAGGGGAGCTCATGTCCTACGAGGAGATGGTGGACTTGCCGGGGGCCCTTTCCCCCTCTTCCCTGAGGGGCGCTGTGGCCTTCGAGGACGTGTGGTTCGCCTATTCCGACGAGAGCTGGGTTCTCAGGGGCGTGAGCTTCAGCTTGGAGCCTGGGACGAAGCTGGCCATAGTGGGCCCCACTGGGGCTGGCAAGTCCACGCTGGTGGAGCTCCTGATGAGGTTCTACGATCCCCAGAGGGGCTCTGTTAGGGTGGACGGGGTGGACCTCAGGAGCTACGCGGCCAGGGCCTACAGGAGGCTGATAGGCTACGTCCCCCAGGATCCGGTCATACTGAGGGGTAGCTTCTTCTTCAACATAGCCTACGGCCACGAGGGCGTCACCATGGAGGAGGTGGTGAGGGCTGCTAAGCTCGCGGAGATCCACGACTTCATCGTCAGCCTGCCTGGAGGATACGAGGCCGAGGTGTCGGAGCGAGGGCTCAACCTGAGCGGCGGCCAGAGGCAAAGGTTGGCCATAGCCAGGGCTCTGGTGAGAGACCCCGCCATCGTGATACTGGACGAGGCCACCTCCTCCCTGGACGTGGCCACCGAGAGGCGCATAGCCGAGACCCTGGACAGGGCCCTCGCGGGGAGGACTGTCCTGATGGTGGCCCACAGGCTGTACTTCGCGAGGATGTGCGATAAGATAGGCGTGGTCGAGGGGGGCAGGCTGGTGGAGTTTGGGTCCCACGAGGAGCTGATGGAGCTCGGTGGCGTCTACAGGAGGATGTACGACATGCAGTCTCGCTGGGACGAGCGCCTGGTGGAGGGGGCTTTGGGCTTTGAGCAACCTGTTCGACCGGTTTAACGCCCTGAGGTTGACCCTCCGGGGTCGGGGGGGCCATCTTCGCGAGGTCCTGGGCTCGCTCAGGCGCGCCCTCAGGGACGTGGGCCTTCGGGTGGAGGAGGGCCCGGGCGGAGGACTCTCGGTGGCCTCTGGGGCCCACGTCGAGCTCTTCCTCGCGGCCGAGCTGAGGGAGGGGCTCAGGGACGTCGAGGTCTGGTGGACTGGGGGAGCGCTATCCCTGGGGGGGGAGCGCTTCAGGGGCAAAAAGCCCTCGCCCCTGGGGAAGCTCGAGGGAAGTCGGCCGGAGGAGTTGCTCTCGGGTCTGTTCGGCCTCCTCTGCCCCACGGTGGTGGTGGCCTCCAACGGGCACGGCGAGGACGCCATAGCGGCCGCCTTCATGGAGTTCTTCAGGAGAAGTTTCCCCTTCGTGAGGGTCCTGGCCTTCCCCATAGTGGGGGATGGTCTTGCGCTGTCGGAGAGGGGCTTCGAGGTGGTCTCCCCCCTCAGGCCCATGCCCAGCGGTGGTCTCATAAAGTACAGCCTCAGAGCCCTCTACATGGACCTGAAAGCCGGCCTCCTCGGGCTGTTGCTGGACCAGTTCAGGGCCATGAGGGATCTCTCCTCTGGCAACAAGGTCCTGGTGTGCGTGGGAGACGTCTTCTTGCTCGCCTTCGTGGGGTTGGCCTCCGGCCTCAAGCCCGTCCTCGTGAGCACGGCTAAGACGGTCAGGTTGAGGGGTTTTTACCCCTTCGAGGTGGGAGTGTTGAGGTCCATGTCGGGCCTAGTGTTGACCAGGGATCCCGAGTCGGCCTCTTTCCTCAGGGGAAGGGGAGTGGAGGCCCTTTACCTGGGCAACCCGGTGATGGACGTCCTCGGGGAGATGCCGATCCCCAGGGGTGTTCCGTCGCAGTCCTGCGGGGTGCTCCTTCTTCCTGGGAGCAGGTCCTCTGCCTACCAGGACATGGGGCTCCTGCTGGACGTGGCCTCTCGCATGGTGGACGACGGTTTCGGCGGCAGGTTCTACTGCCTGGTCTCAAGGGGGTTGAACCTCTCCGCCATGCTCCAGGGGGCCATCGAGAGGGGTTTCAAGGTCCTGCAGGTTGGGGAGAGGCCCTGCCTGTGCAAGGGCAAGACGGCGGTGGAGCTTTGGTCTGGGGGGTTGGAGCACCTGGTCAGGAGGTGTTCCCTGGTGGTCGGTCTGGGTGGGACTGCGAACCAGATATGCGCGGGCTTCGGGCTTCCCGTGGTGTCCGTGGACGATAAGGCCAGAAGAGTTCAGAAGAGGTTGTTAGGGGAGGCGGAGGTGCTGGTGAAAAGGGACGCCGCAGAGATGGCCAAGGTGGCCCTGTCGGTGCTGAGGGATCCCATACTCTACAGCCACATGTCGCTTTCGGGCATGTCCAACATGGGGTCTCCTGGCTGCTTCAGGGGCATGGTGGACGTCTTCAGGTCCTGCGGCTTGGGCCTCCTGGAGAGGATGTGGGTGGCGCTTTCCTCCGCCTCAGATGAGACTTTGGCCGAGGGGAGGAGGAGGCCTTGAGGGTAGTGGCTGTAGTTCCAGCCAGGCTCGCCTCCACCCGCTTGCCCGGCAAACCGCTGGTCGAGCTGGGGGGGCTTCCGCTGGTGGTGCGGGTGTACAGGATGGTCGAGCGATCTCCGGAGGTCGACGAGGTGCTCGTGGCCGCCGACAGCCAGGAGGTCTTCGAGGTGGCTAGCTCTCACGGCTGTCGTTGCGTCATGACGCCACCGGACCTCCAGAGCGGGGGGGACAGAGTGGCTTACGTGGCCAGGGATCTGGAGGCGGAAGTCGTGCTGAACGTGCAGGTGGACGATCCCTTCGTGGCTCCCTCCACCGTGTCCGCGCTCGTCAGGGCCCTCCAGGAGGCTCCGGAGGTTGGGCTTGCCCTGGTGGCCTCGCCGATAGAGGATCCGTCTGAGCTGTTCAACCCCCACGTGGTCAAGGTGGTCATGGACCTGCAAGGGTTTGCCCTCTACTTCAGCCGATCCCCCATACCTTACCGGAGGTCTGGGGATCCGCTATACTTCAAGCACACCGGACCCTACGCATATCGCAAGGAGTTCCTGCTGCGCTTTGCCTCCTCGCCGCCCACCCCCCTCGAGCTCGCCGAGTCCCTCGAGATGCTCAGGGTCCTCGAGATGGGGTTTAAGATAAAGATGGTCGTCTCCAGGTACGAGGGGGTGGAGATAGACACCCCGGAGGACCTGGAGAGGGCCAGGGCCTTGCTGTCCTCGCTCGGCGACCCTCTCCTTCTTCCGTGAGGAGGTCTCCCGGATGGTCGACAGGGTCGTGTTGAAGGACTTCGGGGTGGAGTTCGGCGGCGATAGGCTCGTGGTGGTGGCTGGGCCTTGCGTCCTGGAGAGCCTCGACGTGGCCCTCCAGGTGGCCAGGGAGGTCAAGTCCATCTGCGACGACCTGGGGCTTCCCTACGTCTTCAAGTCCTCCTACGACAAGGCCAACAGGACGTCCCTCAGGGGCTTCAGGGGACCTGGCCTGGAGGTGGGTCTCGAGTGGCTCTCCAGGGTGAGGGAGGAGGTGGGGGTTCCCGTCCTCACCGACGTCCACTCCACCGAGGAGGCTCTGCGGGCCGGGGAGGTGGTCGACGTGCTGCAGATACCGGCTTTCCTCTGCAGGCAGACGGATCTCCTGCTGGCCGCTGCCTCCACCGGCAAGCCCGTCAACGTGAAGAAAGGGCAGTTCGTCTCCCCCTGGGACATGGCCTATGCGGTGGAGAAGGTCAAGTCGGCCGGCGGAGGAGGCGTGATCCTGTGCGAGAGGGGCACCTTCTTCGGCTACGGCCAGCTGGTGGTGGACATGAGATCGCTGGCGATCATGCGGTCTCTTGGGGTGCCGGTCATGTTCGATGCCACCCATAGCGTCCAGAGGCCCTCTGCCGGGGACGGCAGGAGCCTCGGCGACAGGCGCTTCGTCCCCTTGCTGGCCCGGGCCGCGGTGGCGGTGGGGATAGACGCCTTGTTCATGGAGGTCCACCCGGACCCGACGTCGGCGAAGAGCGATGGTCCCAACATGGTGAAGTTGGCCCATCTGGGCGCTCTGCTGGAGGAGATCGCCAGATTGCACGAACTGGTCTCCGGCGGGCTGAGGGACGTCCTCGAGTGGGCGGAGATTTTCGACTTCTGAGGGGTGATCGGCTTTGAGCGCTGGCGAGGTTCTCCAGGCTTCCGACGAGGATCTGCTTCGATTCGGCAAACAGGTGATGCTGCAGGAGGCCGAGGGCATAAGGGCGGTGGCCGATTCCCTCGGTTTCGAGCTGGTCGAGGCAGCGAGGGTGGTGTGCGGTTGTAAGGGCAGGGTGGTGGTCAGCGGGCTGGGCAAGTCGGGGCACGTGGGGAGGAAGATAGCTGCGACCCTGGCCTCGCTGGGCACGCCGGCCTTCTTCCTGCACGCCGCCGAGGCCGTCCACGGGGACCTGGGGATGGTGACCTCCTCGGACGTGGCGATCCTCCTCTCGTTCAGCGGCAACACCTCAGAGGTTTTGGCCCTGATACCTTATTTCAAGAGGGTGGGCACGCCCATCATAGGTATAACGGGCAACAGGAGCTCCAGGTTGGCCGAGTGCTCGGACGTGCTGATCCTCACCCCCGTGGAGAGGGAGGCCTGTCCCCTCGGGCTCGCCCCTACCACCAGCACCACGGTCATGCTGGCCGTCGGGGATGCCATAGCGGCCATGACCGCCAAGATGAAGGGCTTAAGCCCCAGGGACTTCGCCATGTTCCATCCGGCTGGCTCCCTCGGCAGGAGGCTGTTGCTTCGGGTGTCCGACTGCATGAGCGCGGGCGAGCGCATACCCAGGGTGAGGGAGGATTTGCCCCTCAAGGACGCCCTCTTCGAGATCACCGAGAAGGGGTTTGGGGCTACCGCCGTGGTGGAAGAAAGCGGTAGGCTGGTGGGCATATTCACGGACGGGGATCTCAGGAGGGTACTGGAGCGATTTGGGCTTGGGGCCCTCGACAGGCCGGTTAGGGAGTTCATGACCAGGACCCCTAAGACCATATCCCCGGACAGGCTCGCGGTGGAGGCCGTCAGGGCGATGGAGGAGCACGAGATATCGGTGTTGCTCGTGGTGGAGGGGGACGTCCTGGTGGGCATAGTGCACCTGCACGACCTGTTGAGGATGGGGGTGGCCTGAGCTTGGGCTTTTGGCCCCTTTACCTGGCCTACAACGCCGCGCTGTGCCTCGCCTTCGTGGGGGGGTTGCCCCTCTGGTTATCCCGTTACGGGGCTGGGCTTAAAGGGAGGCTTTGGGGTCCTTCCGTCCGCCCCAGGGGGATCGGGTCCGACGAGTTGAGGGTGTGGATAAACGCCGTCTCGGTGGGCGAGGTGCAGGCGGCCTACCCTGTGGTCGTCCTTTTGAGGGAAAGCCTGGGACGGGCCAGGCTCTTCCTCTCGTCCAACACGGAGGCGGGGCTTTCGTTCGCCAGGGGTCTGCTATCTGGGTTGGTGGACGAGGTCTTCCCTTATCCCTTCGACCTCCCGCTGCTCGTGGGGCGAGCGGTGGAGGCCGTCTCCCCGGACGTCTACGTGACCGTGGAGGCCGAGGTATGGCCCAACCTCTTCCTGAAGCTCAAAAGGGCGGGCGTCCCCGTGGTAGTGGCCAACGGGAGGTTTTCCGAGCGGTCCTTCAGGAGAGCCCCTCTCTTGAAGGACCTGTTCGTCCCCGTCCTGGAGGGCGTGGCCTCCTTCTGCATGCGCACGGAGGAGGACGCGGCCAGGCTCCTGGCCCTTGGGTTGGACCCCTCGCGGGTTGAGGTAGTGGGCGACACGAAGGTGGACGCGATAGCTTTGCGCAAGAGATCTGTGGACCTGATGGGGCTGCGGGCCAAGCTCGCCCTGGGCCACGGTGATCGCCTGCTGGTGGCCGGCAGCACCCACAGGGGGGAGGAGGAGGTATTTCTCTCGGCCTATCTGGCGCTAAAGAGGGAGGACGGGAGGTTGAGGGCCCTCCTGGTGCCCAGGCACGTGGAGAGGGCGGAGGAGGTGCTCGGCCTCGCCGAGAGGATGGGGAGGGAAGCCGGCCTGGGGTTGAGGCTCTGTCTCACCTCTGCGCCCGTGGACGGTTGGGACGTCATGGTGTGCGATCGGGTGGGCTTGCTCCTCGCCCTGTACGGGCTTTCCAGCGCGGCCTTCGTGGGGGGGAGCTTGGTCGACAAGGGCGGACAGAACCCGCTGGAGGCCGCGGTGTGGGACGTTCCCGTGTGCTTCGGCCCGCACATGGAGGACTTCAGCGAAGCCTCTTCGAGGTTGGTCGACCTCTACGGAGCCAGGGTGGTCCGCTCGGCCTCGGAGATGGAGTCCTTCTTCAGGGAGGCGATGAGGGGCATGAGGGGGAGATCGCATCGCTTCGAGGAGCTCTTTCGAGATCACCTGGGCGCCTCCCGTAGGGTCGTCGAGTCGATCCTTCGCGTCCTGGAGGGGGGAAGGTGCAGGTGAGGATTTTGGTGGTCGGAGCTGGGGGCCACGCCAAGGTGCTCTGGTCGGTGGCGGTCTCGTTGGGGCACGAGGTGGTGTGCTTTCTGGACTCAGATCCCTCCAAGTGGGGTTCCACCCTCTTCGGCGTCCCGGTGGAGCCCGAGGAGAGGAAGTCCCTCTATCTCGAGATGGGGGTATGGGCGGCTGGCGTCGGCGTCGGGAGCGTGGGCGACGCATCGACGAGGAAGAGGATCTTCTTCGAGCTCAAGTCCATGGGGTTCGAGCTGCCCCCGCTGGTCTCACCTCGAGCGTACGTCGCTCCCGACGTCGAGTTGGGGGAGGGGACCCTGGTGGTCCACGGGGCAGTGGTTAACCCCGGGACCAAGGTGGGGGTTTGCGCCATAATCAACACCTGTGCTTCCGTGGACCACGACTGTCGGATAGGGGACTTCGTCCACCTGGCGCCAGGGTCCGTCCTGAGCGGGGGGGTTGTGGTGGAGGACGAGGCCCACGTGGGCACCGGGGCTTGTGTGATCCAGGGGGTCAGGATCGGCAGGGGCGCTGTGGTGGGCGCCGGGGCCACGGTGGTCTGCGACCTGCCGCCGGGCGTGGTGGCCAAGGGCGTTCCCGCCAGGTGGTAGGTGGTTGTAAGGAGCTGTCGTTTCGTTGTAGAATTTAGAGCATCGTCGTGCAAGGGCACAGGTTGTGTTTTTTTCTCGTCCTCGGACCTTGAAAGCTGAATAGGGGGTGATCGCCATAGGAAGTCACTTTGTCGCTCTCATCGCCTCCGCCTTTTGCCTCGTCGGCGGCTTTTTGGTCGGATTCTACGCCAACAAGGTCATGACGGAGAGGAAGATCGGCGAGGCCAGCAGCAGGGCGAGGGCCATCGTCGAGGAGGCCGAGAGGGAGGCGAAGGCCATAAAGAAGGAGGCCCTGAGCGAGGCCAGGGCGGAGGCTAACCGGATAAAGCAGGAGGCCGAGAGGGACATAAGGGAGAAGCGCAACGAGGTCCAGCGGATGGAGAGGCGCCTGGAGCAGAAGGAGGACGCCTTGACCAAGAAGCTGGAGGGTTTGTCCAGGAAGGAGGAGGAGCTGAGGCAGAGGCAGGAGGAGCTGGATAGACTTAGGGACGAGGCCATGGCCAGGCTCCAGGAGATAGCTGGGCTTACCGCCGAGCAGGCGAGGGAGCTTCTCCTCAAGGAGCTGGAGGTGGAGGTGCAGCACCGGGCTGGCCTGCTGATCAAGAGCTATGAGGAGAAGATCAGGCGGGAGGCGGAGAGGCGCGCCAGGGAGATCCTCACCACCGCGATACAGCGCTGCGCCGTAGATCACACCTCGGAGATGACCGTCTCGGTGGTGGCCCTTCCGTCCGACGACATGAAGGGCAGGATAATAGGTAGGGAGGGCAGGAACATAAGGGCTTTCGAGAGCATAACCGGCGTGGACCTGATAGTCGACGACACGCCTGAGGCGGTGACGTTGAGCAGCTTCGATCCCGTCAGGCGCGAGGTGGCCAGGATAGCCCTCGAGAAGCTGGTGGTGGACGGCAGGATCCACCCCGCCAGGATAGAGGAGATGGTGGAGAGGGCCCGCAAGGAGGTCGAGAAGAGGGTGGAGGAGGCCGGCGAGATGGCCCTCGTCGAGACGGGGGTCAAGTCCATGCATCCCGAGCTGGTGAGCCTGCTCGGGCAGCTCAGCCTGCGCACGAGCTACGGCCAGAACGCCCTGAGGCACTCCATAGAGGTGGCCCATCTGGCGGGCATGATAGCGGCTGAGCTGGGCCTGGACGAGTCCGTGGCCAAGAGGGCTGGTCTTCTCCACGACATAGGCAAGGCGGTGGACTTCAAGGTCGAAGGGCCTCACGCGCTCATAGGCGCTGACATAGCTAGGAAGTACGGCGAGTCCCCTGAGGTGGTGGACGCGATATCTGCCCACCACGAGGACGTGGAGGCCACGACCCCTTACGCCGTCTTGGTGCTGGTGGCGGACGCCATAAGCGCCTCGCGTCCTGGAGCCAGGAGGGAGTCGCTGGAGGCCTACATAAAGAGGCTCGAGAAGCTCGAGTCTATAGCGAGGGCCTTTCCTGGCGTCGAGAAGGCCTACGCGATACAGGCTGGAAGGGAGATACGGATCATGGTGGATCCAGGTGTGCTGGACGACGCAGCTGCGTGCAAGCTCGCCTACGACGTGGCCAGGAAGATCGAGGAGGAGTTGAAGTACCCCGGTCAGGTGAAGGTGACCGTGGTCAGGGAGACCAGGGCGACGGAGTACGCCAAGTGACCTTGAAGTCGAGGGGAGAACCGAAAGGGGCTCCCCTTTTCTTTTGCCCCCTGGAGGTGGTCCTTTGAGGATCCTTTTCGTGGCTGACGTGGTGGGAAGGCCGGGCAGGAAGGTCTTGAAGGCCTTCGTGGAGGCCTTCAGAGGGACTTTGAGATGGGATCTCCTCGTGGCCAACGGCGAGAACGCGGCCGGCGGCTTCGGCATTACCGAGGGGGTTTTCGAGGACCTCCTCTCGCTGGGCGTCGACGTGGTGACCTCCGGCAACCACGTCTGGGACAGGAAGGAGGTCCTCGAGCTCATATCGCGGGAGGAGAGGTTTCTCAGGCCTGCGAACTTTCCCCCCGGGGCTCCCGGCAACGGCTTCGTGGTCCTGGAGAGGTTGGGGCTGAAGGTGGGGGTGCTCAACCTGCAGGGCAGGGTCTACATGAGCCCCCTGGATTGCCCTTTCAGGGTGGCCGACGAGATACTGGCGGGGGAGCTGTCCGACGCGGACGTGGTGGTGGTGGACTTCCACGCGGAGGCGACCTCGGAGAAGAAGGCCTTGGGCCTCTACCTGGACGGGAGGGTGAGCGCGGTCCTGGGGACGCACACCCACGTGATGACCAGGGACGAGACGATCCTGCCGGGGGGGACGGCCTTCATGACAGACGTGGGGATGACCGGCGGCCACGACGGCATAATCGGCATGAGGAAGGAGACGGTGCTCGACAGGTTCCTGCTTGGCATGCCCACCAGGATGGACGTGTGCGAGGAGGGGTTGAGGTTCAACGGCGTCCTGCTGGAGGTGGACGGCCTGTCGGGCAGGGCCACCTCCATAAAGGCCTTGAACCTGGGCATCGAGGAGATAGAGCGAGGGGTGATACCTTGAGGCGCGCCTTCATGCTGATGGCCGCTGGCTCGGGCAGTCGCTTCGGCGGAGCCATGCCCAAGCAGTTCTTGCCCCTCATGGGTAGGCCCCTCCTGCTCTGGTCCCTGGGGGTGGCCAAGAGGTCGGGCTTCGACCTGCTGGCGGCGGTGGTGGCGGCGGACTTCAGGGAGCAGGCCGAGGAGTTGCTTAGGGGGTCTGGCCTGGGCGACGTCCTGATCCTGGAGGGCGGAAGCTCCAGGCAGGAGTCGGTCCTCAAGGGGCTCGAGGGTTTGACCTCGTCGCTGTCCGAGGAGGACCTGGTGGTGATCCACGATGCGGCGAGGCCTCTTCTGCGCGAGGAGGTGCTCGAGGAGGTCGTCGTCGCCGCCGAGAGCTGCGGGGCCGCCACTGCCGCCGTGCCGGCGTCGGAGACCCTCGCCAGGAGCCTCGACGGCAAGAGGGTTCTCCTCGTCCCCAGGAGGGAGGAGCTCTACCACCTTCGCACACCCCAGGCCTTCAGGTTCGGGCTGATATGGAAAGCCCATAAGGAGTGCACCTCCAGAGGTATCTCCGCCACCGACGATGTGGGGGTGGTCGTCCTCGCGGGTCACGAGGTGGCGATGGTGCTGGACGACCCATATAATATCAAGGTCACCTTCCCTCGGGACATCGCTCTGTGCGAGGCGGTGCTCGCAGGTCGCCTCTTCGGGGGTGATAGCCCTTGGACTTGAGCTTCGATCCCCGCGAGTACGGATACGAGGAGCCCCTGGGGCTAAGGGTGAGGTACGCGATCGAGAGGGGTTTGGCCCTGGCCCTGATCCTTGCGTTGTTGCCCCTCTTCGGCCTCATATCCCTCCTCATATGGCTCGAGGACGGAAGGCCGGTCTTCTTCGTGCAGGAGAGGATAGGGAGGTTCGGCAGGCCCTTCAGGATGTGGAAGTTTCGAAGCATGATAAAGGACGCCTCGAAGGTGGGCGATGGCCTCTACACGGGCGAGCGCGACCCCAGGATCCTTAAGGTGGGAAGGGTTCTAAGGCGCACGAGCCTCGATGAGTTGCCGCAGCTCGTAAACGTGCTTCGGGGGGAGATGAGCTTCATCGGTCCGAGGCCCACCCTGAGATATCAGGTGGAGCTCTACGATCCCTGGCAGAGGAAGAGGCTTCTGGTAAAGCCTGGCGTCACCGGCTGGGCACAGGTCAACGGGAGGAACTCCCTGCCCTGGGAGGAGCGCATAAGGCTGGACGTCTGGTACGTGGAGAACTGGTCGATCCTCTTGGACCTCAAGATCCTCTGGAGGACGATTTGGGTGGCCCTGAAGGGGGAGGGGCTCTACGCTCCCCCGGAGAACTTCCAGGTCAAGGGGGTCGATCCCAGGAGGAGGGATGGCTCTTGTCGGTCTTGACCGTTTCGGTCTGCCAGGTGGAGGTGGTGAGGGGTGAGCCTCACCGCAACGTGGAGCACGTGCTGGAGCTCGCCAGGTTGGCCGCTGCCGCCGAGGTCGACGTGGTCCTCCTGCCGGAGATATGGAACGCCTCCGTCCCTCTGGAGGAGGTGGGGCTCTACATGGACTCCGAGTGGATAGACGGGGCCAGGGACGAGCTTTCTCGAATAGCTAGGGGTTATGGGGTCAACCTGGTGGCCGGCTCGATGGTGGTGGGGGACGAGGGGAGGCTCTTCAACAGGTCTTTCGTGTACGACAGGCGCGGCAGGGAGATCTTCAGGTACGACAAGCTTCACGTGTACGAGGGCCTGGGGGAGCAGGGCTACATATCGCCTGGCTCCTCGCTGGGGCTCTTCGAGCTGGACGGGGTCCGGATGGGCCTTGCGATATGCTTCGACCTGGACTTCCCCGAGGTCTGCAGGGCTCTGGCGCTCAGGGGCGCTAAGCTAGTGCTGGCCCCCGTCGCATGGCAGACGGAGTTCCTCTACGCCATGAGGCATCTTGCGGCCGCGAGGGCTCTGGAGAACCAGGTCTTCGTGGTGACCTGCAACCGCTGCGACGAGGGCTCCAGGGTGTCCTACGGTGGCCACAGCATGGGCTATGGTCCTGACGGCAAGAAGGTCTTCGAGCTCTCCGACAGGGAGATGGTCTTCAGGGTGGAGCTGGACCTCTCCTACGTCGAGAGGATCAGGGGTAGCTACAGGGTCTTCAGCGCGAGGAGACCCTCCCTCTACAGGAGATGGAGATGAGGACGAGGGCGATGGACATGGCTGATATCAGGCTTTTCGACTCGCACTGTCACCTGAACATGCGCGAGTACGCGGGCAGGGTGGAGGAGGTCTTGGAGAGGGCTTCGTCGAGGGGCGTAGAGGGCCTCTTGGTGGTGGGGTTCGACTTGCCCTCGAGCCGCGAGGCTGTGAGGTTGGCCGAGAGCTACCCTCAGGTCTATGCCTCCGTCGGGGTTCACCCCCACGACGCCAGGCTCTACCCCGATGGCCCGGGGAGCGGGATCGAGTCCCTCTGCGCTTCGGCCAGGGTGGTGGCCGTGGGCGAGACAGGGCTGGACTACCACTATGACAACTCGCCGAGGGACGTGCAGAGGGAGGTCTTCAGGGCTCACATAGCCCTCGCCAGGCGGAGGAAGAAGCCCCTGGTGGTCCACGTGAGGGAGGCCTACCCCGATGCCCTATCGATCCTGCGGGAGGAGAGGGCCTTCGACGTGGGAGGGGTGGCCCACTGCTTCTCGGGAGGCAGGGAAGAAGCCTTCGCCTTCTTGGACATGGGCTTTTACGTGTCCTTCGCGGGTCCCATCACCTATCCCAAGGCCCAGGTCCTGAGGGAGGTCTTCAGGGCGCTCCCCATGGACAGGGTCCTGGCTGAGACGGACTCCCCTTACCTGGCTCCGCAGCCGGTGAGGGGGAGGAGGAACGAGCCCTCTAACCTCGTCCACGTGGTGGAGGCGATGGCCAGGATAAGGGGCTTGCCCTTCGAGGAGATGGCGCGAGCCCTCTGGGACAACACCCTGAGGGCGTTCGGGATGGTGGTCTGATTGAGGTTCGAGGTGTTGGCTCGTTGCCCGAGGACCGGCGCCAGGGCCGGTCTTTTGCATACCCCTCACGGCGTCGTGGAGACGCCGGCGTTCATGCCCGTCGGGACCCAGGCGACGGTCAAGGCGATGTTGCCCGAGGAATTGGTCTCCATAGGCGTCCAGATGATCTTGTCCAACACCTATCACCTCTACTTGCGACCCGGGCACACCCTGATCGAGCGCCTGGGGGGCTTACATCGCTTCATGAACTGGCACAGGCCGATACTCACGGATTCCGGGGGGTTTCAGGTCTTCTCCTTGGGTGGGATGAGGAGGGTCACGGAGGAAGGGGTGATCTTCAAGTCCCACCTCGATGGTTCGGAGCACCTCTTCACCCCCGAGCTCTCCGTGCAGGTCCAGGAGGCCTTGGGTTCCGACGTGGCCATGTGCTTCGACGAGTGCGTGCCGTACCCTGCCACCAGGTCGGCGGCCGAGGAGGGGGTTAGGAGGACCATAAGCTGGGCCAGGAGGTGCAAGGAGGCCTTCAAGGGCCTGAAGGGAGGAGCTCTCTTCGGCATAGTCCAGGGCTCCACCTTCCTGGACCTGAGGAAGCTCTGCGCTGAGGCCCTGGTGGAGATGGACTTCCCGGGATACGCCGTCGGGGGTTTGAGCGTGGGCGAGCCCCATAGGGAGATGTACGAGGTCCTGGACCTGATGGACCAACTCCTACCGAGGGATAAGCCCAGGTACCTGATGGGGGTTGGCTTTCCGCCGAACCTGCTTCACGCCATAGCGAGGGGGATGGACATGTTCGACTGCGTGTTGCCCACGCGCAACGGTAGGAACGGCGGCGTCTTCGTGGAGGAGGGAAAGCTCAACATAAAGAACGCCCAGTACGCCGAGGACCCCTCCCCGCTGGACCCTCACTGCGACTGTTACGTCTGCAAGAACTACAGCCGTGCCTACATCAGGCATCTGTTCAAGGCCGGCGAGATCCTGGCCGCCAGGTTGTGCACCTGGCACAACGTTTACTTCCTGGTGAGGCTGGTCAGGAGGGCTAGGGAGGCCATCCTCGAGGGTCGTTTCCCGGATTTCATGGAGTCTTTTCTCTCGCGCTACATGGGCGGTTTCTACAGGTGATGGGGGGAGAGGATGTCCTTGGACTTCTGGGATTCCGTAGGGCGAGTACTTCCGGTGATGGTGGTCATGGGCCTGGGCTTCGCCCTCGGCGGGCTTGGGGTGATAGAGGAGCCATCCCTGGACCTGATGGCCAAGCTGGTGGTTCGTTTCTCCCTGCCCTTGGGGATGTTGCAGAGCCTCTCCTCTCGTTTCACCAGGGAGGAACTCGCCTCCCAGGGGTTGGTCCTGACTGTGCCCTTCCTCTCCATGCTCGTCTGCTATGGGGTTTCCTCGCTCCTCGCTGGGCTGTTGAGGGTGCCCAGGTGTAGGAGAGGGCTGGTCGCGGGGGCCTTTTCCTTCTCCAACTCCATATTCCTCGGGCTTCCGCTGGCCAGGGCGATGTTGGGGGAGGAAGCCCTTCCCTTCGCCCTGATCTACTACATGGGGAACACCACCCTCTGGTGGACCCTGGGCTTCTGGGGGATAGCAAGGGACTGCGGCCGCAGTAGCTCGAGCCTGGCTGCGAAGGGACTCCTGAGCCCTCCTCTGGTTGGGTTCCTCGCCGGCCTCTCGATGGTGTTGCTGGGCCTCAGGTTGCCAGCCTTCCTGGACAGAGCCTTCGCCACGGTGGGTCAGATGACCACCCCACTTTCCCTGGTGTACGTGGGTTCCTCTCTATGGTTCGGCAGAAAGGGTTTGACGCTGCCCGTCAGGGAGTTGGCCTTGGTTTCGACGGGGAGATTCCTCTTCGCTCCGGCCTTGACCTTCGCGCTCTCCGCTTGGGCGGGAGCCTCGCCGCTAGCCAGCGATGTGTTCGTCCTGATGGCGGGCATGCCCGTCCTGGTCAACCTGGCCCTGGTGGCCAGGATGTGTCGCGCCGACGAGAGGTTGGCCTCCGCTTTGGTGGTGGCCACCACCGCCTTGAGCGTCATCTCCATGCCCATCGCGGGTATGATCCTGGGACTTCGAAGGTCGATCTGAGCGCTGTGCTATCCCCGCCCTGTGAGTTATAATTCATCGGGCGTCCCACGGAAGGGCGAAGGGTCTTCCTCTTGCTTCGTCTTTTTGTCCCGGAATTGGCTCGATCTGCATGTGACTTGAGGGAGGGATCGGCCTTGGACTTCGTTCGATTTGGTATTTCCCCTGAGGATGTATCCACTTTAGTAAAGGAAAACAAGTTCTTGGATCTTAAGAGCCTGATGAGGGAGCTCGATCCCGCCGATTTGGCCGATCTCTTCGAGGAAGTTGGCCCGCGGGAGCGGGTCATCCTCTTCCGGCTCCTTCCCAAGGATAAGGCCATAGAGGTCTTCGAGCTGATGGAGGGTAGAGCTCGGGAGGAGATGCTCTCCTCCTTCACGGACTCCGAGGTGGCCCAGGTTATTGGGGCCATGAGCGACGACGAGAGGACGGAGCTGTTGGAGGAGCTCCCCGCCAAGACGGTGAAGAAGCTGCTCACCAAGCTTCCGCCCGAGGAGAGGGAGCTGGCGAACCTCCTTCTGAACTACCCGGAGAACTCGGCCGGCAGGCTGATGACCACCGAGTTCATAGATCTGAAGCACAACATGACCGTGGAGAGGGCCCTCGAGCGGATAAGGAGGGACGCCAGGAAGAAGGAGACCATCTACACCTGTTTCGTCATAGACGACCGGAGGAAGCTCCTGGGTACCGTGAGGCTCGAGGAGATAATCCTGGCGGAGCCGGGGACCCCGGTGGGCAAGATAATGGAGCCGAACCCGGTTTTCGTGCACACCCACGCCGATCGGGAGGAAGTGGCCAGGATAATGTCCCACTACAAGCTGGACAGCATACCCGTGGTGGACAGCGAGGAGCGCCTGGTGGGGATAATAACCCTCGACGACGTCCTCGAGATCATAGAGGAGGAGACCACCGAGGACATCCACAAGATGGCGGGCATGGGCACCACCACCATGGGTTACTTCGAGACCCCCATCTGGGTCTTCATAAAGAACAGGTTGCCCTGGCTCGTGGGGCTCCTGCTGTTTCAGAGCCTCAGCGCCATGATAGTGGGTCACTACGAGCACGCCCTCTCCCTATATCCGATCCTAGCGGCCTTCATGGCCACCATGATAGATGCCGGAGGCAACGCGGGCGGACAGAGCAGCACGCTGGTCATAAGGAGCATGGCCCTGGGGGACCTGGAGGTGCGCCACTGGTGGAGAGTTCTGCTAAAGGAGCTCTTCGTCGGCGCGTTGATGGGTCTTCTCCTGGGGTTTGTGCTCTTCCTGCGGGGCTTCATGATAACCGGCGATCCCCGCATAAACCTCTCGGCCGGCTTCGCCCTCTTCGTGATAATAGTGGTGGCCAACGTGGTGGGGGCCATGCTGCCCTTCATGGGGAGGCTCGCGAGGATAGACCCCGCCGTCATGTCTAGCCCCCTCATAACCACTTTGGCCGACCTGTTGGGCATAGGGATATACTTCTACATAGCCTCGTCCTTCCTAGGCCTCTAACAGGCCCTCTGACCGTGTCCTGGGCGGGATCCCTCGACCGCCCTTCGGGCGGTCTCCTCGGCCCTTAGCTTCGCCTCGCCCAGGTCGGGGGAGGGCTTGCTCAGGAAATAGCCCTGCACCAGGTCTACCCTTTCGAACGCGAAGGCGAAGTCCTCCTCCGTCTCGACCCCCTCCGCTAGGACCTCCACCTCGAGCCTGCGGCAGAGGTCTACTATGGCATGGAACACGCACCTCTTGACCTCGTCCGAGCTTACCCCGTGGACGATCTCCCTGTCGATCTTCACTATGTTGGGCTTTAGGTTCACCAGCATGTCGAGGTTGGCGTACCCCCTGCCCATGTCGTCCATGGCCACCAAAACGCCCTCCTGTTTGTAGTATTGGACTATGTTCCTGAGGTGTCTTAGGTCCTCCACCTTCTGGGTCTCCACTATCTCGAAGACCAGCCTCCCTGGTTTCAGCCCCACCTCGCTGGCCACCCGGAGGGTGCTCTGCATGCAGAAGCGGGGGTCGTATATGGAGTTGGGGGAGAAGTTGACGAAGATCTTCGCGTCGGAGTCGGAGGGCAGTTTCGACACCGCGTGCCTTATGGCGGCCTCCCTGCACATCCTGTCGAAGTAGAAGAGGGTGTTCGTCCTCTCCGCCGACTCCAGGAGCTTCAGGGGAGGGATGAGGTTTCCCTCCTCGTCCAGGCCCCTCACCAGCATCTCGAAGCCATCCACCCGCAGGTCGGAGGACCTAAGCACCGGTTGCGCGTGGAAGGTTATCCTCCGGTTCCTCAGCACCTCCATGTACTGCCCTTCCTTGACGATGTCCAAGAGCTCCCTCAGGGTCCTAATGTTCTTCAAGCAGGTGTAGTTCTCCTCCTTGCCCCTGGGCAGGAAGAGCACGTGGGTGTCCCTGGCCTCCAGGGGGCCTATGCCCTCGGTCTTGGCCAGGCGCTCGATGAGCCCCTTAAAGCTCTCGACCTCGCACGTTATGGCGCCCCTGTCGTAGTCTGGACTACACCCGAACCCCCTCAGGATCTCCATCAACTTCTCCTCCAGGGCTCCGGCCATGGCCACGAAGAGGACCGTTCCCCCGCACTCCATGACCTCCGGCAGGACCTCGCACCTCTCGCACCTTCTGTCTTCCGAATGCATAAAAGGTCTCACCTCCGCGAGGGTTCTCCGATTCCGCTCGGTCCCTCATCGCTGGGATCGCCCTCTCAGCCGCTCCTCCAGGGAGGCACGCCCCTGGAGGTGACCTGGTCCACGTAGTAGGCCAGGGTCAAGGCCAGCTTGTGCTCGGGTAACTTCAGGTCCAGCCCCAGGTTGAGCGCCATGTCCTCCAGGTGGTTTCTCACGGTGTTGTAGTGCACGTGGAGCTCCTCCGCCGCCGCCTTGGCGTTGAAGTCGTGCTTGATTAGGGCCGCCACCAGCTGGGAGACCCTCAGGGCGTGCCTCCTCTTGCTCATCTCCACCAGGGGCTTCCAGTACCTCTCCCACAGGGCGTGGGACTCCGGCAACCTGGGGATGGCCGAAAGAAGGGAGTACAGAGCCAGCTCCGAGGTGCTGTAGACGCCAGCCGGAGCCTTGAAGCGGCTCACCAGCTCCAGGGCCCTCTTCACCTCCTGGTAAGACCTTTGGATCTCGAGGGCGTTGGACGAGACCGATCCCAGGAGAACCCACATCCTCCTCCTCTGCGCCAGCTCGCTCATCCTCTCCAGCTCTCCGCCCCTCCTGAGTTCGGCCGGGAGTATGGCCACCCACGAGCTCCCGAGCCTGTAGGAGAGCTCGTAAGGTGGTACGAAGCCCAAAGCCGTCTCGGCCTCCTGGGGAGCGAAGAGGACGACGAAGGAGGGAGAGGGCACCTCTATCCCCAGGCTTCTTGCCTCCTCTTCTACTAGGGACTGGTCGGCGTAGAACCCCAGGCAGAGGTTCTCCAGGAACCGCTCCTTCCTCTCCTCCTCCCTGCTGCTGGAGTAGGCGCTCTCCAACACGGCCATCCTGAGCAGCTGAGAGGCCCTCCTCATCACCTGCTCCTGATACCTGGAGGGGGAGGACTCCCCCGGTAGCAGCACCAGCCTCAGCTCGGCTAGCCCTTGCTGGGATAGGACATACCTCGCCACGACCCGCCCCCCTTCGACCTCTATCAGCTCGGAGGTTATGGGTCCTCTTAGGTCTAGCGCCTCCCGGGAGGGGTGAGATCTCGCCCTCCTGAGCGAGTCCTCCTCCAGGGGTAAGATCGACCCATCCGGTTGAAAGGAATGGGTCAGTCCTAAGACCGGGATCAAAGCCCAGATCTCCCTCTGTATCTCCGAGGAGAGGGAAGATAGGAGCCTCTTCGCGTCCAGGAAATCCCCCCTGGTGAGCATCTCCACCCAGGGCTCCCTCTCCTCCTCCAGCAACCTCTCCTCCTTGGCGAGCCTCCTTTGGATGAGCTCTATCACGTCTGACCAGCGATAGGGCAGGGGGACGTTCAATATGGGGAAGCCCATCTCTTCTGCCATCTCCAGGACCCGGGGCGGCAGGTCCCTGAAGAACCTCCCCAACTTTATGCTCAGCGCTGCGGCTCTGCCCTCAGCCGCTCGGGCCACGAACTCGACCAGGCTGTTTAGGTCGTGGGAGAAGATGAAGCCGCTGGTCAGCAACAGCTCTCCGCCCCTCACCCACTTGTAACCGTCGGGGACGTCTATCACTCCAACGGACGAGATCTCCCTGTCGAGACCAGAGCTCCCGGCGAGCAGCCTGAAGTCCGGGAACATGTCCTTGTTGAACAGGTCGATCACTCTCAAGCTCCCTCACCCCTGTGGGTCGATACCATGTTGTCCTCCCCAACGTGTTAACTCAAAACATTTACTTTGCTATTTTATCATAATATATTTAGACCTGGGGTTCAAGGCTTGGACTGGAGGATTTGGGGTTTGGGTCTTCTCCCGCTCGGCGGCACAATGGGGCTTGCGTTTTGTGATGAGATGACACGGCCATGTGCTACTAGGAGGGGTGAGATCTTTGAGGCCTCTTGAGGGCGTAAGGGTGTTGGACCTGACGAGGGTTTTGGCGGGGCCGTTTTGCACCATGTTGCTCTCCGACCTGGGGGCGGAGGTGATCAAGGTCGAGCGTCCGGTCTTTGGGGACGACTCGCGGGCCTTCACCCCCTTCGTGGGCGGGGAGAGCGCCTATTTCATGAGCATAAACAGGGGCAAGAAGAGCGTGACTGTGAACCTAAAGCATCCGAAAGGAAAGGAGCTAGTCCTGAGGCTCGCCAAGCTGTGCGACGTGCTGGTGGAGAACTTCAGGCCCGGCGTGATGGAGGAGTTGGGGCTAGGGTACTCGGCCCTGAGGGAGGTCAACCCCAGGTTGATATACGCCTCCATATCCGGCTTCGGCCAGACGGGTCCGTATCGGGAGAAGCCCGCCTACGATCTGATCATCCAGGGCATCAGCGGGATGATGAGCATAACGGGGCCTGATCCGGATCATCCCACGAAGGTGGGAAGCTCCATAGCGGACATATTCGCTGGGGTCTTCGGTGCCATCGGGATACTCGCGGCTCTTCGGGCGCGGGAGGTCACCGGGAGGGGGCAGTGGGTGGACGTGGCGATGCTGGACAGCATGTTGGCCGTCTTGGAGAACGCCCTCGCCAGATACTTCGCCACCGGTGTCCCCCCCAGGCCCATGGGCAACAGGCACCCCTCCATAGCTCCCTTCTCCTCCGTGAGGGCCTCGGATGGCTACGTGAACGTGGCCTGCGGTAACGATGAACTCTGGAGGCGCTTTTGCAAAGCCCTGGGGATGGAGTACCTGCTGGAGGATCCGCGCTTCGCCACCAACTCCGAGAGGGTGGAGCACATGGGGGAGCTGGAGAGGGCCATCGAGGAGCGCACCTCCTCGATGAGGGTGGAGGAGATAATCGCCAAGCTGGAGGCTCTGGAGGTCCCTTGCGGGCCCATAAACGACGTCTCTCAGGTGGTGGAGGACGCCCAGGTCCTGGCCAGGGAGATGATAGTGGAGGTCCTCCATCCCAAGGTCGGAAAGGTCAAGGTCCCGGGCGTTCCCATAAAGCTCTCCGACACCCCCGGAGAGGTAAGGGCGCCAGCTCCCCTCCTGGGCGAGCACACGGAGGAGGTCTTGAGCTCCCTGCTTGGGCTCTCCAGGGAGGAGATAAGCGCCCTAAGGGAGGAGGGTGCCATCTGAGGGCCTTGGGCAGGAGCTCCGATCTGTCCGGGATCGAGGGACCCTTGACGCCGAGGGGGGGCTCTCGAGGGGTCCTTCACCTGGAGGGACGGGACGGACGGAGGGTCAGCCTGGTGGATTCCGCCGAGGCGATGGGACCCAGATGCCTGTGGGTGGAAGGTGGGGTTGAGGTCCTAGAGGAGCTGAATCGGGGGGATTTCGATCTTTCCGAGGTGGAGGTGGTCTACGAGCCCGCTGTGCCCGTGGGGGAGGTCCCCGAGGGCCTGTCGTCGGTTTGGCGCGACTGGCTGAGGTTCTGCGAGGAGGAGGGCTTCTCCTCGGTGGCGGAAGCTCTGGTCGAGTCGGGCTTAAACTCCCTCGTGGGCCTGGGTCCTGGTCTTACCCCTTTGGGGGACGACGTCTTGAGCGGGTACCTCCTGGGTCTCAGGGTTCTGGGGCGGGTCTTCGACCTGGGCTCCTTGGATCTCTCCAGGACCCACTGGCTCTCGCGGCAGATGGTGCTGGATGCGGCCGAGGGGCTTTGCTGGAGTCCCTTCAGGGGGTTGATCTCGGCCCTGCTGAGCGAGGATCGCGCCTCGCTGGCCAGATGGCTTGAGCGGTGCGCGGGGTTTGGGTCCACCTCCGGCAAGGGTTATCTCCTGGGCATGGCCGTGGCCTTCGAGGGGATGGGGGGTGTGTCCTTTTGCAGAGGATAGCAGTGGAGAGGGGCACTTACTTCGACAGCGTCACCTTGATGTTGATCTCTAGGGAGATAGGGGCCATGGAGGGGGTGGAGCAGGTGGCCCTCAACATGGCCACCGAGGCCAACCTGAGGATAATGGCCTCCGCTGGCTTCGATCTCTCCGGGCTGGAGCTGGGGGAAAGCGACCTGGTGATAGCCGTGAAGGGCAAGGAGGAGGTGCTGGACAGGGCCATCTCCAGGGCCAAGGAGCTCCTCAAGAGCCCCCCGGGGAGGAGGTCCGATTCCGCATCCTACTTCCCCAAGAGCGTGGACGGTGCTTTGGCCCTACTGCCCGGGGCCAACCTGGCGCTGATATCGGTGGCGGGCCAGTACGCGGCCGATGTGGCCAGGGCGTGCCTCGACCTGGGGCTCAACGTCATGCTCTACTCCGACAACGTTCCGCTATCGGCCGAGGTGGAGTTGAAGAGGATCGCCGGGGAAAAGGGGCTTTTGGTGATGGGTCCTGACTGCGGGACGGCCGTGATCAGGGGTAAGGGGCTGGGCTTCGCCAACGCCTACCCCCTGGGGCCGGTGGGATTGGTGGCCGCTGCCGGGACAGGCCTCCAGGAGGTGGGCGTGCAGATGGCGAGGAGGGGCGTGGGCCTGATCCACGCCATAGGGACCGGCGGCAGGGACGTGAAGGAGGAGGTGGGCGGCTCCACCTTCTCCATGGGGGTTAAGCTGCTGCTGGAGGACCCCGAGGTGGAGGTGCTGGCCCTGGTGGGCAAGCCCCCGTCCCCGTCGGTGGAGGGCTCCATCCTGGACCTGGCCTCCTCCTCCGGGAAGCCGGTGGTGGTGGGCTTCGTGGGGGGTAGGCGAAGGGAGGATGCTTTCCCCCTTTACTTCTGCTCCGACCTGGAAGAGGTGGCTGCGGTCTCCTCGGCCTTGGCGAAGGGCTTAGACCCCAACGAGGCCAGGGAGGAGCTTCGCTCCAGGCGGGAGGAGGTCTTGAGGATGGCCCAGGCCAGATCCAGGAGGGGCTACCTCAGGGGGCTCTTCTCGGGGGGCACGCTGTGCTATGAGGCGCAGCTCCTCGCCTCCTCGATCCTAGGGCCCATCAGGAGCAACGCCCCGCTGGACAAGGCCTACAAGCTGGCCGATAGCCTTCGGAGCGAGGGGCACTGCATGGTGGACTACGGGGAGGACGAGTTCACCCAGGGCAGGCTCCATCCCATGATGGATAGCTCCTACCGGGCTCAGAGGCTGGTCGTGGAGGCCCAGGACCCCGAGGTGAGCGTGATCCTCTTCGACTGCGTCCTCGGCTACGGGGCCCACGAGAACCCCGCCTCTCAGATGGCGGAGGCGGTGCAAAGGGCGAGGGGGATCTGTGGGGATCGAGTACTCTTCGTCTCCTACGTCTGCGGTCTGGAGGGAGACCCCCAGGTGGCCTCCCGCCAGAGGAGGATCCTGGAGGAGGCGGGCGTGGTGTTGCTGGAGAGCAACGCAGAGGCCGCCATCTTCGCCGCTGCTTGCGCCAGGGGGTGAGGCGATTGGAGGGGGCCAGGAGGCTTTTGAGGGAGGGCCCTAAGGTGATAAACGTGGGGGTCTTCGAGTTCTTCGAGGAGCTCAGGGCCCAGGGGGTGGAGGCAACCCACGTGGACTTCAAGCCTCCGTCGGCGAGCTCGGACCTGCTCGCCAAGATAAGGAAGCTCAAGGGCAAAGTCTGAGGGGACCCCCCAGGTCCCCGGATTAAAAAACAGGGAGGGATTCCGTATGCACAAGAGGATATACGATCTGTCGCAGAAGTTGGGGATTCATACGACTTTTTGGCCGCTCTATCCGCCTTTTGAGTGCAAATATATCAAAAGGAAGATAGAGCATGGGGTCAACGCGCAGTACATAATGACCTCCAACCACATAGGCACTCACCTGGACGCCCCCAGGCACTTCGACACCGACGGCATGACCATCGACCAGATACCCCTGGAGTGGCTATATGGCCCTGGCGTGATAGTGGACCTGAGGGATGCGCTTGGCGACCTCGACCTCTACACGCCAAAGATGATAGAGGAGAGGGTGGAGGTCAGGAAGGGGGACATACTGGTCCTAAACACTGGTTGGCATCGGTTCGCCGTCGACGGCTCTGAGCCGGACGAGGAGAGGTACGTGCTGATGCACCCTGGGGCTCATCCCGACATGGTGCCCTGGCTGATAGAGAAGGAGATCAAGCTCTGGGTGGTGGACGCTCCCTCCACGGATCACCCCATGAACCTGCCCATAGGGAGGTTCCTGGGCAAGGGCACCACTGGTATATGCGACAGGGTTAGGAGGAAGACCGAGGAGAAGTTCGGCAAGGAGATGGTGGAGAAGCTCTTCCCCGAGGAGGACTACCAGCTCACCCACAACGCCCTGTTCCCGAATAACTGCATGCACGTGGAGAACGCCGGAGGGCAGATAGACGCTCCTGAGTTGCAGAACCGCAGGCTCACCATAGGCTGCTTCCCGTGGAAGTTCGAGGGCGGCGAGGGGGCCTTCTGCAGGCTGGTGGCCTTCTTGGACGACTAGAGCTTAATGGAGGGGGAAGGCGCTGCGCCCTTCCCCCTGTCCTCTTTCGGGGGTATATCCCATGAGGGAGTTCGTGGTCTGCGGAGTCCAGATAGCGGCCGTGCCCAGGGAGGTCAGGCTGAACTGCGAGAGGGCCGTTCCCTGGATCGAGAGGGCTAGTGGGGAGCTGGGCGCCGAACTCATCGTGTTCCCCGAGACGATCACCACCTCCTTCTCGACGGGCCTGGGCAAGGAGGAGCTGTGGGACCTGGTGGACTTCGTCCCGGGGGCCACCACGGAGCTCGTCCAGGAGGCGGCGCGAAGATTTGGGGTGTACGTCGTATGGCCCACCTACGAGCGAGGTCCTGAGAGGGGGTTGGTCTACAACAGCGCCGTCCTGATAGGGAG
>CAYRKT010000013.1:0-14176 GCA_964425005.1 uncultured Synergistia bacterium
GGTGGACGAGGTCTCCCTGGAGGAGGGGGACTACGTGGACGTGGGGGAGCCTCTCTACGGGGGGACGGTGATACCGGTGGTGATGAAGACGTTGGTCTTCTCCGCCTGAGGTGCGGAAGGGGGGATGCGAAGGTGATCCTCAAAGCGAAGGTCAGGGGCACGGTGTACAGCTTCCGCGACGTGAAGGACGTGCTCGCCAAGGCCAACGAGGAGAAGTCCGGCGACGTCCTGGCGGGGATAGCCGCCAGGTCTGAGGAGGAGCGGATAGCCGCCAAGTACGTGCTCGCCAACCTGACCCTGGAGGACCTTAGGAACAACCCGGTGGTGCCCTACGAGGAGGACGAGGTCACCAGGGTCATCCAGGACCAGGTGAACGAGCACGTATACAGGCAGATCAAGTCCTGGACGGTGGGCCAGCTCAAGGAGTTCATCCTGGACCATCGGACCACCGGCGCCGACATCGAGCGGATAAGCCTCGGGCTCACCAGCGAGATGGTGGCGGCGGTGGCCAAGCTCTGCTCCAACATGGACCTCATATACGGGGCCTCCAAGATAAGGCGGGTGGCCAGGTGCAACACCACGCTCGGGCTTCCCGGGACGCTTTCGGCGAGGCTTCAGCCCAACCACCCCACGGACAGCGTCGAGGGGATCATGGCGGTGGTGATGGAGGGGGTTAGCCTGGGGACGGGCGACGCGGTGATAGGGATAAACCCCTGCATCGACGAGGTGGAGAGCGTGAGTCGCCTCCTCTGGGCCCTCCACGAGTTCATAGAGAAGTGGAGGATCCCTGCCCAGCACTCCGTCCTGGCCCACGTGACCACCCAGATGAAGTGCATCAGGCAGGGGGCGCCGGTGGGAGTGGTCTTCCAGAGCATAGCCGGCTCCCAGAAGGGCAACGAGGCCTTCGGGATATGCGTGGAGATGCTGGACGAGGCCCACGAGCTCATAAGGAGACACAGCACCGCCAAGGGGCCCAACTACATGTACTTCGAGACCGGACAGGGCTCGGAGCTCTCGGCGGACGCCCACCACGGCGCGGACCAGGTCACCATGGAGGCCCGCTGCTACGGCCTGGCCAAGCGCTACAACCCCCTCTTGGTCAACACCGTCGTGGGCTTCATAGGCCCGGAGTACCTCTACGACAGCAAGCAGGTCATAAGGGCCGGTCTGGAGGACCACTTCATGGGCAAGCTCACCGGCATACCCATGGGTTGCGATGCCTGCTACACCAACCACATGAAGGCCGACCAGAACGACGTAGAGAACCTGGCGGTTTTGCTGACCGCCGCTGGCTGCAACTACTTCATGGGCGTCCCCATGGGAGACGACATCATGCTCAACTACCAGTGCACCAGCTTCCACGACGTGGCCTCCCTGAGGGAGCTTCTCGGGCTTCGTCCGGCTCCGGAGTTCGAGCGGTGGATGGAGGAGATGGGCCTGATGAAGGACGGCAGGCTCACCGAGAGGGCCGGGGATCCCACCGTCTTCCTCAGGGCTTAAGGAGGGTGGTCTTGGATGATCAGCGACAGGGAGCTCAGGGAGATAGTCGAGGCCGTCCTTAGGCAGCTCTCCAGGGGGGAGACCCCGAAGGGGGAGCCTTGCCCCTGCGATGAGCCGGTCCGCGGTGCCCTCGACGAGGGGGAGTGCCTTCCGGATCTGGGGGAGATCAGGCTGGAGGATTGGTGTCTCGTCCCAAACCCCGTCGACCCGGAGGGCCTCAGGAGGATCAAGTCCACCACGCCGGCCAGGATAGGGATGTGGAGGGCCGGTCCTCGCTACAAGCTGGAACCGTGGCTTCGCTTCAGGATGGACCTGGCGGCCGCCAAGGACGCGGTGATGAAGGAGGTGGACCCGAAGCTCATAGAGGAGCTCGGGCTGTTCACGGTCCAGACGCTGGTGAGGGACAAGGACGAGTATCTCACCAGGCCGGACCTGGGGAGGAAGCTCTCCCCCGAGGCCAAGGAGAAGATCCTCTCCTCGTGCCAGAGGTCGCCGCAGGTCCAGATGATCGTGGTGGATGGGCTCAGCTCCACCGCCATCGAGGCCAACGCCAGGGACTTCATCCCCTCCTTCCTCCACGCCATAAAGGGATACGGCCTGTCGGTGGGCACCCCCTTCTTCGTCCGCTTCGGCAGGGTGGCGGTTATGGACGAGGTGGGGGAGCTCTTGAGCCCCGACGTGGTGGTGGAGCTGGTGGGGGAGAGGCCGGGGCTGGTCACGGCCAAGAGCATGAGCGTCTACATGTGCTACAGGCCAAACAGGGACACCATCGAGTCCGACAGGACCCTGGTCTCCAACATCCACGACGGGGGTCTTCCCGCCGTGGAGGCAGGGGCGCACGTGGCGAGCATAGTCAAGAGGATCTACGACGCCAAGGCCAGCGGCGTCAAGCTCGCCACCATGCAAGGATAGAGAGGCTTGGGGGGATGCGAGCATGTACGGGTATGGTCCGATAAAGGCGGAGGTCTTGGCGGTCAAGCTCATACCCAACGTGAACGAGTTCATGAAGGAGCAGCTGGGGCTCAAACCTCACCATAGGAGCATAGGGATGCTCACGGTGACCATAGACGACGTGGGCTACACGGCGGTGGACGAGGCCACCAAGAAGGCGGACGTGGAGGTGGTATACGCCAGGTCCTTCTACGCCGGGGCGGCTCACGCCTCAGGCCCCCTCTCGGGCGAGTTCATAGGGATCCTGGCCGGCCCCAACCCGGCGGAGGTCAAGAGCGGCCTGAACGCGGCGATAGAGACCGTGGAGAACGAGGCCTGCTTCTGGGCGGCCAACGAGGAGAGGACCATAGCCTTCTACGCCCAGTGCATATCCAGGACGGGTTCCTACCTCTCCAAGATCAACAACATCCCCGAGGGGCAGCCCATAGCCTACCTGATAGCCCCGCCCATCGAGGCCATGTACGCGCTGGACGCGGCCATAAAGGCCGCCGAGGTCAGGCTCACCTCCTTCTTCGGACCCCCCTCGGAGACCAACTTCGCGGGCGGGCACCTCACCGGCTCCCAGTCGGCCTGCAAGGCGGCCTGCGACGCCTTCGCCGCCGCCGTCATGGAAGTGGCGAGGTACCCCAAGCGCTACTAGCGGTAGGTGCCGTAGACCATGCCCGGGACGGCCATAGGCTTCATAGAGACGCTGGGGCTGGTCCCGGCGGTGGAGGCGCTGGACGCCATGCTCAAGGCGGCCTCGGTGAGCCTGATAGGGTGCACCTACACCACCGGCGGGCTTGTGGCGGTGATGGTGGGAGGGGACGTGGGGGCCGTCAAGGCCTCTGTGGAGGCGGGCCTGGCGGCTGCCTCGAGGCTGGGCAGGGTGGTCAGCTCCCACGTGATACCCCGGCCCGACCCCCAGCTGGAGGGGATCCTGCCGGGCGATGGTGGGCCCAAGAGCTCCGGGGACGGCTCGGGCGGGGGCGACGGGGCGAAGCCCCCCTCAGGGTCCGGGACCGCTCCCGCCCTGGGATCTGAGGAGCTCAAGAGGAGGCTGCTGGAGGCGCTCAGGGCGGTGGGGAAGGAGGGGCTCATCAGGGAGGACGTCCCCCTGGAGGAGCACGGGTTGAACAAGCTTCGGGCCATCGTGAGGGCTCTGGAGGGGCCGGGCGAGGGCAGGTCCAGCCTCTACTACATGAAGAAGGATGAGGTCTTGAGGCTCCTCGCGGAGCGGATGGGCTTTAGGGGGTGAAGGGGATTTGAGAGCTCTGGACAGGGACCTCCTGTCGATCCAGGAGGTCAGGGATCTGGTGTGCAGGGCCAGGGAGGCCCAGAGTTCGCTGGAGCACCTCTCCCAGGAGGAGGTGGACCGGATAGTGGCGGCCATGGCCGAGGAGGCCGTCAAGGCCTCCGAGTGGCTGGCCAAGCTGGCGGTCGAGGAGACGGGGATAGGGGTCTACGAGCACAAGGTCTTGAAGAACCTCTTCGCCGCGAAGGCGGTCTACGAGCGCATAAGGGACATGAGGACGGTGGGGGTAATAAGGGCCGACGAGGAGAGGGGAGTCTACGAGATAGCTGAGCCGGTCGGGGTCATAGCGGCCCTCACCCCCGTGACCAACCCCACCTCCACCGCCATCTTCAAGGCCCTCATCTCCGTCAAGGCTAGGAACGCGGTGGTCTTCTCCCCCCACCCCAGGGCTGCCGAGTGCACGGGCAAGGCGGTGGAGATCCTCCACAGGGCCGCCGTGAGGGCCGGTGCCCCCGAGGGGGTCCTGGGCTGCTCGAGCCTTCCCACCCTGGAGTCCACCCAGGCGCTGATGACGCACCCCGACGTGAGGTTGATCCTGGCCACGGGTGGAGCCCAGATGGTGAAGGCGGCCTACAGCTCGGGCAAGCCGGCCTACGGGGTGGGACCGGGGAACGTCCCGGCCTACGTGGAGTGCAGCGCCGACGTCAGGAAGGCCGCCAGGGACATAGTGGAGAGCAAGACCTTCGACAACGGGACCATATGCGCCTCCGAGCAGGCCGTCATATGCGAGCGGTGCAACGCCTCCGAGGTGAGAAGGGCGCTGGAGGAGATGGGCTGTCTCTTCCTAAAGCCCGACGAGGTGAGGAGGCTCGAGAGGTACATGTTCAGGGGCGACGGGAGCCTCAACGCCGCGGTGGTGGGCAGATCGGCCCTCCACATAGCCGAGGCCGCGGGCATCTCGGCGCCTTCGGGCACCAGTGTGCTGGTGGCGCCTCTGGAGGGGGTGGGGCCCGAACATCCGCTCTCGAGGGAGAAGCTTAGCCCCGTCCTGGCCTTCTACGAGGTGGAGGACTGGAGGGAGGCCTGCAGGCTCTCCATAGAGCTCCTGGAGCTGGGGGGTCTGGGGCACACCATGTCCATCCACTCCAACGACAGGGAGATAGTGATGAGGTTCGCCCTGGAGAAGCCCGCCTTCAGGATCCTGGTCAACCAGCCCGCGGCCCTGGGGGCCATAGGGGGGACGAGCTCGCTGGTGCCCTCCATGACGCTGGGCTGCGGGACCTGGGGCAACAACGCCACCTCCGACAACGTGGGGCCCGAGCACCTGATGAACGTCAAGAGGCTCGCCTTCCCGTCCAGGTCGCTGGAGGAGCTCAAGTCCTACCTGCTGGGGGGCGAGCGCGGGGGGCTCCAGCGAGGTGTGGACCCCGAGCTGGTGAGAAGGGTGGTAGAAGAGGTGTTGAAGAAGCTCGCGTAGAGGAGGGGATGAGGAGATGTCCAACCAGATAGCTTTGGGGATGATCGAGACGAAGGGGTTGGTGGCGGCCATAGAGGCGGCGGACGCCATGGTCAAGGCCGCCAACGTGACGCTCATAGGGAAGGAGAAGATCGGGGGCGGATACGTGACCGTCATGGTTAGGGGGGACGTGGGGGCGGTCAAGGCCGCCACCGACGCCGGGGCTGCGGCCGCATCGCGGGTGGGCGAGCTCGTATCCGTCCACGTCATACCCAGGCCGCATCCGGAGGTGGAGCTCATCCTCCCCAAGGCCAAGAAGGAGGGTGACTTCAGCCCGACGACCTAGGCCCCTCTATCAGCCGGGAGGTAGGTGACCTTGAAGGTCTTGACGGAGGTGGATCTCCGGAACGAGCTCAGGAGGATGGGCCCGGTGGAGAGGCTGGTGGTGCCGCCGGGCACCATCCTCACCCCGGCGGCCAGGAGCTTCCTGAGCGAGCGCAGGATAGAGCTGGTCTACGGGGAGGAGGAGAAGGGGCCTGGCCCCTGTAGGGAGGCGGAGGAGCCCGGGGCCGAGGGGAAGGGTAGGTTCGAGATCCTGGGGGCCGGCGTGAGGGTGGACGAGAAGCCCGAGGCCTTCACCCACCTCAAAGGGAACAAGCTGGTCCCCAAGACCCATCCCAGGATAAGGCTCAGGGGGAAGATGGACTCCCTGGAGGCGAAGATCCTGTTGGCCCAGGTGGCCCTGGCCAGGATGGGGCTAGGGGAGGCGGTCTCCCATCTGGAGGAGGTTCTGGCGGCGGTGAGGAGGGCCCTCAGGGCCGAGGTGCTGGACGAGCCCCTGGAGGAGTTCGAGCTCTTCGGCCTCTCCTGGTCGGAGGTCAGGGAGATGTCGCACCATCCCAGGAAGTTCGTGGGGGTCGACCACTTCGTGCCCTCCTGGGAGATGGGGGAGGCCATGGCCCACCTGAACCTCATAAGGACCCAGATAAGGGAGTGCGAGATAGCCGCCTGCGAGGCCTTCCACAGCGAGGCCGAGGGTACCTCCAGGGAGGACCTGGTTCGCCTCTTCAACAGGCTGAGCAGCGCCCTCTACCTGATGATGTGCTGGCTCAAAGCGGGCCGCTACAGGAAGGGGGGTGCTTGAGTTTGGAGAGGGAGCTGATAGAGAGGGTGGTCCGGGAGGTGGTGGCCTGGGCCAGGAGGTTTCCCGTGCCGGTGACCGTCTCCAACAGGCACGTCCACCTCTCGAGGGAGGCGGTGGACCTCCTCTTCGGGAGGGAGCTCACCGTGAGGAGCTACCTGAGGCAACCTGGGCAGTTCGCCGCCAACGAGACGGTGAGGGTCCTGGGCCCCAGGGGAATGCTCGACTCGGTCAGGGTGGTGGGGCCCGCCAGGCGCTCCTGCCAGGTGGAGCTTTCCATATCCGACTGCTACAGGATAGGGGTGGAGCCGGCCATCAGGGACTCGGGCCAGCACGGGGGGACCCCTGGGGTCTACCTCATAGGGCCCCGGGGGATCCTGCGGCTCGAGGAGGGGGTCATAGTGGCCCAGCGCCACGTCCACATGGCCCCGGAGGACGCCGAGGCCGCCGGGGTGGGCGACGGGGAGCTGGTGAGGATAAGGCACGAGAGGGGCATCAGGTGCGGGGTGCTGGGCGGGGTGCTGGTGAGGGTTAGCGAGTCCTACGCCCTGGAGTGCCACCTGGACGTGGAGGAGGCCAACGCCCTGGGGGTCCGAAACGGGGATACGGTCTTCCTCGAGAGGGGTGGGATATAGGATGGCGCTGGCGTTGGAGGACAGGGTCGACGCCCTCCTTTCGGAGGTGGAGAGAAGCCTCCATCGAGCCCTGCCCCACGAGGGGGAGCTCTTCGTGGGGGTGGACCTGGGCACCGCCTACGTGGTGCTCTCGGTCGTGGACGAGAGGGGAAGGCCCGTCGCTACCTCCTACAGGTTCGCCCAGGTGGTCAAGGACGGGGTGCTGGTGGACTTCTCGGGGGCGGTGAGGATCTTGAGGGATCTCAAGGAGGAGCTCGAGGGCAGGTTGGGTCTGGAGCTTCGGAGGGCCTCCGTCTCCTTTCCCCCGGGCACCGGCCCCTACGTGGAGAGGTCCCACCGCTACGCCGCTGAGGCCGCCGGCTTCGAGGTCGTAGGCGCCCTGGACGAGCCCACCGCGGCCAACCTGGTGCTTCGGATCCTCGACGGGGCGATAGTGGACGTGGGGGGTGGGACCACGGGCATAGCGGTGGTGAAGGGGGGAGAGGTGGTCTACACGGCCGACGAGCCCACCGGGGGGACCCACTTCTCCCTGGTGATAGCCGGGGCCAAGAGGATCAGCTTCGAGGAGGCCGAGGAGTTCAAGAAGGATCCGAGAAACGCCAGGGAGGTGATGGCCCTGGTCAAGCCCGTGATCCAGAAGGTCTCGAGCATAGTCTCCTCCCACATAAGGGACTTCGAGGTGGACTGCCTCTATCTGGTGGGCGGAAGCTGCGCCCTGCCGGGGATGGAGGAGGTGGTCTCGAGGGAGGTGGGCTTGCCGACCTTCAAGCCCAAAAACCCCCTCTTCGTGACCCCTCTGGGCATAGCCCTGAGCTGTCTTAAGGGGGGATGAGCCCTTGAGGGCTTTCAGCGAGGAGGACTTGAGGAGGGTCGTGGAGGAGGTCTTGAGGGAGCTCGGCCGTAGGGGTACGGGGACCGAGCCGCCGAGGGGGGTGAGGGGCAAGCTCCTGGTCTTCTTCACGGGGGCGCCTGGACTCCTGGAGGGGGCCATGTCGTCCCTCAGGAGGCTCTCCTCATGCTTCGAGCTGGCGGTGGGGAGGTCGAGGGCCGCCTCCTCCATGGCCGAGTTCGAGGGCCTGGAGGGGAAGCTCGGAGCGCGGCCGCTTGACCTGGAAGATCTCTACGGGGAGCTTTCCTCCGCCGAGGGGCTGGTGCTCCCCACGCTCACCCAGAACACGGCGGCCAAGGTGGCCTTCGGGATGAGGGATTGTCCGGGAAGCGAGCTCGCGGCCTGCGCCCTCCTGATGGGAAAGAGGGTGGTGGCCTCCAGGGAGTCGCTGGAGGCGGCCTCGGTCGGCTCCCCCTATGGGAGGCTTCTCTCGGAGATATCCGGAAGGCTGACCGAGCTGGGGGTCTTGCTCCTTCCCGCTTCTAGGTTGGACGAGCCCTTCCTGGGCCCGATGGGTGAGGGGTTGCCTCCATCCCGGGGCGAGGAAGAGGTCCTGGAAGGTGGTCTTTTGACGGAGGAGATGGCCAAAGGTCTCGTCTCGTCAGGGGTCAGGAGGGTGCTGCTCAAGGGGAGGGTTCTGGTCACCCCTCTGGCGATGGACCTCCTGAGGGAGCACCGGGTGGAGCTCGTGGGGGTGGGCGGTCGATGATGGTGGCCAGGGTGATAGGGAACGTGTGGGCCACCCGGAAGGAGGAGAGCTTGAGGGGCTACAAGCTGCTGGTGGTCAGGCAGGTGGACGAGCGGGCCCAGATGGTGGGAGAGCCCCTGGTGGCGGTCGACCTAATAGGGGCCGGGGTGGGGGAGCTGGTCCTGGTTACCACCGGGAGCTCCGCCAGGAAGATCCAAAGCGGCGAGGAGTCCCCCATAGACGCCGCCGTGGTGGGGATAGTCGACTCCATGGACGTGGAGCTTTCGAGGTGATGGGGCCGTGGATCTGGCTTTGCTCCTGAGGGAGAAGGGGGTCGTGGGGGCTGGAGGGGCTGGCTTCCCCACCTACGCCAAGCTCAGGAGGGAGGGCATAAGGGTCTACGTGGTGAACGGCGCCGAGTGCGAGCCCCTCCTCTGGGTGAGCAAGGAGCTTCTGCGGACAAGGGCTAAGGAGGTGCTCCAGGGGCTTAAGGTGCTCTGCGACTACACCGGGGCGACCAGAGGGGTGGTGGCCCTTAAGGGGAAGCACAGGGAGGTGGTCGAGGCCTTGAGGCGCGAGATCGCCCTGGGGGGCTATCCCTTCGAGGTCTTCGAGTGCGGGGACTACTACCCGGAGGGGGACGAGCACGTCCTGGTCTACGAGCTCCTCGGCAGGCCCATACCCCCGATGGGCATACCCATATCCCTCGGGGCTGTGGTCAACAACGTGGAGACCGTCTACAACGTGTATCGGGCCGTCTTCGAGGGGCGTCCAGTGGTGGAGAAGTTCCTCACCGTAGGGGGGGACGTGGAGAGGCCCGTGACCGTCAAGGTCCCCGTGGGGATGAGGTTCGGCGACCTCCTCAGGGCCCTGGGGGTCAGCTTCGAGGGCAAGGTGCTGGTGGAGGGAGGGCCGGTGACCGGGAGGCCCGTCTCCCCCGATAGCCCCGTTACCCGAACGAGCGGCGGGGTACTGGTCTTCCCGCAGGGGCATCCCGCGGTGGCCCAGTCCACCGCCAGGCTGGAGTGGATCCTGAGGAGGGCCAGGACCTGTTGCATCCAGTGCAGGTACTGCACCGAGCAGTGTCCCAGGTACCTCCTGGGGCACGACCTCCAGCCCCATCGGATCATGAACGCGATGGCCTTCGGGGTGGTGGGTAACGTCCGCAGGACGGCCCAGCTCTGCTCCGAGTGCGGGGTCTGCGAGGTCTACTCCTGCCCGCAGGGCCTCTCCCCCAGGCTGGTGAACCGCTACCTGAAGGGGGAGCTTTCGAGGCAGGGGCAGAGGTACGAGCCCCCTGCGGGGGAGACGGTGGCCAGGGATGACAGGGAGCACCGCAAGGTCCCCACCGACAGGCTGAAGGCCAGGATGGGCTTGAAGGGCTTCGACCGATACGCGCCGCTGTCGGATGAGCCCATCGACGCGAGGGAGGTGGTCCTCCCGATGAAGCAGCACATAGGAGCCCCTGCCGTTCCGGTCGTCCTGGAGGGGGACCTGGTGGAGGTGGGCCAGGTGGTGGGCAGGGCCCCGGAGGGGGCCCTGGGGGTGGACGTCCACTCCAGCATCTCGGGCAGGGTGGTCTACGCCTCCGGGGAAGCGGTGGTGGTCAGGAGGGAAGGGGCATGAGCAGGGCCATAGGGGTTCTGGAGAGCATAAGCATAGCCCGAGGTATAGAGGCGGCGGACGCCATGGTGAAGGCGGCTCCCATAAGGCTGTATCTCGCTAAGACCATATGCCCCGGCAAGTTCCTGGCTATGGTGGGGGGTGATGTGGCGGCGGTGGAGAGCTCCATCTCCAGGGGCGTTGAGGTGCTGGGGGAGTACGAGGCCGACGCGGTGGTCATCCCAAACGTCCACGAGTCGGTCCTGCTGGCCCTGGAGGGTTTGACCGAGCTGAAGGAGTTCGCCGCCAGCTGGGCCCTCGGGGTCATAGAGACCTTCACCGTGGTGGCCTGCGTCCACGCGGCCGACGCGGCCGTCAAGGCGGGGGGGGTCCACCTCCTGGAGGTCAGGCCGGCGGTGGGGTTGGGTGGCAAGTCCTTCGCGAGCATGATAGGGGACGTTAGCGCTGTGGAGTCCGCCGTGGAGGCGGGCTTGAGAAGGGTCTCCGGGGAGGGCATGGTGCTCTCCACCTCGGTGATACCCCACATCTCCAGGGAGGTACTGGGAAGCCTTCTCTAGGGGGAGGGGGTGAGGCGATGGGGAAGAGGGTTTTGACCAGGAGGGACCTGGAGGAGGTCTACTACGGAGGCGGCAGGACGGTCCTGCTGGAGAGGGACTGCGTGGTCCCCCCCGGGGTGATGGACCTGGCGAGATCGCTGGGGGTCAGGCTCCTGCGCTTCGGGACCCCTCAGTTCGAGGAGGCCCTGGGGGGTATGCTGTCGGACATGGGGCTCGAGGGGGAGGCATTGAAGGCCGTGAGGTCCAGGCTTAGCGAGCTTCTCGGAGGAGGTGATGGGGGGAAGAAGGGCGGTCTTGATCTGGAGGGTTAGGGTTTGGGCTGGGTGTCCTGGGCTTCGTCCGAAGGCTTTTTAGAAGGGGTGATAGGAGGTGTCGAGGGATTACCAGATAGCCCTTGGGATGATCGAGACCAAAGGTTTGGTGGGCTCGATAGAGGCGGCGGACGCCATGGTGAAGGCGGCCAACGTCCACCTGATAGGCAAGGAGCACGTGGGCGGAGGGCTCGTGGTGGTCATGGTGAGGGGAGATGTGGGGGCGGTTAAAGCCGCCGTGGACGCAGGCGCTGCGGCCGCATCGCGGGTGGGGGAGCTGGTATCCGTTCACGTGATCCCCAGGCCGCACCCGGAGGTGGAGGCCATCCTCCCCAGGTCCGGCGGCGAGTGAGGCCTTTCTCTCCCTGAGGGGGTGTCTTAGTTGGCGGCCATAAACCAGTGGATAGTCAACGTGATGGTTCTGTTCATGCTCATAGGCGCGGTGGACAGGATATTGGGCAACAGGTTCGGCTACGGCGAGAAGTTCGAGGAGGGGTTTAACGCCATGGGTGCCCTGGCCCTGGCGATGGTGGGGGTGGTCTCCCTGGCCCCAGCCCTGGCCAAGGTGCTTCAGCCCGTGGTGGTGCCCATCTACACGGCTCTGGGGGCTGACCCGGCGATGTTCGCCACCACCCTCTTGGCCAACGACATGGGGGGGTATCCGCTCGCCATGCAGCTGGCCCAGAGCAAGGAGGCGGGGCTCTTCGCCGGGCTGATCCTCGGGGCTATGATGGGGCCGACCATAGTCTTCACCATCCCTGTGGCCCTTGGGATAATCAGGAAGGAGGACCACGGCGCGCTGGCCACCGGCGTGCTGGCCGGCATGATCACCATCCCCATAGGCTGCTTCGCCGGTGGGGTTGTGGCCGGTTTCCCCATGGGCATGATCCTCAGAAACCTGATCCCCATAACCATAGTCTCCGTCCTGATAGCCATAGGCCTCTGGACGATACCCGGCAAGATGATATCTGGGTTTAAGAAGTTCGGGACCTTCGTGGTGGCCATGATCACCGTGGGGCTCGCCTCCGCGATAGTGGAGACCCTGACGGGCATAGTGATAATCCCCGGCATGGCGCCCATATGGGATGGGATCCAGATCATAGGGGCCATAGCCATAATGCTCGCTGGCGCTTTCCCGCTGGTCAACTTCCTGACCAGGACCTTCCAGAAGCCCCTCATGGGCCTGGGCAAGATGCTAGGGGTGAACGACAAGGCCGCCGCTGGGTTCGTCGCCACCTTGGCCAACAACATACCCATGTTTCAGATCCTCCACGAGATGGACGAGAGGGGCAAGGTCTTGAACGTGGCCTTCGCCGTGAGCGCCGCCTTCACCTTCGGCGACCACCTGGGTTTCACCGCTGGCGTGGCCAAGGAGATGATCTTCCCCATGATAGTGGGCAAGCTCACTGCCGGCATAACCGCGGTGATGGTGGCGACCCTCTTCGCCCCCAAGAGCTCCGGCAGGTGACCCCTTGCCGAGGAGGGTATTGCTGGTAGGCCCATCAGGGGCCGGGAAGAGCACGCTGGTCATGGCTCTGCTGGGGCTGGACCCGAGGGCGGCCAGGAAAACCCAGGCCCTGGAGCTCGTCTGCGGGCCTGGGTCCTGCTTTGAGGTGCTGGACACCCCCGGCGAGTACGTGGAGATAAGGAGGCTAAACTACGTCTTGCTGGAGGAGGCGAGGGGCGCGGACCTGGTACTCCTGGTGCAGGATGCCACCAGCGACAGGCCCGCGGCTCCTCCGGGCTTCTGCGCCGCCGTGGGCTCGCGCTGCGCGGGGGTGATAAACAAGGTGGACGCCGAGGGCGCTGACGTCGCGAGGGCGAGGCTCTTCCTGGGGCAGGCGGGCGTCAGGGAGGAGGACGTCTACCTGGTGTCGGCCTTGAGGGGAGACGGCCTGGAGGAGCTCAGGGCTCTGGTGCTGGGGGGCTGAGTCGAGGGTGCTGGGCCTTAGACCCCTCGGGGTCTAAGGCCCAACCCATCCAGCTTCCGCCCTCACAGGGGCCTTATGGACCTCTGGGATCCATCCCTCTTGAAGAAGGTCATCTGCTCGGAGAGGACCTTCGCCACCTCCGAGAGGCGTGCGCTCGCCTCCTTGACCCTCTCCGCGGCGAGCCTCTGCCCCTCTAGGGCTGCGGATATGTCGCCCATCTGGCTGGAGACCGAGACCACCACCGAGGCGCTCACGTCCATGGCCCTGGCCATCTCGTCGGTGCTGGCGCTGAGCTGGGACGAGGCGGAGGAGAGCTTCTCCACCAGCTCCGCCACCTCGTCTATCTGGGCCATGACCTCGGAGAACTGGGTCTTGACCACCGCCGACTGCTCGGCGGCGCTCTGGACCGACCTGGCCGTCTGCGCCGTGGCCCTGGCGGCCTCCTCGGCGCCCTTCTGGATCTCCGATAGCATCTTGGCTATCTCCTGGGCGGACCTTCGGCTCTCCTCGGCCAGCTTCCTCACCTCGTCGGCCACCACGGCGAACCCCCTTCCCGCCTCGCCCGCCCGGGCGGCCTCTATGGCGGCGTTGAGGGCGAGCAGGTTCGTCTCCTCGGCTATGGAGCTTATGGCGTTGAGGATCTGGCCTATCCCCCTGGCGCTCTCGCTGAGCCTGGAGACTATCCCCTCGGTGAGGGCCGACTCGCGCCGCGTCTCCTCCACCGATCTGGCCACCTCCTCCACCAGCTCCTCCCCCCTCCTGGCCGCCTCCCTCGCGGCCGAAGCCCTGGCCGAGAGGGCCCTGGCCGAGTTGGACAGCTGCTGGCTGCTGGCCGCTATCTCCTCTATGCTGGCGTTCATCTCCTGTATTGAGGCGGAGATGCTCTGGATCTCGTCCCCTATGCGGGACATCCTGGAGGAGGTGATCTCGTGGGCGTCGGAGGTGGACCTGGAGGCCTCCTCCAGGAGGTTCGACTCCCGCCTTAGCTCCTCGACGCTCTCGGATATCCTCTGAACCAGGGCCTTCAGCCTCTCGGCGGAGGAGGCCATGGCCCTCCCTATGGCGCAGACCTCGTCGTCGGACTTGTCGCAGAGGTCCAGGTCCAGCCTCCCCTCGCCGAAGGCCACTGCCGCCCGGGCCAGCTCCTTGACGCGGGAGACGAACCTGCTTAGGGCTGCGAAGATCAGGAGCCCGACGAAGGCCACCACCAGGCCCGTGACCGCCACCTGGGTCCTCACTATGCCCCCTACCTGCTCCAGC
>CAYRKT010000013.1:14276-31524 GCA_964425005.1 uncultured Synergistia bacterium
CCAGCTCCGAGAGCTCCCTGTCCCCCTCGTCCGTGATCTTGAGCTTCATGGCCCTGGCGGAGTCCTCGTGGGCTATGTAGGTGCCGTCCCGGTCCAGCAGGAAGGCCCTGCCGGTCCTGCCCACCTTGAGCCCCAGGACGAGCCTCTGGAGGCCAGCCAGGTCTATGTCGCCGGTGCATACGCCCATGAGCTTTCCGTCGGGCCCGTAGAAGGGGACGGAGGCGGTCACCATCGAGACGTTCACCACCGGATCCACGTAGGCCCCGGACCAGTGGATCCTCCCTCCACCCCTGGCCACCTCGGCGTACCAGGCTTCCTTGTGGAAGTCCACCTGATCGTACTCGTAGGTGACCTCCACGGAGCCTCCTTTCCTGTAGCCGAAGGGGCCAAATCTCTCGAGTTCAGGCTGGTAGGCCCCTGGCTCGTACCAGACGCCCCCGCTGAAGGTGTTCTCGCTGGAGGAGACGGCCCTCTTTATGAGCTCCTCCAGCACCTCCCTGGAGGGCCTTCCACCCAATGGCCTCGACGCTTCTGGCCAGCATCTGGACCACCTTGAGGTGCTCCGCCAGAGCCTTTTCCAGGACGCGGGCGTTGGTCTGCAGGGTGGCTCCTATCCTTCCATCCTCCTCCGACCTGACCAGGTCGGCCATCCTCTGGTATGAGATGAACGAGAGCAGCGCCATCCCCAGGGCCATGGGACCTATGACCAGGAGCAGGAGCCTGCTCTTTACGGACGACCTGGTGCTTACCTTGAGATCCTCCGACACGCTTCATCCCTCCTGCGGATTTCCAAAGCGCTTTGCGGGCTGGTCCTTCGGGACCAGGTCCATCTCTGGCTCGCTGGGTGTCCGTGGGCTTTTTGTATTATACTCTTCATAGCGCTCGGAGGAGGTTAAACCTCAAGGGGTATGGGCATGGACTTCGACGGCGAGTACGGAAGGCTGAAGGGCATGGTGGAGGCGGCTTTGGCGGAGCTCTTCGACTCCCTCAGGTCGGAGGCGCCCCCCAGGCTGGTGGAGGCCATGGAGTACTCCGTGCGGGCTGGGGGCAAGAGGTTGAGGCCCGTGCTCTGCCTTCACGCCTGCGAGCTGTCGGGCGGCAGGGCGGAGCAGGCGCTCGGGTTCGCCTGCGCCTACGAGCTCATCCACACCTACAGCCTCATCCACGACGACCTTCCCAGCATGGACGACGACACCATGAGGAGGGGGCTCCCCACCAACCACGTGGTCTTCGGCGAGGCCATGGCCATCCTGGCTGGGGATGGGCTTCAGGCCCTGGCCTTCGAGGTGGCGGTGGATAGGAGCCTGGCGGCGGGGGTGGAGCCCGCGAGGGTCCTGAGGGCCCTCAGGGAGATGGCCCTGGCCTGTGGGCCGAGGGGGATGGTGGGGGGGCAGGTCTTGGACGTCGACGAGAGGAGCTTCGAGCTCTGCTGTGAGGTCCACGGAGGGGAGCTCTTGTGCTTCGTGGAGGAGATGGCCCACAGGAAGACGGGGGCCATGATAAGGGGGGCCTTGCTCAGCGGGGCCATAGTGGGCGGGTGCGACGAGGGGCTTTATTCGACCATCTCCTCCGTGGGGACCTACATGGGGCTCTGTTTCCAGGTGGTGGACGACGTGCTGGACGAGGAGGGAGACCCCTCTTCCCTGGGCAAGTCGGTGGGCAAGGACAGGAGGGACGGGAAGCTCACCTTCGCCACCCTGATGGGGACGGACGAGGCTCGCCTGTACGCCTTCGAGCTCTACGAGCAGGCCTCCCTGGCCCTCGAGGGGCTCGGCGAGAGGGGATGGTTCCTGTCGGCTTTGAACGAGAAGCTCCTCAGGAGGAGCTCTTAGCTGGAGGGGTGCGTCTTGGTCCTCGAGAGGGTCAACTGCCCAGAAGACCTCAAGGTCCTCTCCAGGGCGGAGGTGGCGGCCCTCTGCGACGAGATAAGGGACCTGATAGAGGAGGTGGTCTCCTCCAACGGGGGGCATCTGGCCTCCAACCTGGGCGTGGTGGAGCTCACGGTGGCCCTGCACCGCTCCTTCGACTTCTCCAGGGACGTCCTGATCTGGGACGTGAGCCACCAGTGCTACGCCCACAAGATCCTCACCGGCAGGAAGGAGCGCTTCAGGACCCTCAGGAGGAAGGGGGGCATAAGCGGCTTCTGCCGTCCCGACGAGAGCCCCTACGACCACTTCGCGGCGGGCCACAGCAGCACCTCCATCTCGGCGGCTTTGGGCTTCGCCAAGGCCCGGGACCTCAAGGGCGAGAGCCACCACGTGGTGGCGGTGATAGGGGACGGGGCTTTGCTCAACGGCCTGGCCCTGGAGGGGCTCAACAACGTGGACGTGGTCAAGTCCAAGGTCATCATAGTGCTCAACGACAACGGCATGTCCATAAGCCCCAGGGTCGGGGGGTTCGCCAACCTGCTGGCTCGCCTCAGCTCCAGCCCCACCTACATAGGGTTTAAGCAGTTCACCAGGGCGGCCTTGAAGGGGCTTCCCCGGGGGGAGGACCTGATAGGCGCCATATCGCGCTTCAAGAGGAGCGTAAAGCACCTCCTGTTGCCCACCTCCTTCTTCGAGGAGATGGGCCTCTCCTACTGGGGCCCCTTCGACGGCCACGACGTGGAGGAGCTGGAGCGGGCCTTCGAGGCCGCCAAGCTCTACCCCAGGTCCCTCCTGATACACGTCAAGACCTGCAAGGGCAAGGGGTGCGAGAGGGCCGAGGTGGATCCGGTGAGGTACCATGGGGTATCCCCCTCGGGCTCGCGCTTTCGCTCCTTCAGCGACGTCTTCGGGGAGATAGCCGTGAGGCTCGGGAGGGAGAGGCCCGAGGTGGTGGCCCTCACGGCGGCCATGTGCGACGGCACTGGCCTTTCCGCCTTCGCGAGGGCCTTCCCCGATCGCTTCTTCGACGTGGGGATAGCCGAAAGCCATATGCTCACCTTCGCCGCCGGCATGGCCAGGTGCGGTCTTAGGCCCATAGTGGCCGTCTACTCCACCTTCCTCCAGAGGGGATACGACCAGGCCATCCACGACATAGCCTTGCAGAGGCTCCCGGTGGTGCTGGCGGTGGACAGGGCCGGGATCGTCGGGGAGGACGGGCCCACCCACCACGGGGCCTTCGACATAGCCTACATGATGCCGGTGCCGAACTTCGTCCTGATGGCCCCGAGGGACGCGGCCACCATGGAGAGGATGTTCGAGCTGGCCCTGTCCCTGAGCTGTCCCTCCCTCATAAGGTATCCGAGGGCAGAGGCCCCAGGGCTCTTCCCCGAGGGGTCTGAGCCGAAGGTGGAGCTGGGGAGGGCCCAGCTGATACTTCCAGGGGAAGAGGTCCTCTTCCTGGCCTACGGGTCGATGGTGGTGGAGGCCTACGGGGCGGCGACCATCCTTCGGGAGAGGGGCGTGTCGGCGGGGGTCTTAGACCTCATGTTCGCCAAGCCCATGGACGAGGAGGCCATCCTGGAGCTCGGCTCGAGGGCGAAGCTTCTGGTGGTGGCCGAGGAGGGAAGCGTCCTGGGGGGGGTTGGCCAGAGGATAAGGGCCCTGCTCCACGAGGCTGGGATTTGCGTCCCCTGCCTCTCCCTGGGCATACCAGACGGGTTCGTGGAGCACGGCTCCAGGGCGGAGCTGCTGTCGGAGCTCGGGCTGGATGCCCCTTCGATGGCCGAGCTGACCCTGGCCAGGCTTTGCCTCGGCAGGGCTTCGGTGGCGTAGGCCGGAGGTGGTCCCTTGTTCGGCCGGGTGGGGTTCATATTCAACGCCGCCAAGGCCGAGGCGGTGGGGCTGGCGAGGAGGGCCCTGTCGATCCTCTCCGAGAGGGGGGTCGAGGTCCTGCTCCCCCAGCACGAGGCCTCCGCTCTGGGGGTTGCGGGGTTGGATCTGGGGGAGTGGCTCTCCCTGGTGGAGCTGGTCCTGGTCTTCGGGGGGGATGGGACCTTCCTGCGGGCGGCCAGGACCGTCTACGGCGGCGGGGCCGTGCTCTACGGCATCAACGTGGGGAGGCTTGGCTTTTTGGCCTGCGGCGAGCCCTCGGCGCTGGAGGAGAACCTGGAGAGGCTTTTGAGCGGGGACTTTCGGCAGGTCAGGAGGATGGCCCTGGAGGCCGAGGTCAGGCGCAAGGGGCAGGTCCTTCATCGGTTGTTCGCCCTCAACGAGTTCGTGGTCACCAAGGGGGCCTTCGCCAGGGTGATACACCTCTCGGTGGGGGTCAACTCCAGGGTGGTGGCCCGCTATTCCGCCGACGGGGTGATGGTGTCCACCCCTACGGGTTCCACGGCCTACGCCCTCTCCGCTGGAGGCCCCATAGTGCCGCCCCACCTGGAGCTCATCCTGGTGGTGCCGATATGCGCCCACTCCCTCTACCTGAGGCCTCTGGTCCTCAGCCCCGAGGACGTGGTCTTCGTGCAGGTGGAGAGCGACCACCGCGACCTCATGCTCACCCAGGACGGCCAGCTGGGCTACGAGGTGTTGCCGGGCGACGAGGTGGTGATAAGGAGGGGACCCCATCCGGTGATCACGGCGGAGCTGGAGGGGGAGGACTTCTACTCCCTCCTGGGCAGGAAGCTCTCCTGGGGAGGCGGAAGTTGAGGGCGGTGGTCCGAGGGTGATCCGCTACCTGTCGGTGAGGAACCTGGCCGGGGTTAGGGAGGCCTCCTTGCGGTTCAGCTCTAGCCTGGTGGCCATAACCGGCGAGAGCGGGGCGGGAAAGAGCACCCTCCTCAAGGCCATCTCCCTCTGCCTGGGGGAGAGGGGGGGAAGCAGGTTGCTGCAAGACCCCTCTCGCCCCGCCGAGGTGGAGATGGAACTCCAACTGGAGAGCCCCATCAGGGTGCGGCGCGTGATCCAGCGGGGGGGCAGGAACAGGGCCTTCCTGGACGGCGAGGAGGTGTCGCTGAGGGAGCTCCAGAGGAGGACTTCGGGCCTTCTGGAGGTGGAGTCCCAGTTCTACCAGCTCGTGCTCAAAGACCCCCTCTTTCAGCTCGAGATCCTGGACCTATTCGGCGGCGAGCCCCTTCGCTCCCTCAAGGGCGAGCTCTCCTCCCTATACGATAGGGTCCTCCTCGGGATCAGGGAGATGAGGCGCCTGGAGGAGAGGCGAAGGGAGCTCTCCAGGGAGGTCGAACTGATGCGCCCTTACGTGCCGCTCCTCAGGGAGGGGTCCCTCTTCGACGCCACCTCTAGCCTCCCCCAGAGGGTTCTGGGGCTGGAGAGGCGGGTGGAGCTCCTCTCCCTCCTGGGGGAGATGGCCTCGGCGGTGGAGGAGGGGCTGGGCCTTGGGGCCATGTCGGGGCTGCTTCGAAGGGCCCTGGATCTCGCCGACGAGCCGAGTATCAAGGAGAAGGTGGAAAGGGCCCTGGAGGCGGTCGAGAGGGCCTCGAGGGATGTGGGCGAGCTCCTGGAGTACGTCGACCTGGAGGAGATAGGGGGCTTGAGGGTGGAGCTGGAGAGGCTAAGGCGCCTTCTCAGGCAGTCCCAGGAGGCCCTCAGGGCGATGGGCCTTAGGTCCCCCTCGGAGCTCAGGGAGAGGCTTTCCCTGTTCGAGGGGCTCGAGAGGGAGATGGGGGCGGTGGAGGAGGCCCTGGGGGAACTGAGGAGAGAGGTGGAGGAGGGGAAGAGGGCTCTCAGGGAGCTGGCCCTGAAGTTGTCCGAGGCCCGAAGGGAGGCCTCCTCGGCCCTCTGCGGGGAGGTGGGGGCCTTGCTCCTCGACCTCGGGATGGAGGGGGCATCCCTGGAGGTCTCCCTGAGGGGTAAGGACAGGATCTCCAGGGTTGGGCTGGACGAGGCGGAGCTCCTCTTCAGGCCCAGGGCCGAGGCCCTCCCCCTGCCCCTTGCCCGCTTCGCCTCCGGCGGGGAGATGTCGAGGGTCTACCTGGCGCTCAAGGTAGCATTGGCCTCCAGGGGGCTCGTCCCCTCCGCCATGGTCTTCGACGAGGTGGAGTCGGGCCTGGGGGGGAGGTCGGCGAGGCTCCTGGGGCGGATGCTCAGGCGCCTCTCCTCCTTCTGCCAGGTGGTGGTGGTCACCCACGAGGCCACCATAGCCGCCATGGCCGACGAGCACTTCGTCGTGAGGCGCGAGGGCGAGGAGGCCTCGGTGGAGAGGGTGGAGGGGGAGGAGAGGGCCAGGGAGATAGCCAGGATGCTCTCGGGGGAGGTGGACGAGGTCTCCCTGGGGCACGCCAGATCTATCCTGTCCTCGGCGGGGGTAGATTCCCCGTCGGACGTGGTAAAATAAAGCCTAAGACAACGTCGCTTTAGCTCCTTGGGAGGTGGTCTTGGGTGTTTAGGCGTCTGGGATTTGTGGCTTTTGCGCTGGTCCTGGCCCTCGTCGCCTCGACCTCCTTCGCCGCCACGGTGGAGCAGGTCAAGGCCAGGGGGAAGCTGCTGGTGGCCGTGCCCAACTTCGAGACGGAGCCCTTCATGTTCAAGAAGGAAGGGAAGCTCGTGGGGTTCGAGGTGGATCTGATCGAGGCCATAGCTAAGGAGCTGGGCGTCCCCTACGAGCTGGTCGTCCTCCCCTGGGATGGGGGCATAGCCCTGGCGTGGGACAAGGCTTATGGCTGGGACAAGTTCGACATGGCGGTAGCCAACATCACCATAAAGGACGCGAGGGCTGAGGTGTGCGACTTCTCCACCCCCTACTTCCTCACCGGCCAGGTGATAGTCTTCAGGAAGAACGCCCCCATCGCCAAGGTGGAGGACATCCTGAAGAAGAAGGTCGGCGTCATGAGCAACTCCACCGGGGAGGAGGCGGCCAAGAACATCCTCAAGGACGTCCAGATAGTGGGCTATCCTGACGCCAACGCGATGACCGAGGGGCTCAAGAAGGGCGAGGTGGACGGGGCCGTCATAGACGAGACTTGGGCCATGACCATAGTCAAGACCAACCCCGACCTGGACTACCTGAAGCAGCTCCTCACCAAGGAGAGGTACGGGGTCGCCGTCAAGAAGGGCTCGGACCTAAAGGCGCTGGTGGACAAGGTCATAGAGGCTAAGAGGGACGAGCTCTCCAAGAAGTGGCTGCAGTAGCTTAAGGTAAGGCAGGAGATGGGGCGGGCCTGGGGGGTTAACCCCCCAGGCCCGCCCCCTTTCAGAGCGAGGGTTGTGCTTTCAACCTTTCGCCTATCCCGAAGGCGAAGGCCAGGTGGGAGGCCACGCCCATCCAGAGCACCTCGTCGTCCACGTCGAAGGAGGGGTGGTGGTGGGGTTTGTCGAGCCCCTTGAGGTCGTTCCTGGTGCCTAGCAAGGCCATCGCCCCCGGGGCCTTCTTCTGTAGTATTGAGAAGTCCTCCGCCCCCAGGGATAGCTCCGCGTCCGGTCTGACCTCCAGTTCCATCTCGGCCAAGAGCTCCCTCAGCGGTCCTGCGATCTCCGGGTGGTTGCAGGTGGGGGGTAGATGCCTCAGGTACTCCACCTCCGCCTCGCACCTGAAGGCCCTGGCGACGGACTCGGCGATGTTCCTTATCCTCTCCTCGGCGAAGAGGCTGGTGGCTTCGCTCAGGCTTCTCACGGTCCCGCGCAGGTGGGCCGTCTGGGGGACCACGTTGAAGACGTTCCCGGCGCTTATGGAGGCCAGGGTCAGCACCTTGGGCTCCACGGGGTTGATCTCCTTGGCGGTTATGGACTGGAGGGCGAGCCCTATGTGGCAGGAGGCCACCACCGGGTCCACCGCCAGGTGAGGGGCGGCGGCGTGTCCCCCCTTTCCCTTGACGGTTATCCTGAACTCGTCCGCGGCGGCGAAGATCGGCCCGTCCCTTAGGCCTATCTGGCCGGAGGGCAGGAGCTGCCATACGTGGATGGCGAAGCAGGCGTCCGCCCCGTCCATGGCTCCCCCTTCCACCATCCTCTTGGCCCCGTCCCCCACCTCCTCCGCGGGCTGGAAGAGGAGCCGAACGCTCCCCGGGAGGTCCGCCCTGAGCTCCCACAGGGCCTTCGCGGCCCCCAGCAGCATGGCCACGTGGGCGTCGTGGCCGCAGGCGTGCATGACCCCTGCCCTCTCGGACCTGTAGGGCTTATCGCTTTGCTCCTCGACGGGCAGGGCGTCCATGTCGGCCCTGAGGACCAAAAGGGGTCTTTTGGACCTCCCCTCGATCTCGGCCGTGAGCCCCACGTCCGGGTGTCCGGGACAGCCCACTTTGACGTCCCGGATCCCCAGGGCCTTCAGGTAATCGGCCGCGAAGGAGGTGGTCTCCCTCTCCTGCCAGGAGAGCTCGGGCCTCCTGTGCAGGGCCCTTCTTAGCTCCTGGACCTCCCCCTTTAGGGCTAGCGCCCTGTCCCGAAGCTCCTTCGGTCCCACCTTCTACCCCCTCCTCTGGCTCAAGACCTCCAGGAACCTCCTGGCCCTCTTCTCGTCGGGACTGGTGGCTAGGCTCACCAGGACGGTCACCACCAGGTTGACCAGGAGGGCGAAGAAGCCCATGTTCATCCCCAGGGGCACGCTGAGCTTGTAGGTGTGGATCAGGGCTACAGCCCCTATCCCTGAGGCTATCCCGGCTATGGCCCCGGCCCTGGTGACCCTGGGCCAGAAGAGGCCGAAGAGCACCGCGGGGAAGAGCTGGGTGACCCCGGCGTATCCGGTCAGGAGCAGGTTTACCAGCATGTTGGGGGCTTTGAAGGCCAGGAGCACGGCCACGGCCGTGACCACCGGGACCATCGCCCTACCCAGCCAGGCCACGGAGGCGTCCGAGGCCTGGGGGTTGAGCCCCCTCTGGTACAGGTTCCTGGCTATGAGGGTTGCGGCGCAGAGGATCAGGGCCGAGGCGGTGGAGATGGCTGCGGCGAGTCCCCCTGCCCCTATGAAGCCGGCGATCCACCAGGGGAAGTGCCTGGTGAGCGCTATGAGCATGGCGTGGTCGGGGTTGGAGACGTCCTTGACCGCCAGGTAACACGTGAACCCGACTATCACCACCGGGACGAGGGCGAGCTGGTATAGCGGCAGTATCACCGCGTTCCTCCTGATCACCTGCTCGCTCCTGGCGGAGAAGGTGGCCATGAATATGTGCGGCCACATCCAGAATCCCAGGCCGCACATGAGGGCCGTGGAGGCGTACCAGGATATCCCCATGTTCCCCGTCTTGCCCGGCAGGACCAGGTGTTCAGGGCTTGCGGAGGCCAGCTCTCTGAACATCTCCCCCACCCCACCGAAGAACCTGGACGGGAAGAGGACGCCCACCGAGACCATGCCCAGCAGCATTATTATGGCCTGCAGGAAGTTGGTCCAGCCTATGCCCCTGAAGCCCGAGATGTAGACGAAGATCACCGCGGCGGCGAAGGAGACCAGCACCGCCTTCTGCCAGCTTATGGCCCCTCCGGAGGCCAGCTGCACTATCATGCCCGCCCCCATTATCTGGAGCTGGAGGTAGGGTATTATGAAGACGACGCCTATGGATGCCACCAGGAGGCCCAGCAGCTTGCTGCCGTAGCGGTCCTCCAGGAAGTCGGGTTGGCTCATGTACCTGAAGTGCTTGCCGAGCCGGTTTATCCTGGGTCCCAGGAAGAAGTAGAGGGCGTAGGCCATGGTGCCGTAGGCGAAGGCGTAGGTGATGGGGGCTCCGAACTTGTAGGCCCAGCCCGCGAGCCCCAGGAAGGCGAAGGCGCTGTAGATCTCGGCCGCCGCGGTGGTGTAGAAGAGGAAAAGGCCGAAGGACCTGCCGGCCACGAAGTACTCCTCCATGGAGAACTTCCTCTTTAGCCCGGCCATCACCCCGACCACGGTGGTTATCAACAGCCACCCGAATATGATGGAGAGCGTGGCGTTCATCCCTCACTCCCCCTCCCTGGAGACCACCGAGTAGGCGTAGGCCAGGAGGGCCGATGCCACCAGTATGGAGAAGGCCTGCCAGAAGACGAAGAAGGGTATGCCCAGCACGAAGGGCTCCACCCGGTTGACCAGGTTGGTCACGGGCGGAAGGTAGAGCAGGTAGATCACCCCCAGCACCCACAGGACCTTCCTCTCGCTGGAGCTGAGCAAACTGGATCACCTCCGAGGAGCGCAGCTGAGCTTGGGGTATATTATATCTCCGAACCCCGGGGGTCGCTTTCACCAGATAATTAAGTCAATTGATGGGTTGCCCCTCTGGCTTTAGGGAGAACCATGGGGGCTCGGGGGAGCCATGAAGGCGACAAAACACACTCTCGTCCGGATCGGACGATGGAAAGGGAGATCGAGCCCCATCGGGGCCGGTCACAGCCTGGCGGATAGGTCCTCCGGTCCCAGGTCGCGGTGGGCCTCCCCCGCGGAGGTGTTAAGCTTCCTGAGCGATTCCAGGAGCTTTTCCACCAGCTCCCTGGCGGCGCTGAAGTCGGGCAGCTGGGATCCGCTGGCGGCCAGGTTCTCGATCTCGGCGCTGAGGGCCGAGGCCTCCCTCTCCAGCTCCCTGCGTCGCTCGGCCAGGACGGACCTCGCGGTGAAGAGCACCTCCTCGGCAGGCCCCCCTTCGCCTCGGGGAAGCGATATGCCCTCCCTCCTCAGCTCCTCCGAGAGGGACCTCAGCTCTTCGCCCCCCGATGGCCTGGCGCGGCCGACGCGCTCCTCCAGCTCCTGCAGCCTGGTGATCCTGTCCTGGAGGGAGGAGAGCCTGGCGTCCAGCTCCCTGATCCTGGATCGCCTGGATGGGACCACCTCGTGGGCCTCCGAGGGCCTCTGCCCTCCTCGGCGAGGGCTTAGGCTTAAGGGCTGAAGCCTCTCGATGCCCGATCCCTCGACTATGCGCATCCCCTTCACCCCCTTCCCTGGGCGTCTCCCTCTTCCGTGAGCTAGTATGACCCAGCATGATTATACCACTTCGCGGTTCACCTCGGGGCGGGGCTAAACGGTTGTGGCCTGGTGCCTTTTGGTGTAAAATCTCTCCCTGCGGAGAGGTGGCTGAGCGGTCTAAGGCGGTCGACTCGAAATCGACTGAGGGGCCCAAAAGCCCCTCCGTGGGTTCAAATCCCACCCTCTCCGCCATTTTCATCGTGGCGTCTCCTCTCCTCCGCCTTCGGGGGTGGTCCTCTTGTCGTCGGCCGCGGAGAGGTTGCGGCTCCTCGAGGAGATCCGCGACAACGAGATCACCGAGCACCTGGTCTACTCCAGCATAGCGAGGGCGGTGGGCGGCAGGACGGGCGAGGTCCTGAGCCGCATAGCCCAGGACGAGCTCGAGCACGCCAGGAGGATAGCCCAGGCGTTGGGCTCTCCTCCCAGGCCCAGGCGCTGGAGGGTCCTCCTCTTCGGGTTGCTCTGGCGATTTTTGGGGCTCACCTTCGCCCTGAAGCTCCTGGAGAGGGGGGAGGAGGGGGCTCAGAGGGCTTACTCGGCCATGGCCGGGGAGGACGCCATGTGGGCGCAGATCCTGGCCGAGGAGGAGGCCCACGAGAGGGAGCTTCTGTCCATGATCAGCGAGGACTTCCTGAACTACCTGAGCTCGGTGGTGTTGGGGCTGAACGACGCCCTGGTGGAGCTCTCGGGCGCGATAGTGGGTATGACCCTGGCCTTCATGGACGCCCGGTTGGTGGCGGTCTCCGCCCTCATAACGGGGATAGCCGCTTCCCTCTCCATGGCGGCCTCGGAGTACCTCTCCCAGCGGGCCTCCTCGGAGGAGAGGGGCTTCGCCCTGAGGGCCTCCCTCTACACCGGTGCCGCCTACGTGGCCACCGTGTCGCTTCTGGTCCTGCCCTACCTCCTGGGCCTGAGCCCCCTGGCGGCGATGGGGGTCTCCCTCTCCCTGGCCTTCCTGGTGGTGCTGGGCTTCTCCTCCTACGTGGCGGTGGTGAGGGAGAGGCCCATAGCCTCGGGCTTTCTGGAGATGGCCGCCTTGAACCTGGCGGTGGCGGCCTTCTCCTTCGGCGTGGGCCTCCTGGCGAGGAGGCTCTTCGGCCTGGAGGTGGGGCTCTAGTTGAACTCCTTCTCCCTGCTGGTCTTCGGATGCCAGATGAACGTCCAGGACGGCGACAGGCTTCGGACCCACCTCCTGGGCAGGGGGATGGCGGAGCTGCCCCCCGAGGAGGCCGACCTGGTCCTCCTCGTCACCTGCTCCATCAGGGCGAAGGCGGAGGACAAGGTGCTGTCGCTTCTGGGGCGCCTGGATAGGCGCTTCAGGTCCAGGGGCAGGCCCGCCGTGGTGGTGGCGGGCTGCATGGCCCAGCGCATGGGGGCCTCCCTGTTCTCGCGCTTCTCCTGCGTGAGGGCTCTCCTCTCCCCCAGGTTGCTGGGGAGGGTGGAGGACCTCCTCGAGTCGCTGGCCTCCGGGGAGCGGCTGCTTTTGCTCCACGAGGGCAGGGACGAGCTCTTCGAGATCTCCTGTCCTCCCCTCGCCAGGGAGAACCCCGTGAGGGCCTACCTCACGGTGGCCCACGGCTGCGACAACTTCTGCACCTACTGCGTGGTCCCCTACGTGCGGGGTTCCTTTCGCTCCCGTCCCCCCGAGGCGGTGCTGGAGGAGGCCAAAGCCCTCCTCTCCTCGGGGGCGAGGCTCCTGTGCCTGGTGGGTCAGAACGTCACCGCCTACGGCAGGGACCTGGGGGTCTCCTTCGAGGGGCTTCTGCTCTCGGTCTCTTCCCTGGAGGGGCCCTTCTGGCTCTCCTTCACCACCTGTCACCCCCGGGACACCTCCCCTCGCCTGTTCGAGGCGATGGCCGAAAGCCCCAGGGCGATGAGGGCCATAAACCTCCCCGTCCAGTCGGGCTCGGACGAGGTCCTGCGGAGGATGGGGAGGGGATACACCAGGGAGGACTTCCTGAGGCTCGTCCGCCTCTTCAGGTCCACCCTGGGGGAGATGGCCTGCGCGACCAGCGACGTGATAGTGGGCTTCCCCGGCGAGACGGAGGAGGACTTCGAGCGGACCCTGGACCTCCTGGAGAGGGCGCAGCTCGACATGGTCCACTCCGCCGCCTTCTCGCCCAGGCCCGGGACGGCCGCCGCCAGGATGGAGGGGGAACTGCCGGAGGAGGTCAAGCGCAGGCGACTCAACGAGCTCAACGCCCTGCAGAGGTCCATATCCCTTCGGCGAAACAGGGCCTACGTGGGGAGGGAGGTGGTGGTGCTCCTGGAGGAGATGGCCCCCAAGGGGGGTGGAAGGTTGCAGGGGAGGACCCACACCGACAAGCCGGTGGTGGTGGAGGGGGATCCTGGGGCACTGGGCCGCTTCGCCCTGGTGGCCGTGAGGAGGGCGGGGAGCTTCACCCTCTACGGGGATATAATAAGGCTTGTGGAGGACGAGGAGCTGGAGGAGTTGAGATATGGGACGATTGTTTAAGGTGGTCTTCTTGCTCCTGCTGGTGGGGGCTGCCGCGGCCGGGTACATGGGCGTGAGGGCCATGCTGGTCTCCTCGGCCAGGGACATCCCGGTCCCCGACCTTCGGGGCCTCTCGGTGATGGAGGCCATGAGGGAGGCCCAGAGGCGCGGCTTCACGGTGAAGGTGGACAGGGAGGTCCCCTCCAGCGCCCCCGCCGGGGTGGTGGTGGAGCAGGATCCGCCCCCTGGGACCACCGTCAGGCAGGGCAGGGCCATAGGGGTTTCGGTGAGCAGGTCCACCCTGAGGGCGCCTCTGCCCGACGTGAGGGGTATGGTCTACGAGGACGCGGTCAGGAAGCTCCAGGAGGAGGGCTTCGTGGTGGGGGACGTGCTGAGGGTGGAGGACCCCAGGGCCCCTGTGGGGGTGGTGGTGGCCCAGAGCCCGGCCTCTCCCGCCAGCGTGCCCAGGGGTAGCAGGGTGGACCTCCTCCTGAGCCTCGGCCAGCCCGGGGACGGATCTCAGGTGGAGGTCCCCGACGTCCTGGGGCAGCCCCTCGAGGCCGCCAGGTCCGTGATAGAGAGGAGCGGCCTTTCGGTCTACCGGGTGGTGGAGGAGCGGACCGACAGGAGCCCCGCAGGGGTGGTGGTGAGGGTCTGGCCAAGGCCGGGCACCAGGGTGGCCAGGGGCTCCGGCATATCCTTAGGGGTGTCCACCGGGACCCCTGCTCCGCAGCCGTCCCAGGTTTCGCCTCAGCCTGGTCCCTCCGTGGCGGTGGGCCCCAGGCCGGAGGAATCCTCCCTGGTGGTGACGACCAGCCCCTCCTCGGCCCAGGGCCTGGTGGTGGGAGCCCCTCCCGCTTCGCCCGAGGTCGGCGCCCCCAGGTCCCAGGAGGTCTCGGCGGTCGCCCCCTCCCAGTCCTCTCAGCCCCAGGCGGAGCCCGCGAGGCCTGAGCCCAGGCCCACGAAGGTGGCCAGGATCCGCTACCAGATGCCTCCGGTGAACCGCCCCATGGAGGTGAAGATCTCCGTGGTGGACAGGTCCGGGGAGAGGGTCATCTACCAGAGGGAGCACAAGGGGGGAGACTACATAAGGATAGATCACCCCTACGAGGGGGAGATAGCCGTTCAGATCTACCTGGGAGGCGTCTTCGTTTGGGAGGACCGCTTCATGTGAGGGGCGAGGTGGCCATAGGCCTCTCCCTGCTGGCGGCCGATCCCCTCAGGATAGGCGAGTCGGTGGACCTGGTCAGGGGGGAGGTGGACCTCCTGCACCTGGACGTGATGGACGGCCACTTCGTCCCCAACCTGAGCTACGGGCCCGAGCTCGCCAGGCGCCTGAAGGAGTCCTTCGACCTGCCCCTGGACGTCCACCTGATGGTGGAGGAGCCCGAGCGTTTCCTGCAGCTCTTTCTGGGCTTCTGCGACTACCTGGTGGTCCACGCCGAGGCCACCTACCACCTCCACAGGTGTCTTCAGTCCGTAAGGGGCGCTGGCGTCCGCGCTGGGGTGGCCCTGAACCCCGGGACGCACCTCCTGGCGGTGGAGCCAGTGCTGGAGATGGTGGACCTGGTGCTCCTGATGTCCGTGAACCCGGGCTTCGGGGGGCAGGCCTTCATCCCCTCTTCCCTGGGCAGGGTCCGCGATCTCAGGCGCCTTCGGGACGAGAGGGGTCTTTCGTTTATAATAGCGGTGGACGGGGGCGTTAAGAGGGACAACGCCTTCGAGCTAGCCGGGGCGGGCTGCGACCTCCTGATATCCGGGAGCGGGATACTGGGCGCAGAAGACCCGGTCGCCGAGGCGAGGCTCATCAGGGAGGAGGCCCAAAGGGGGGTATCCTGTCTTGGACGTCGAGGCTCTGCGGGATCTGGGGCGTAGGCTGGAGGAGGCGAGGAGGGAGAAGGGGCTCTCCCTGGCCGACGTCTCCCGGAGGCTTAAGATCAGGCTTTCGGTGATAGAGGGGCTCGAGAGGGGGGATCTCTCCGGCGTCCCTAAGGGGCCCTACGTGGTGGGCTTCTTCAGGAACTACGCCAAGATGCTCGGGCTCGACGAGTCTTCGGTGGAGAGGTTCAAGGAGGCCCTGGGGGATTGGGTGCTACCCCCCCACGAGGAGGTGAGGGAGAAGGTCGAGAGGTACGGCAAGGACGCCAGGAGCTTTTCCAGGAGCGGCGGGGGGTGGGCCTTCCTCCTGCTCCTGCTCTTCGTGGGCGGTGTGGCGGTCTTCTTCTGGCAGCACAGGATGATCCTGAGCAAGCTCCCCCAGCCCGGTTCGGGCTCGCAGCCTCAGGCCACCGCTTCCGTCGTCGCCCCTCAGGCCTCAGAGCCCGCGTCCCCCGAGGTCTCATCCCCCCAGCAGGCGGCGCCCTCGTCGCCCGCGCGGGAGCCCTCGGCGGTCGAGCCGAACCCCATCTCCTCCCCCGAGGTGGTCTCCGAAGAGGTCGAGGTGGCCCCGGTGGCCGCGAGGCCCCAGGAGGAGCTTCCATCCACGGTCAGGCTTCGCCTGGAGCTCACCGGCAGGTGCTGGGTTAGGGTCCTCGACGGGTCGAAGGTCCTCTTCATGGGGACGCTGGGCCCCGGGGACGTGAGGGAGTTCGAGGGGAGAGAGCTGGTGGTCAGGTACGGCAACGCCCCCGCGGTGAGGGTCTACCTGGACGGCAGGGCCCTGGGCGCCCCGAGGACCGAGACGGGGATCGGCGAGTTCAGGTATCTGCCCGGAGGGAGGGTGGAGCGGATCGGCTGATGAGGGCCTTCGTCCTATCCCTGGGTTGCTCCAAGAACGAGGTGGACAGCGAGAGGATCGCCTTCGTGCTGGAGAGGGCGGGTTTCGAGCTCTCCCCGAGGCCCGAGGGCTGTGACCTGGTGGTGATAAACACCTGCGCCTTCGTGGAGGAGGCGGTCAAGGAGGCGGTCGAGAGCGTCCTGGACGTGGAGGAGATGAAGGAGAGGGGGGAGGTGGGCTCCTTCTGGGTGGTGGGGTGTATGGTCTCCCGCTACGGCAGAGGGGCGCTGCAGGAGGAGCTTCCCCTCTGCGACGGCCTCTTCGGGGTGGACCCCTGGGAGGAGGTGGCGCTCCGCCTCGGGGTGGATCCTGTCCCCGGCAGGAGGCCCCTTCCCGGCAAGCCCGTCTGGACCAGGTATCTGAAGGTCTCCGAGGGGTGCAGCAACCGCTGCAGCTACTGCACCATCCCCTCCATCAGGGGGCCCATGAGGAGCAGGGGCCTCGAGGAGATAAGGTCCGAGTTCTCCTCCCTCGTGGAGGAGGGGGCCAGGGAGGTCTGCCTGGTGGCCCAGGACCTGGCCTCCTGGGGGTCGGACCTGTACGGCGAGCCCTCCCTTTCCAGGCTGCTCCTCGCGCTGGACGAGCTCTGCCCGTCCGGCGTCAGGCTCAGGCTCCTCTACCTCCATCCGGCGAGGCTGGACGAGCCCCTCGCCGAGTTGATCCTCTCCCTTCGATCCGTCCAGAGGTACCTGGACGTGCCCGTCCAGCACTCCAGCCCCAGGATCCTCGAGGCGATGGGGAGGAGGGTCACCAGGGAGGGGATGCTCAGGCTCTTCGGCCTGCTGAGGGGGGCGGACCCGGACTTCGCCCTCCGGACGACCGTGATGGTGGGCTTCCCGGGCGAGACCGAGGAGGACCTGGAGGACCTGCTGGATTTCCTCGAGGAGGTGCGCTTCGACAGGCTCGGCGCCTTCGCCTTCAGTCCCGAGGAGGGGACTGCCGCCTCCCTCATGGAGGGGCAGGTCCCCGAGGAGGAGAAGGAGCTTAGGCTTTCGAGGGTCATGTCGCTCCAGGAGGGGATATCGAGGGAGAGGAACGAGCGCTTCGTGGGGAGGTCGCTGGAGGTTTTGCTGGAGGGAAGGGAGGGGCGCTTCCTGGTGGGTAGGAGCTTCAGGGAGGCCCCAGAGGTGGACGGGTTGGTGCTGGTGAGGAGGAGGAAGGGCCTCAGGCTGGGCGAGTGGGTCTCCGTGAGGGTGGAGGAGGCCCTGGAGCACGACCTGGTGGGATGGGCGGAGGGATCCCCTTGAGGCTGGACGAGGCTCTGGCCACCCTCCTGG
>CAYRKT010000014.1:0-8078 GCA_964425005.1 uncultured Synergistia bacterium
CCCCCCAGAGGGAACCCCCCTCCCTCGAGCAGGTGGGCCTTGGGGGGAAACCCCGCTGTGAGGGCCTCCCGGAGGTCCTCGAGGTCAGGTGTCCGCTGAAAAACCTGGTCCCGGAGCTCTCGGCCAACCTGCTGGGTCCCCTGGCGCTCGAGGGAGGCTGTTCCGTGGGGCTCATGTGCCCCGAGGAGGAGGTCTTCGCCTTCAGGGACGTCCTGGAGGGGGCGGGGATAGCGACGACGATCAGGAGGAAGATCCCCCTATCCCTCTCGAGGCTCCACAGGCTCCTCGCCGAGGTCTCGCTCCTGAGGAGGGAAGGCTTTCCGGCCCTCGAGACCAGCTCCATAGATCTCTCCGTCCAGGCCCTCTGGGGCAAGGACCCGCTCGAGCGCACCGTAGCCAGGCCTTTCGCGCCCCTGGAAGAGGGGTTGAGGGAGGACCTTAGCCGCCTCGACCTGACCTCCCTGCTGGGCAAAAGTCCATCCCTTCCGAAGCTCTTCGAGCGCCTCAGGGCCGGGATGCTGAGGGCCTCGTTTGGCCTCCCCCGGGCCGAGTCGAGGGTGGCTCTGGACGAGGAGTACCTCAGGGGGCTTTTCGAGCTGGGCGAGGAGCTGAGATGGCTGGGGGTGAAGTTCGAGGAGCTGGAGGGGGAGGCGGAAGATCTCCTGAGGATATGGGCGGACGAGCGAAGGGCCAGGGTGGACGGGCCGCTTCGCGGAGGGGTCGGGCTGGTGCCCGGAAGGCCGTCGGTCCTGTGCTCCTTCGACGTCTGGGCGATGGCCCAAAACGACGAGGAGAGCTGGTCCGCGAGGGTGGACGAGGAGGTCCTGGAGCTGGAGCTTCGAGAGAGGATAGCCGAGAGGAAGGGAGACAGTGGTCTGCTGCTGAGGCCCCAGGCGATGGAGAGGCACACCGAGGAGGTCTACCTCAGGACCATCCTGGCCGGGGAGAGAGTGGTCTACCTGGTGGTGGCAGAGGGGGAAAGCCCCTATCGCCCCCTGGAACCCACCCACTTCCTGGAGAGGGCGAGGGAGGAGCTGGGCGCAAGGCCGCTGGGCCTGGAGTTACATCCCCTCGGCAGGGAGGGCCCCTTGCTCAAGGTCGGCGTGAGGGAGAGGGCTGAGGCCAAGGGGGCGCTCAGGGTGGAGGTCCCCTCGACCTTAGACCTGAGCGACCTGCCCCTCCTGTCGGGAAAGGAGGCCTGTCCGAGGAGATACCTTCTGGAGCGCGTCCTGAAGCCCCAAAACCCGTTCAAGAACCCCATCCCGGCCTTCTTCGGCGAGGTCCTCCACGAGCTGCTCAAAGAGACCCTCCAGGGCGAAGAGGTCCCTCTCAAAGAGCGCGCCCTCGAACTGCTCGAGGAGAAGCTGAGGGATCTGCTTTCGCCCGAGGCCCTGGAGCTCAAGGCCTCAGCCGCCCTAAGGACCTGCTGCGACGTGCTCTCCTCCTGGAAGGCCCTCAAGCGCGAGGCGGAAAGGTGCGGCTTCGCCCTCAGGAGCGAGCTGGAGCTCCAGCTCTTGACGAAGGTGAACGGGGTCTCCTGCACCGGAAGGCTGGACAGGTTGGACGTCTTCGAACGAGACGACGAGGCCTGGGCCGTCGTGGTGGACTACAAGACCGGCTCCCTCGAGGGGGGCGAAGAGCAAGTCAAGGCCTACATGTGGCTGATCCGAAGGGAGCTCAAATTGCAACCCCAGGCTGGGGTGCTTATCTCCCTCCGAAGAGGGACAGGGAACAGGGTGTTCCTGCCATTCCGCAAGAACAGAAAGGAAAGTTCGAGCGTACTGGAGCTCCTGAGGCGCTATGCGGAGGACGAAGGTGAGGTGAGGGGTACCACCAGGGACCTCTTCGCCGAGGTGGAGCGCCAGGTCTACGAGGCCATCGAGATCCTAAAGGAGGGATCTTTCGACGCCAGAGCAGGCGCGAGGGGGGGGCAATGCAGGATGTGCCCTCACTTCCCCCTGTGCGCGGCGGCGATGGGGGGTGGAGGCCCATGAACCTCGAAGAACTGGTGCTCGATGGGCTGAACGAGGACCAGAGAGAGGCGGTCACCTCTGAGATGGCCCTCACCGTGGTGAGCGCCGGACCGGGCACCGGCAAGACCCACGTGATATCCAGGCGGTTCACGTGGCTCACCCTGTGCAGGGCGATAGATCCCGGCAGGATCGTCACGATAACCTTCACCGAGAAGGCGGCCCTGGAGATGCGGCTCAGGATAAGAAAGGAGCTAAAGCGCCTCATGGAGCTCGAGGGTGTGGCGCCCGAGGGTAGGGAGAGGATCGAACGGGTCATGGGCTCGCTCGCCGTCTCGCACATCTCCACCTTCCACTCCTTCGCCGTGAGGCTCATATCGAGCAGGGCGAGCGGCGCGAGGAAGCAGGCCTCGCCCGGCCACAGGAGGTCGACCTTCTTAAGACAGGCCCTGAGCCAGCTGGAGCTGGGCTCTCTGGACCTGCTGGAAGAGATGGCGGAGAGCCCAGAGGAGGACCTGATGAATCGGCTAAAAGACCAGGTCCTCGGGATCGGCAGGCTTCCCTGCACCCTGGACGAGCTGGTGGGCTTTTACAGGTCCGACCTGAAGGGGGCCTTCCAGAAGCTGGTCGAGATCAGAGGCTACCGGGACGGAAAGCTCAGCTTCGACGAGGGAGATCCCCTTCAGAGGGCCATAGCGGACCTCCTGCTCCTTCTGGCCTCGGCCTGGGAGGGGAGGAAGAGGCGGGCCTCCCTGCTGGACTTCGAGGACATGATACGCGAGGCCACGAATACTATAGAAAGCTGGGAGGACCTCCCCTTCTCCCACGTCCTGGTGGACGAGTTGCAGGACGTAAACCCATCCCAGAACGAGATGCTCAAGGCCCTGCGGGGTAAAGGGTGCTCCCTCTTCGCCGTTGGAGACCCCAAGCAGTCCATATACTCCTTCAGAGGGGCGGACCCGGGCATCTTCTTGGAGCTGGCGAAGGAGGCCGAGGAGCAGGGCCTCTACGTGTCGCTGAAGAGGAGCTACAGGTTCAGCCAGGGGTTGGGGGAGACCTTGAACAGGGCTTTCGAGGGGATCTTCGCCCAGCGCTTGCGCGAGCTTCCCTTCGAGCCCGTCCTCCCCCAAGGAGGGGGGGATTTGGCGGAACCCGTGGAGGTCTGGACCGTACCCCCAAGGGGGGGACAGAGGGCGAGGGGCATCGCCCGGTTGGCTAGAGACGTGGTCGATAGATGCGGGCTAAAGCCATCCCAGGTGGCGATCCTCGCGAGGAACAGGTCGCACCTGGAGGGGCTAAAGGAGGCCCTCTCCGACGAGGGGCTCAAGCTCCGATTGGAAGGAAGCCTCACCCTGGGCCAAAGCGACCTGGTGGTCCAGGTCATATCGGCCCTGAGGGCCGCCCTCGTCCCCGGCGACGAGCTTGGGCTTTTGTCCTTCCTGGCCTCCTCCCTCTCGGGCAGGTCCCTGCAGGAGGCGTCGAAGGCCTTCCTCGAGGCGAAGGAGAGGGGGGCGTCCGTAAGGGAGGAGGTGCTCAGGGCCTTCGAGCAGGAAGCCCGGCTCCTCGAGGATATCAGAAGGGTTTCCCTCTCCTGCGGCATATCCTCGGCGGTGGCCCACCTGGAGGTGCTCCTCCTCTCCGATTTGAGCGCCGAGGAGAGGGCCAAGGCCTTGGCGGACTTAAGCAGGCTCAAGGAGATAGCCCTGGAGTACGAGAGGGACAAGGGATTCGACCCCATAGGTTGTCTGATCTACCTCGAGGAGGCTTTAAGCCCCAGGGGAAGGGAGGAGGAGATATGGCTGGACGAGGACGAGAGCAGGCTCAGGGCCATGACGATCCACTCCTCCAAGGGGCTCGAGTTCGAAGCCGTGATCCTTCTGGACTTCGACGAAAAGGAGGGCCCGAGGGGACGCCTCGAGATCTCCCCCACCGGGAAGCTCTCGGTGAGGGAGAACCTGGAGGGGGAAAGGGTGGAAGACGGGGCCGCAGAGGAGACCTCCTCGAAGGAGGCCATAAGGCTCCTCTTCGTCGGGGCAACCAGGGCCAGGTCCAAGCTGGTTCTGGTCGAGAGCGGGAAGGGCATGGTGAGCCTTCTAGCAGGGCAGAGTGGCCTTGAGGCCAAGAGGCAGGAGGGGGGGATCTCAGGCGAGCGGACGACGGAGGGCTGGACGTACCAGCTGAAGCTCAAGGACCTTCCGAAGGTCCGCTCTAGCCCCAGGCTCGAGCGCGCAAGCCCCTCCTCCCTGGCCCTCCTGGCCTTCTGCCCTTTAGCCTTCAGGCTTCGGGAGCTCATGGGGGTGGACCTGGGCTTCCGGGACGAGCTCTCGCCACCCTACAAGGCTGAGCCCGGGGGAAGGGAGGTGGGCGAGCTGGTCCACCTGGCCCTTCGGGCCTGGAGGGAGGGGATCGGGCGCGAAGAGATTAAGAGAGCCCTCGAGGAGTCGGTGGACCGAAGGCTGTGTCCTCTTCTGGAGGACGAGTTGGTCTTGTCCATCCTGGACGAGTCCCTGTCCAGGGCCTCTTCGGACCCGGTGGTGAGGGATTTGCTCCTCGATCCCTCCTCCAGGAGGGAGATGCCCTTCGCGGTGTGGTCAGAGGGGGTCAGGATCGACGGTCGCTTCGACCTGGTGAGGGCCAGGGGGGACGAGGTGGTGGTCCTGGACTACAAGCTCTCGAAGCCCTCGAGCGAAGCCCTCGAGCTCTACGAGCAACAGATGAGGGCATACCTTCTCGCCGCTGGCCTCCTGTGGGGCGAGGGGGCGAAGAGGACGAGGAAGGGGTACCTCTTCTTCCTGAGGGAGGGAGAGCTCCTCGAGGTGCCCCCGGACGACGGGGCGATGCTCAAGCTGGTGCGGGAAGCCCCTTCGCTCCTGGAGAAGGCCTCAAAACCCGAGGCCTGTCCGAGGGGCGGCTCCTGCCCGTTCAAGCCCACCTGTCCGGCGGTGGTGCAACCTGCTTGAGAGGTTCAGGGGTTGTCTTCTCGGCGTGGCCGTAGGAGACGCCCTGGGCCTACCCCTCGAGGGGGCCCAGGGCCCGATCGAGGTCGAGCTCGAGGCCCTGAACCCGGGCCGATACAGCGACGACACGGCCATGACGATGGCGGTGGTCGAGTCGATCCTCAGGGTCGGGGGCCTCGACGGGGACGACCTGGCGGCCTCCCTGGCCGAGGCCTACTTCGAGGAGCCCTGGCGGGGATACGGATCCGGTCCGCCCAGAATCTTCGAGATGATGCGGGAGGGCCTTTCGTGGAGGGAGCTCCTGGACAGGAGGGTGTATCCAGGAGGTTCAAAGGGCAACGGGGCGGCCATGAGGGTGGCGCCTTTGGGGCTCCTCTTCGGCGACGACCTGTTCGATCTCAGGGAGAAGGTGGAGGTTTGCTCCAGGATCACCCACTCCCATCCCCTGGCCGTGGAGGGGGCTTACCTCCAGGCCTGCGCCGTCGCCCTGGCCTCGAGGTCAGATCCGGGGCGCTTCGACCGATCGCTCTTTCTGGAGGCGCTAGCGTCTCTGTGCGAGTCCGACGAGTACAGGGAAAAGCTCGAAGGGGGCCTCGACCTCCTGAAGTCCTCTCGGGCTTCGCCAGAGGAGGTGGCGAGGGTCCTCGGAAACGGACCCCTGGCCCTTGATTCGGTCCCATCGGCCGTAGTATCCTTCCTCGCTGGGTCGAGCTTCGAGGACGTGGCCCTGAGAGCCCTGAGGCTAGGGGGAGATGCGGACACGATATGCTCCATGGCCCTGGCCCTGGCGGGAGCCCTCTGGGGCGAGGGGGCCATAAGGGGCGAGTGGGCCGAGGGCGTCGAGGGGTCGGCCAGGATCAAAGCCCTGGCAGATGGGCTTTTGACGATTTACCGCCGTAGAGCTCTTGGGAGGTGAACTGAGGATGGGCCTTCTGGAGGTGGCGGGCCCGGTGATGATAGGTCCCTCCAGCTCCCACACCCTGGGGGCCTTGAGGATAGCCAGGTTCGTCCACAAGATGACCGGTATCCCCGAGGAGGTGGAGTTCCTACTGCACGGCTCTTTTGCCTCCACCTACTGGGGACATGGGACGGACAGGGCTTTGCTCGCCGGGATCCTGGGCTTGAGGGAGGACGACCCGGAGGTCAAAGACCCCTTACCCAGGGCCAGGGAGGCGGGGCTAAGGTTCAGCTTCGTCCCCGCGGACCTGGGCGAGGTTCACCCCAACACGGTCCTGATCAGGGCCAGGGTCGGGGAGGTGAGATCGGAGGTCGAGGGCGCTTCGATCGGCGGTGGAGCGATCAGGATCACGAAGCTCAACGGGGTGGCCTGTTCCATCGCGGGCGACATGCCCACGCTGGTGGTGAGGAACAGGGACGTCCCCGGAGCCCTGAGGGAGATCCTTCGGCACATAGAGGTCAACATAGCCAACGTATACCTGAGGCGATCCTTCCCGTTGGACGGGACCGCCATGACCATCATCGAGCTGGACGAGGAGCTACCCCCCGGGGCCTTCGGCCGCATATCCTCCTTGCCCTGCACCGTACAGGCCTTCTACGCGAGGGGTGACGGCAGATGAACTTCGGCGAGCTCGTGAGGGAGTGGAAGGAGACGGGTTCGGACTTCGTCGAACTGATCCTGAGGCGCGAGACGGCGGAGACCGGGAGGAAGCCCGAGGAGGTCCTAGGTAAGCTCGCCTCCTTCCTCGAGGCCATGCTGGAGGAGGCCGAGCGCTGCTTCGGCGCTAAGTTTGAGACCCTCACGGGCCTGACGGGGGACAACGCCTTCAAGCTGAGTCGGCACTCGGCGAGGATGCTCAGCCCCTTCGCCCACACCGCCACGGTGGCATCCCTCTCCATGGCCGAGTCCAACGCCTCCATGGGGAGGGTGGTGGCCTGCCCCACCGCCGGTTCATGCGGGGTTGTGCCCGGGGTCCTGTATGCCCTGAAGGTCCACTTCGGAGCCACGATCGAAGACCTCAAGGCCCCCTTCGTCGTGGGGGCAGCGGTGGGAAACGCCGTAGCCTCAAGGGCCACCCTGTCGGGGGCCGCCGGTGGATGTCAGGCCGAGATAGGTTCGGCCGCGGCCATGGCCTCGGCGATGCTGGTCTACTACTTCTGCCGCGACCCCGAAAGGGCCTCCCACGCCGCGGCCCTGAGCCTCAAGGCCCTCATGGGACTGGTGTGCGACCCGGTGGGCGGGTTCGTGGAGGTCCCCTGCGTCAAGAGGAACGGTGCGGCGGTGAACGTCGCCATATCCTGCGCCGAGATGGCCCTGGCCGGAATAGAGAGCGTCATCCCCCTGGACGAGGTCATGGAGGCGATGGCCCAGGTGGGAAGGGCCCTCCCCGAGAGCCTGAGGGAGACGGCCAGAGGCGGCGTGGCGATCACCCCCACCGCCCTCTCGCTGACGAAGGAGATAGAGGGAAGGAGACCTCAGGGCCCATCTCCGAAGAGATCCCTGTAGGCCTCTATCACGTCCCTCACCCCGAAGGAGATGCCCTTCGAAGGCAAGAGGCGCGCCATGAGGGCCCTCGCCCTCTCCAGGTCCTCGGGGTAGTCCACGGTGAGCCTCATCCAGGATAGGTCCTGCAGGAAGGGTATCTCCAGGGTCTTGAAGAGGTGGGGGTTGCCGGTGATGTACCCGGTCACGTGCTCCCTCTCGCCGGGATTCCTGGCCTCCCTCCAGGCCCTCTCCAGGGCCTCGAAGGTCATGGCCTCGGCGTCCAGGCCGTGGGGCCAGGTCCTCCTCTTGATCCTTATGGAGGCGTAATCCAAGCCCTCCACGTTCATCACCGCGAGCACCAGCATGTCTATCACGGTCGGGTCCGTGAAGGGATCGTCGGAGGTAACCCTCACCACCAGCTCGAAGCCGAACTTCGAGGCGGCCCTGTAGTACCTGTCGAGCACGTCCTCGGGCTCTCCCCTGAAGCAGGCGAAGCCCTCCTCCTCGCACCAGCGCTCTATCGCGTCGTCCTGGGGGAGGTAGGTGGTTGCCACCACCACCTGGTCGACGTACCTGGAGAGGGCGGACCTGGCCGTGGAGTAGTAGAGCAAGGGCTTGCCCTCCAGGTCCATCATCACCTTGCCGGGGAGCCTGGTGGATCCCATCCTCGCCTGGTTTATCACGCCCACCTTCAAGCCCATCACTCCC
>CAYRKT010000014.1:8178-30543 GCA_964425005.1 uncultured Synergistia bacterium
GCTCCTTTGGGCCTCCGATCTTCTCGTAAGCGCCTCCCTCAGGGAGGGGCTTCCAGTGAACGTCATGGAGGCCATGGCCTGCGCTCTGCCCGCGGTGGCCTCCGACTGCAGGGGAAACCGCGACCTGGTTAGGGATGGGGAGAACGGATTCCTCTACAGGACCAACGACCTGGACGGACTTGTGAGCGCCGTGGAGCGCTTCTACCGCGATCCGAACCTGAGGAGGGAGATGGGCTTAAGGGGCAGAGAGATGGTGAGGCGATTCGAGCTGGGAGCGATCCTCGCGAGGATGAGGGAGATATACGAGGAGATCCTATCCCAGGCCCCTGAGGATCAGGGCCATGCGCTTAAGCCTCGACAGCAACAGCAGGGCGCCGTCGCTCCTAAGGGCGATCCCCAGGGAGAAGCAGACCAGCAGGAACAGGGGCGAGGAGAGAAGGTAAAGAAGGGGGGATCCCAGGGAGAGCAGCAATACGGGAAGGGCCGCCAGGGCGGCCAGGCCGACCTTAAGGAGCTCGACCAGCAAGGGGCGAAGGGGGAGGGCGAACCTCCTCCTCACCTTGGCCGCGACGAGAAGGAGGCCCAGAAGGCTCGAGAGGGAGGTGGCGAGGGCTAGCCCCCGGTGCCCCATGGGCCCCACCAATAGGGCGTTGGCCCCGGCGTTGAAGAGCAAGGCCGCTGAGGCGACGAGGGTAGGGGTTTTGGTGTCGTGGTGCGCCCAGAAGAGGTGCGACAGAAGCGACCACAAAGCCTGTGGCAGAAGGCCCGGGGCGTAGAAGACCAGGGCCTGGGCGGTGAGGTGGGTGGCTCGCTCGTCGAAGTTCCCCCTCTGGAAGACCAGCTCGACCAGCTCTCTTGAACCCACCGCCAGGACGATCGAGATGGGCAAGAGGGCCAGGACGATGGAGGAAAAGCTCCTCGACGTCAGGACCACCAGGGAATCCCTGTCATCCCTGGCGGCGCTGGAGGAGGCAAAGCTGTAGAAGGCGTTGCAGAGGGGACCGCAGAGGAGGTCGGACGGCAGCGCTCGAAGCAAAAAGGCGTAGCTAAGGGCCGATATGGCCCCGGGAGGAAGCCCCGAAGCGAAGTACCGGTCCACCAAAGCGTTCAGTATACCCACTCCGTTCGCCAAGAACACCGGCCAGATGAGCGCCATAGTCTCCCTGACGAATGGGTCGAAGGGGGCGAACCGAAGCCTAAGGTGCGGGAATGAGCCTTTGGCCACGGCCCAAAGCGCAAAGACGCCCAGGGCCAGACCCGTCGAGTAACCGCCCCAGAGCCCGAAGCCTGGCTTCAGGTCGAAGAAGAGGAGCAAGAAGGCTATCATGGTCAGGTTTATGAGGGGATCCCCCAGCTGGGACAGAGATATCCTGCCGTTAGCTCGAAGGACCCCCTGGAGGAGGCCCAGGGCCCCCCAGAGAAAGACCAGAGGGGACATGTTTCTGCTCATGTAGGAGGAGAGGTATGCCCTGTAGGGGTCGAGCTTTGGGGCCACGAGCGCCACTATCTGGGGGGCGAAGAGGAAGGAGACCACCGAGGCCAGGGCGAAGAGGGGCAGGAATGTCCCGAAGGCCGCCCCGACCCCCTTCCAGGCGGACTCGTCTCCCTCCCTGTGTCTCGTCGACAGGAAGAGGGGAACCAACGCCACCGGGATAGCAGAGCAGACCAACCCCGCTATCACGCCGGGCACGGTGAGGGCCACCAGGAAGCTGTCGTATATGGGGCCAACCCCAGCGAAGCGGGCCAGGGCCAGGTTCTTGACCAGGCCGAGGAGCTTCGAGAGGGCCGTCAGGGCAACCCCCAAAAGCGTAGCCCTGAAGGGGCTCTCGTGGCCGCCCCTTGCGAGGAGTCTCAGAACCGAGGACAAGGTCCGGCACATGCCGATCAGAGGTGCATCCCTCCGTTTAAAGCGTCTACCGCGCAGCGCCAGGCAGAGATTATAACACCTAGAGAGAAAAACCCACATGGACGAAAAGCTGGAGGAGGCTCAGGACAAGCCCCCTCCAGCTAGCGTTTTTTCCCGGGGAAAGCTCAGCTGCCCCTCGGTCGACTCGCCAGTCTGGACAATCCAAGCTGAGAAAGGATCATAACGAGTATGAACGCGGCCAGAACGAGACTCACCGGGTTCGAGGCTATGTCGGCCAGGAAAGCCATGGGGCTGTTCTCGGCCATCTGCATGGCCCTCCTGAAGTTCTGCTCCAGTATGGGGCCAAGTATTATGCCCAGCACCATGGGCGCCACGGCGTAACCGTAAAGGCGCATGAAGTACCCGAGCACGCCAAAGCCCAGCATCCAGTAGACGTCCACGAGGCTGTTCTGGATGGCGTAGGTACCCACCACCGACAGCATGACTATCATGGGCATGAGGATGTGCCTCGGAACCTCTATGATCCTTATGAACACCTTGATGGACGAGAGAACCAACAAGACCTTCGCTACGTTGGCGAGCACCAGACAGCTCACTATCACCCAGAACACCTGGGGCGTTTGAACCATCAGGAGTGGACCAGGTCTGAGCCCGTGGATGTAAAGCGCCCCTATTATTATCGCCGTGACAGCATCCCCCGGTATGCCCAGGGTGAGCATGGGGATGAAGGCACCGCCGATGGCGCCCACGTTCGCCGACTCGGGCGCTATTACCCCCTCGTAAGCGCCCTGGCCGAACGGAACGGAGGGTTTTTTCACGGTCCTCTTGGCGCTGTCGTAAGCTATCAGGGCAGCCACGTCCCCTCCGGTGCCCGGAAGAGCCCCTATCCAAACCCCTATCAGGGCAGACCTTATCACCAGAGGTATGTGTCTCAGAACCGTCTTGAAGTCAGGGATAACTCTATCGAGCCTCTGCTTTATCGCCGGCAACATCCCCTCCCTGGCCTGGTAGAGCGCCTCGGAGACGCCGAAAAGCCCTATCATAGCTGGAATGAAGTTGATGCCCTGCATAAGGTATACGCTGCCGAAGGTGTACCTTAGCTCTCCTGTCTGGGGGTCCAGGCCTATCATGCTGAGCAAGACCCCCAGGGTACCAGCCACTATACCCTTGAGGGTGGACCCCTGGCCCATGCTGGTCACCAAAAGTATCCCCATGGCCCCCAGCAGGAAGTAGTCCCTGGGGGCGAACTTGAGAGCGAACCTGGCCACCAGAGGAGCTGCGAAGACCAGCACCAGTATGCCAACCATGCCCCCTATGAAGGACACCGTCACGGCCAATCCTATCGCCTTGCCGGCCTCACCCCTCTGGGCTAGAGGATAACCGTCGAACACGGTGGCCACAGCGGCTGGGGCTCCAGGAACGTTTATGAGTATGGCCGTAATGCAACCGCCGTAGACTCCACCCATGAACACTCCGCATATCAGCGCCAGAGCGCTGTATATGTCCCAGCTGAAGGTGAAGGAGACCAAAAGAGACGTGGCCATGGTCACGCTCAGGCCGGGTATGGCGCCCACCCACATCCCGGCCAGGGTCCCTATTATCGTCAGTACGAACATCTTCCAATCCAGCAGAGGCATCAGCAGGTAGCTCAACACGTCCAAAGCCCATCCCCCCTCACGGCAGGAGCACCTTGAACACGGTCTTAAAGACCAGCACCGAGAAGACGACGAACCCAAGCGATATTAAAGCGTAAACCAACATGGCCTTGAGGTCGAACCTGCCGCTGTAAAACGTCATGGTGACCAGGAGGAAGAGGAACGTCGATGGGGCGAAGCGCGCGATGGGCAAGGCGACGGCGAAGGCAAGGACCGCTGCCATCATGAAGACCACTGACGGTTTCAGGGCATAGCTCAAAACGCCCAGGGATGGCAACCCCAACGAGCCCTCCTTCACGGCAGCTCGGATCTCAACGCCTATCCTCCCCAGGTGAAAGAGGCAAAGGACCATCATCAAACCCGAGGAGAGCCTGGGAAAGATGGAGGGAGAGTACCACGTCCCAGAGGTCATGCCCATGGCATGGTGATAGGCGAAACCCCCAACCGACAGGAGGAAAACCGTGAAGATGAGATCCCCCCACATGAGATTCGAATCCCTGCGCAAACGAAGCCCTCCCTTCCGGGGCAAGAAGCGGGAGGGGATCACCCCTCCCGCTTCAGGCTCAGGCTAAGGCTTGGGGATGCCGAGATCGGCGGGAGATTTCTTGGCAGCGCCGGCCTCGTAGATCAACCAGGAGGCTATGGAGCGCTGCCTCGCCAGGAAGTTCCTGGCCTCTTCCCCTATATACCCAGCCGGTATGGCGTTGGCGTTCTTCAGGAAATCCTGGAAGCCAGGGTGATCGAATCCCTTCTTGAACGCCTCGACTAGCCTATCCACCACTTCTTTCGGGGTCTCCTTCTTCACGAAGACGCCGTACCAGTGGCTGTAAGGCAGGTACTTCCCGTACTCGGGATAGATCTCGGTTATGGCCGGGACGTCCGGGAAGGAGGGCAACCTCTCGGTGTTGACTACCGCCAGAGCCCTGAGCATGCCGGAGCGCAAAAACTCAGCCGCAGCTGTTATGGCCGCCGGCATCACCTCCACGTGCCCACCAAGCAACGCCGTGAGCCCAGGTCCATCGCCGGGGAACTCGACCATGTTGAACTCCACTCCGTGGACCGACCTCATTATGGCGCCCACCACATAGGGCAGCCCACCTATGCCGGTGGAGGCAGCCTTGATCTTACCGGGATTGGCCTTGGCATCCTCGATGAGGTCCTTCAGGGTCTTGTACTTGGAGTCGGCCTTCACCACTATCACATCCGGAACCCTGCTGAGGATTATTATGGGCTCGAAGTTCTCCACGTAGTCTATGTCGGCTATCCCCAGGACCTTGTATATGGAGGGGTTTTCAGCTCCGAAGAGCAGGGTATATCCGTCGGCTGGCTGGTTGAAGACGTAGGTCGTGGCTATGGCACCAGTGGCTCCTGGCTTGTTGACCAGTATTATCTTCTTCCCCAAGAAAGGCTCCGTCACGGGCACTATCGCCCGCGAGGTCAGATCCGTCCCACCCCCGCGCCCCACTGTATTATGCCGTTGATGTCCTTCTCGGGGTAGGCCGCGAGAGCCTGTCCCCCCACAGAGAGCAGGAATACCCCCATCGCCGCTAAAACTCCCCACAACCTCACGACACAACACCTCCCCCAAGGGGTTATATCGCACCCGGAGATGAGCCAGAGGTCAGCTCACCCCGAAGTGCCTATCGAACACGGAGAACATCAGCGACACGTCGGGCTTGACTCCGGTCCATATCTCGAACGCTTTCGCGGCCTGATGTACCACCATCCCCCTGCCGGAAAGAACCCTGGCTCCAGCCCTCTCCGCCTCCTTCAACATCCGGGTCTTAGGCGGGTTGTAGACCACGTCGCAGACCAGCTGTCCCTCCCTGAAGTCCTCCTCTATGAGGAGGGTGGAGTCCGGGTCCTTGTACATCCCCACGCTGGTGGTGTTGACTATCACGTCGAACTCCCTGGCCCTTCGTCTGTAACCCCCATCCTCCATGGACATCAGCTCCACCCTGCCGGGGAAGTGGCTTCGGAGGTTCTCGACCAGGGCCCTAGCCCTGTCCGCGCTTCTGTTGACCACCACCAGCCTTGAGATCCCCTCCCTGAGCATGTAAAAGGCCACCGCCCTGGCGGCGCCACCCGCGCCCAACATCAGCATGGACTTGCCCCTGGGGCTTTCGCCGAAGGCTTCGACGAAGGAGGTCACGAACCCGACTCCATCGGTGTTGTAGCCTATAGCCCTTCCCCCGTCGAACTTCACCGTGTTAACCGCACCACAGAGAGAGGCGCTCTCGTCCAGCTCGTCCAGGAGCTCTATCACCTTCTCCTTCCAAGGCATCGTGACGTTTGTACCCACGAAGCCGAAGAGGGGCATGTGCTCGAAGATGGCTTTGAACCTCTCCTCCTCCTGAACCTCTATGGGGAGGTAAAAGTTGTCGAGCCCCATGGCCCTGAAAGCCACGTTCTGGAGCTTCGGCGAGAGGGTCCCGGACAGAGGATAGCCCAAAAGACCCACATAGCCGGTCCTGGTGGTGGGGAAAAACCCTGCCATCAACTCGTCGAGCGAGAAAACCATGGGCATCACCCCTAATCCTCTTCTAGAGAGGGATCGTAGAACTCCCCGAATAGCTCCTCGTCGCTGGGCCTGTCCTCCGGTATAGGACGGGAGACCCAGGTGGTGTTCATGTAGTGTTTGAGGTGGATGTTTTCCGAAACGATGTTTCCGCCCCACGTGCCGCAACCCATGCTGGAGGTCATGGGCATGCCGTTGGTGAACGACCCAGCGTTGGACCTGGACTGGGGTTGTCTCACCATTATTCGGCTCACCGGCGCCTCCAAAGCCAACCTGTGGATCCGCTCGTCGTCGAAGGAGAAGATACCGCACGAGTGGCCCTTACCGCCCACCTCGAAGATGGCCTTCATCATCGAGAGGGCCTCATCGAAATCCCTGTACTTGAAGAGGGCCATCAGGGTGGTGAGTTTCTCCCGGCAGAAGAAATATTGAGGACCTATGCCGTCCCCCATCACCATGATGAACTTGCGATCCTCCGGTATGGAAAAACCCGCGATGGAGGCGAGCTTCTGAGGCGACACGGCCACAGTGTGAGGTAGCCTGTTCCCCTGCTCATCCCACATGACGCGCTTGAGCAGTTCCCTCTCCCCTTCGTTAGCCAGGTAGCCCCCCTCTGCCGCGAGGTGTCTAACCATTTCGTCGAACACGTCCTGGTGGATCAAGATGTTACCGTCAGCAGAACAACCAGAGCCGAAGTCCGAGGTCTTGCTTATCCTTATCTTCCTGGCCGCATCGGCCAGGTCAGCCGTCTCGTCCACTATTACGGTGGCGTTCCCTGCCCCCACACCGTAAGCGGGCCTACCCGAGCTATAAGCAGCCCTGACCATGGGTTGCCCCCCCGTGGCCATGACCAGGTCCGCCCTCCTCATCAACTCCTGGGCGACCGGGATCGAGGGGTCTTCAACGCACTGCAAGACGTCGGCAGGAGCGCCGTTCTCCTCCAGGGCTCTCCTCATGAGGTTCACGGTCTCAAGGGTCGTCCTCTTAGCCCTGGGGTGAGGGGAGAAGATGATCACATCTCTGGCCTTTATGCCGTAGATAGCACCCCCAGCTGGTGTGAGCTCCGGGTTAGTGGAGGGCACCAAAAACACTATGAGGCCTGCGGGCTTGGCGTACTTGACCAGGCCCTTTTCTGGGATCTCCTCTATCACGCCAACGCTCTTTTGCCTCAAGGCGTCCCGGAGCACCCCTCTAATTTTGAAGCGCTTGTCCATCCTGGAGACGGGATCGCCCATCCCCGTCTCCTCCACCCCCATCTCCACCAGCCTCCTGAAAGTCTTCTTGTTGGCCACAGCCCACGCCACTGCCCTGCAGAGGCGATCCACCCTCTCCTGGTCGTAGGACTCTATCACCCTTTGAGCCTCTCTGGCCCTCCTTATCAGTTCATCTATCATGGAAAGCTGCTCAGGCGTGATCTCTTTGCCCATAACTTCAATCCCCCCGATAACGCGAAGCATAACCGCAGCGAGCCCTCCACACACGGCTAACCACCGAGCCAGGCAGGGAGGACTCCACGATCGTGGATGCCTCCAGGACCTTCGAGAGGTCGATGCCGGTCTTCACGCCAGAGGTCTCGAGCATGTCCACCAGGTCCTCGGTGGCCACGTTGCCGAGCGCTCCCGGCGCGAAGGGGCATCCGCCTAGCCCGCCGAAGGAGGACTCCAAAAAGGCCACCGGATAGTCGAGGGATGCGTAGGCGTTGACCAGGCCTCTGCCGTAAGTGTCGTGGAGGTGAAGCCCCAACTCGATCCCCCCGTCTCCCAGGGAGCTGAAGACCACCTCGAGGGTTCTTTTCACTTGGGAGGGAGAAGCTGAACCCATCGTGTCGGCCAGTATAAATCGCCTTATGCCCAGCTCCATCCCCCTCGCGAGCATTTCCACCACCGAGGAAGTCGGAGGAACCCCTTCGAAGGGACAGCCGAAGGCGGTCGAAAGTGAGAGGATCAACCGCGGAGCGCCTCTGGACGAGGCGAACGCAGATGCTATGCCGGTCAGCTCCGCGAAAGACTCCTCTCTGGTTCGCCTCACGTTCCTCAAATTGTGAGTCTCAGAAACGGATATCACGAAGTTGACCGCATCTAAACCCAGCTCCAGCGCGATCTCAGCCCCTCTGGCGTTGGGCACCAGGCTTATCAAACTGACGCCGGCCTGCCTGGCTCTATCCTTCACCGCCAGGAAGACCTCCCTGGAGTCAGCCATCTGAGGGACTGCCTTTGGACTCACGAAAGAGGTGACCTCTATTTCCTCAAACCCGGCTTCCAGCAACTTCAACACCGCCGCGACCTTTGTCTCAGTGGGTATGAACTCCCTGGTGTTTTGAAACCCATCCCTCGGTCCTACCTCCACCACCTTGATCCTGGAGGGCAAGGCGAACACCCCTTCGAAGCGCCGCAGGGACTTCGGCTAGGTCCTGGGAAGCTCTCCCTGGGGAGTGTAAAGCCAGAGCAGCCACATAGGCTCATCGCCTGTGTTTATGTGCTGATGCTCCACCCCCTCCGGGATGAACATCATGTCGTAGGTGTCGAAGTCCCTGTACTCCCCCTCGGAGTACAGCCTGCCCTTGCCCTTTATGATGAAGTCCATCTCCTCCGAATTGGGGTGACTGTGCAGAGAGCTGGCCTCACCCGGCTCGAATATGGTCACACCGCAGGCCATGTGCTTGGATCCCACCAGTTTGTCGTTTATCAACCTGAAAACCTTCCTTCGCATCCCCGGCGTGTCCAGGCCCAACCATATCTCCTCTGCGTCCCTGAAGGTCTTCAAGAGCTTGATCTTCAAACAAATCACCTCCACAAGAAATGTGTGTGAGCACGGCAAAAGGGGGCAGGGGTGCGCTCCCCCTGCCCCTTAAAACTTCCTGGGCTTCTCTTCCCCGCGCCTGGTGTATATGTCGTTTATGTTCCAACAACCTCCCGTGGGGACCGGCGCGTTCTCCATGAACACGTCCACTACGCAGGGATCACCGCTGGCCAAAGCCTTTTCCAGAGCGCCCTTGAAATCAGAGGCCCTCTCCACCCTGATACCCCTGGCACCGTAAGCCTCGGCCAAGGCAGCGAAGTCGGGAGAGTAGGGCTTTCCGTCAACCCTGAAGACCGTTCCATAGTCAGTCCCATAGTGGCTAGTCTGAAGACCTGCTATGGTACCAAAGGCGCAGTTGTTCATAACTACCCAGACCACTGGCAGTTTGTACTGAACAGCTGTAGCTACCACAGAGGGGTTAGCCCCCATCGCTCCATCGCCCACCAGGGCCAAGACCTTTCTGTCGGGCCTGGCTATGGCAACCCCGAGAGCTGCTGCGGGACCGAAGCCCATGGTGGCAAGCCCTCCCGGTGTAACGAAGGTCCCCGGCTCGTAGATGGGAAACTGCTGCCCCACCCCGTTCTTGTTCCATCCCACGTCGGTCACTATGTAGCCATCCCGGGGGAGGACCTCCCTCACCTCGGCCAGGATCCTCTCAGGGCGCATGGGGTAGGCGTCGGAGGTCACGAGGTGCCTGTTCCGCTTCGCGAACTCCCTCTTATGAGAGGCTATGGATTCGACCACTTGAGGGCGTCTAACGCCCGAGGGGTATTTCTCCCTGGCCACCTTCAGCATTAAGGCCAGGGCCTCTTTCACGTCGGAAACCGCTCCTATGTGGGTGGGGTAGTTCCTCCCTATCTCCTGGGGCTCTATGTCGATGTGGACTAGTTTGGACGGTGGTATGTTGAAAGTAACGTCTCTATACCACGAGCTACAATCCGCCTCGGACATCCGGGTGCCCAGGGCGAGTATCGTGGTGGCTTCCCTGGCCATCTCGTTGACGAAGGGAGTACCCCAGAAGCCCGTCATCCCCACGGCCAGCGGGTGATCGTCCGGTATGGCACCTTTACCCATAAGGGTATAAAGGACGGGCACCTGCAGATGCTCCACCAGCTCCCGCAGGAGCTGCGCGGCCCCAGAAGAGATCACGCCTCCTCCGGCGTAGATCACGGGCCTCTCCTCCGTGGCCAGGAGGTCCACTATCTCCTCAGCCAGGTCCCAGGGAAGGGATGGCCTGCGCGGCGAAAAGCTCCCTTCCATCCTTCTGTCGAAAAGCGAGATGTCCACGTAGGAGGAGAACACGTCCATAGGCACCGAGACCAACACCGGCCCAGGCCTGCCGGAAACGGCGAGCCTGAAGGCCCTGTCCAGCACGTCCGCCATCAGCTCGGGCAGATCCACCCTGAAGGCCCTTTTGACGAACGGCCTGTATATCTCGTACTGGCTGGCGTCCGCGTGCAGGTTGACCTCCTGGTGTGGGTGCCTGCCGAAGTAGTAGGTGGGCACGTCGCCAGCTATGACCACCAGCGGTATGGAGTCGAGCCCGGCTTCTGCCACCCCAGTGGTGGCGTTGGTGAGCCCAGGACCCAGATGAGAGAGCACCACCCCCACCTTTCCAGAGGCCCTCGCGTATCCGTCAGCCGCGTGAGCGGCTATCTGCTCGTGCCTGGTCATCACGAACTTGACCTTCTCGCTTTTTTCGAGGGCATCCAGCATGGCTATGACCGTATGTCCGCAAAGACCAAACACGCATTCAACGCCCCTTGACTCCAGGAACCTCACGACCTGATAGGCCACCAGATCCTTCGACAAACTAACCCCTCCTTCCGGAACCCGCTCCCCAAAGACCTAGCTTTTCGAACGACTCAAACAGGGTCCTCAAAAGCGCTGCGGAGACCTGACCCGGAGCAGAGGCCCCGCTGAGAGCAGCGAAAGTCAAATCGGAGCCGAAAGCAAAGCCCACCAGCCTGCTCAAAACCCCCTTCTCCCCCATGGCCATGGTTATCAGAGGGATCTCCGGGAACAGGAGCCTCGCCCTCCTGGTGGCGAGCAGCAACTCCTCCAGGTCCCCTTCCCCCTTGGCCATCACGGCGACCTTGGCCACGTCGGCACCGCAGAAGATCTGCCTGGATATCACGGAGAGGATGAAATCCCCCGAGGGAGTACCGGAGAAGTCGTGCCAGGAGACCACCAGCGCTATGCCCTTATCAGAGGTCATGGTCTTGATCTGCTCTATGTAGCCATAACCCCTGGCGAGCTCCACGTCCACCATGTCGACAAAAGCGTTTTCTATAGCGCGAAAATACAATTCCCTCCGACGCTCCAGGGGAACAAACCTAGCACCACCCTCGGCTGAGTCCCTGCAGGTCAAGAGAAGGGGAACCCCGGAAAGCCGCTCCCTAATCCTCTCTAGAAGGCCGAGAGACCTGTCCAGGTCCTCGACGAAGTCCCAGTAGTCCACCCGAAGCTCCACCAGATCGGGCCGAAATTCCAAAACGGCATCGACGAACCGCTCCGCCCCCACCTCGTCGCTGGCCACCATGGGAACGCAAACCAGGGGTCTCTCGCCGCCCAGCAAGACGCCCCCCACGCGCAAAGGCCTTCTGCAAGCCAGCCTCAACGCCCCACCCCCCCTTGACTTTCAAAATACGGAAGTTTATTCTATATTTGAAAAGCTTGGACAAAGTATATTGTCTGGCAGACGCCAAGTCAAGGGGTGATTCCGCGTGAGTCACAGGGAGGACGGTCAGGCCATAAGGAAAGCCCTCAGGATCCTGTCGCTGTTCGTGTCCGCAGGAGGACCCATGAGGGCCAAAGAGATAGTGGAGACCCTGGGCATCTCCTTCCCCACCGCCTCCAGAATACTCGGAATCCTGGAGGAGGAGGGCTTTCTCTCCAGAGATCCGCACTCGAAAGAATACGCCCTCGGCCCAAGGGCCTACTACCTGGGCCTGGTGGCGGAGCAACAGTTTCAATTTAAGAAAATAGCCCTACCCTTTCTGGAACGCCTCAGGGACGAGACAGGGGAAACGGCGAACCTCTACCTCCTGGATGGGTTGGAGAGGGTCTGCATCGCCCAGGCCGAGAGCAGATACAGCTTGAGGAGGTCAGCGCAGATAGGGGAGAGGTTTCCCCTGTGGGCTGGGGCATCCGGCAGGTGCTTCCTGGCCTTCGCCAAAGACCTCAAGCTGGTGGTCGAGGCGCTGTCCAGCTCTTACCAGATGACCCCTAACACCATAACCGACTTCCGAACTATGATCGAGCTCCTCGAGGAGACCAGGAGAAAGGGGTTCGCCGCGAGCTCAGGGGAAAGGGAGATAGGGGTCTCCTCCATAGCCGCCCCCGTTTTCGACGCCACCGGAGTGGTCTGCGCCAGCGTGGCCCTCTCGGGGCCATCCCAGCGCTTCGGACCAGAAAAGGCGCTCACCTTCACCGAAAGGGTGATCGGGACAGCGGCGGAGCTCTCTGCGAAGCTGGGCTTGAAGTCCAGGAGATGGCCCCCGGAGGAGGTCCTGAAGGACCTTCCAGACCTTCGCCAACTCCTTGACCGCACAGAACGACAGGACTAGAATTATGTCTTAGTCAAAAGTAGTTTTCATATTGCAAAAATGGAGGGTGAGGGTTCATGCGCGCTTCGAGAAGGTTGAGGGAGCTGATAGAGGAGAGAAGGGCCGTGGTAGTTCCCGGGGCTCACGACGTGATCTCGGCCAAGCTCATAGAGAGGTTTGGCTTTAAGGCGGTTCAGGTGAGCGGTTTTGGGGTGGCCGCCACGTTGCTGGGGTTGCCGGACATGGGCTTCGTATCCTTCGCCGAGGTGTTGCAGCTCACGAAGAACATAGTGGACGCGGTGAGCATACCGGTGATGGCGGACGCAGATACGGGCTACGGCAACGCCATATCCGCGATGAGGGTCACGGAGCAGTTCATACGCGTAGGCGCAGCTGGCATGAACATAGAGGACCAGGTTTTCCCCAAACGGTGCGGCCACATGGAGGGCAAGGGGATAATACCCATGGAGGAGATGGTCCTAAAGATAAAAGCCTGCGCCAAGGTCAGAGATGAGCTTGATCCAGACTTCATAATAAACGCCAGGACCGACGCCATCGCCGTAGCCGGCATAGAGGAGGCCATAAGGAGGGGAAACGCCTACGCCAGGGCAGGAGCCGACCTCATCTTCGTGGAAGCCCCCAGGAGCAGGGAGGAGATAGAGAGAGCCGTCAAGGAGATAGAGGCACCCGTCAGCATAAACCTCTTCGACGCGGTCCACGGCGGAAAGACCCCCCTCATGACCATCCAGGAGCTCCGGGAACTGGGGGTGGCCAGGGTGAGCATACCGGTCGGACCATTGTTCGCCGCAGCCAGGGGCGTCAAAAACTACCTCGAGGCCATAAGCGGAGATAAGATCGCCGAAGGGAGGGACGACCTGGTGCTCTCCTTCGACGAGTTCAAAGAGCTGGTGGACTACAACAAGTTCAGGGAGCTGGAGAACGCATACTTGCCTAAGGCCTAAGGTCCTGAAGCGACCTCAAGAAGACCTTCAGCACCCTCTCCACCTCCCTATCCCCCATGGAGGGATGGAGGGGAAGGGTGAGCTCCCGGCTGTAGATCAGCTCGGAGACGGGGAAATCCCCCTCGCGGTGGCCGAAGCTTCGCCTGTAGTAGGGGTGAAGGTGGGCGGGGATGTAGTGGACCTGCGGGTTTATCCCCTCGGCCCTCATGGCCTCGAAGAGCTTCAGCCTATCCACCCCCTCCGGAAGGAGCACGGGGAAGATGTGGAAGGCGTGCTCGGAGATACCCCCCTCGGGAAGAGGGGGGAGCTCCAACCCATCCACCGCGCCCAGGGCCTCCACGTACCTTCTCGCTATCTCCCTCCTGCGCTCCAGAAAGCGAGGGAGCTTTTTGAGCTGAGAGAGCCCCAGGGCACACTGTAGATCGGTGATCCGGTAGTTGTAGCCCAGCTCCACCATCTCGTAGTACCAGGGGCCCTCGAACCTCGTCATCTCCGAGGGGTCCCGGGTTATGCCGTGGGTCCGAAAGAGCCTGAGCCTCCTGGCAAAACGATCCTCGTCGGTGAGAACCGCCCCTCCCTCGCCGGTGGTGATGTGCTTCACAGGGTGAAAGCTCAAGACCGTCATGTGGGCCCCTTTGCCCACGGGGACACCCCCCCTGCTGGCGCCCAGGGCGTGGGCGGCATCCTCCACCAGCACTAGGCCCCTCTCCTCGCACATCTCCCTGAAGGGGCGAAGGTCCACGGGAAAACCCGCGTAGTCCACCGGCGCCACCACCCTGGTCCTCGGGGAGATGGCCTCCCTGGCCCTTTCGGGGTCCAGGCACCAGGTCTTGGGGGACACGTCGGCGAAGACAGGCCTCCCCCCCAGGTAGAGGGCCGCGTTGGCGGTGGCGACAAACGTCATAGGGGGGACGATCACCTCGTCCCCGGGCCCCACCCCGGCGGCGAAATACGCCGCGTGCAGGGCAGCCGTCCCGCTCGAGAAGGCCACGGCGTGCTTTACCCCCACCAGCGAGGCCAGGGCCTCCTCGAACTCGGCCACCTTTGGCCCCTGGGTCAGGAACTCCCCCCTCAAGACCTCGACTACCGCCGCCACGTCCTCCTCGTCCACCAGGTGTCTGCCGTAGTTGATGGGCAACTAAGCCACCTCCAGGGCACAGCTCAAGAGCATCTCCCTCAGATCCTCCGTGGAGAGCCACCAGTCGTTCCTGTCGCTCCTGTAGCTGAAGCCCTCCTCCACCTTCGGCATCGAGCCGTACTTCTCGAGCACCCCTGGCCTGGGGAAGAACTGGGGCAGCACCACGAAGTACTCCCTCCCCACGAAGGTGGCCCTCACGACGTTTCGCCCCTCGTCCTCGGATATGAGCGACTCGTGGAGCTTCTCCCCTGGCCTTATCCCCACCACCTTGAAGGAGCAGTCGGGCACCAGGGCCCTGGCGAGGTCGGTTACCCTCATGCTGGGTATCCTGGGGACGAAGACCTCGCCGCCCAGCCCCTCCCTCAGGGCCAAGAGCACCAGCTCGACCCCCTGCTCTATGGTGATCCAAAAGCGCGTCATGCGCGGGTCGGTTATGGGAAGCTCCCTGGCCCCGGACCTGGCTAGCTCCAGGAAGAGGGGCACCACGCTCCCCCTGCTCCCGACCACGTTGCCGTATCGCACGACCGAGAAGGAGGTCTCCCTGGCCCCCACGTAGGCGTTGCCCCCTATCATGATCTTCTCCATCACCAGCTTGGTGGCGCCATACAGGTTCACGGGGCTAACCGCCTTGTCGGTGGAGATCGCCACCACCTTCCTGACGCCCGCGTCTATGGCGGCGCTCACCACGTTCTCGGCCCCCAGGACGTTGGTCTTAACCGCCTCGAAGGGGTTGTACTCGGCCGCCGGGACCTGCTTCATGGCGGCCGCGTGGACCACGTAGTCCACCCCGTCGAAGGCCCGAAGCAGCCTCTCCTTGTCCCTCACGTCGCCGATGAAGTACCTTATCGGATACCTGTCAGGGCCGTAGACCTTCGAGAGCTCGAACTGCTTGTACTCGTCCCGGCTGAAGACTATCACCTTCCTGGGGCTGTACCCGGAAAAGACGTATCTCAAGAAGGCCTTGCCGAAGGTCCCGGTCCCCCCCGTGACCAAGAGCACCTTGCCGTCTATCACGTCCGCGAAGCTCATGCTCCTTCCCCCCGTGGGCTTCCCTCGCGCTGACACCTACGCTTATAGATTCGACCTGCCCCCCAAACCCCTTAAACTCCCCTCCAGGAGCCTCAACGCCATCCCCCCGTGGGACCTCAGGAGGAGCAGCTCCCTGGGGGACAGGTCCTCGAAGCCCAGGAGGCCCTCCCTGAGGGCCAGGGCCACAGCGAAGGCCCTCGCGAGCTCCCCGAAGGCAGGGTGGTGCGGACCCGCCACCACCGACCCGCTGAGGCTCTCCTCCCACTGAAGGCCCACCCTCACCACCTCAACCCCCGCGAGGGCTAGCCTCAAGATGGCCCTCCCCGAGAGCTCCAAAGCCCTCTCCAGGCTCAAAGGTTCGTACTCGCCCGAAGAGAGGCTCCGCTGGAGCTCCGTCCCCTCTAGGACCAGGCAAGGGTATATCCTGACCCCCACCGAGGCACCCGGATGTCCCCTCTTCAGCCCCACGACCTCCTCCACGTCGCGCATGAAGGTCTCCTCCCCCTGGCCCGGAAGGCCCACCATGAGCTGGACGACCAGCTCGAAGCCCATCCCCAGGACCAGATCCAGGGCCCTTCGGGCCAGATCACCCCCATGGCCCCTTCCCGAGCGGGAGAGGACCTCGTCGTCGAAGCTCTGGACCCCCACCTCCACGACCCTCACCCCCATGGACCGAAGGAGCCCCAAAGCCTCCTCGTCCACGCACAGGGGATGGGTGGAGACCCTTATGCCCCAAAGCTTCGCTCCCAGGGTAGAGGCGGCCTCCAGGTAAGCCCTCTGAAGGGACCTCTCCATGCAGGTGAAGCTCCCCCCGAAGAAGCAGACCTGAAACGGACCCTCTCCGGACCCAGCCAGGGAGGATAGCCTCTCCCTCACCTCCCCCGGCGAGACGGGAGGGCTTCCCGTTATCAGGCGCTGGTCGCAGTAGACGCAGCGAGAGGGACAGGCCAGGCCCGAGAGGAAGAAGCTGAAGGAACCCTCGAAGGGGAGGGAGCGGCGGGAGAGAAGCGAAGCCCCCCCGCCGCCCGAGGACGAGGCGGACATCACACCACGAAGTTCACCAGCTTACCCGGCACCACGACGACCTTCTTCGGCTCGGAGGGCAACCTATCGCCGAGCTCAGCGAGCGCCCTGCCCTTAACCTCCTCCTCGGAGGCTTCCACCGGAAGCCTCACCCGGGCCCTCACCTTGCCGTTGACCTGGACGACCCACTCCACCTCGTCCAGTATGAGGGCGCCCTCCTCCACCTCGGGCCAGCGCTGAAGCGCCAGGATCTCCCCGAAGCCGCACCTCTCCCAGAGCTCCTCGCATATGTGCGGCGTGAAGGGGGAGAGCAAGAGCAGCAAGGCCCTGACGGCCTCCCTCAGGACCAGCCACTCCTCCCCGGAGGCGGGCTCGAAGTCCTCCATCGCGTTGAAGAGCTCCATCAGAGCGGCGGCGGCGGTGTTGAACTGCATCTCCACCTCTATGTCCCTGGTCACCTTAGCTATCGTCGAGTGGACCTTGCGCTTCAAGTCCCTGGCGGACCTCCCGGAGATCGACCCCATGGGGAGGACCTCATCGGGCAGGGCCTTCAGGCGATCGGCGTTGGCCTCCACGAACCTCCAGAGCCTCTGGAGGAACCTGTGAGCCCCCTCCACACCCCTGTCGCTCCAGTCCAGGTCCTTCTCCGGCGGGGCGGCGAAGAGGATGAAGAGCCTGGCCGTGTCGGCACCGTACCTCTTAACTATCACGTCCGGGTCCACCACGTTCCCCTTGGACTTGGACATCTTGGCCCCGTCCTTTATCACCATGCCCTGGGTTAGGAGGTTCCTGAAGGGCTCCCTGTCCCTCACCAGCCCCATGTCGGATAGGGCCTTCTGGAAGAAGCGGGAGTATATCAGGTGAAGGCAGGCGTGCTCTATCCCCCCGATGTACTGGTCCACCGGCATCCAGTAGTCCACGTCCTCCCTGAGGAAGGGGGCCTCCTTCGTCCAGGGGGAGGTGAACCTGAGGAAGTACCAGGAGGAGCAGATGAAGGTGTCCATGGTGTCGGTCTCCCGCCTGCCCGGACCGCCGCAGGACGGGCAGGTGGTCCGCCAGAAGGAGGGGGACTCGGGCAAGGGCGAGCGCGCCCCCTCCAGCACCTGAAGGTCGAGCGGCAGGATCACCGGAAGGTCCTCCTCGGGCACCGGCACTATCCCACAGGAGTCGCAGTAGACGACGGGTATGGGGGCACCCCAGTACCTCTGCCTGGATATCAACCAGTCCCTGAGCCTGTAGTGGGTCTCCCTCTTGCCGAAGCCCTTTTCCTCGGCCCAGAGGGCCATCTTCGCCCTGGACTCCGCCGTGGGCAGTCCGTCGAAGGGACCGGAGTTGCACTGGATCCCCTCCTCCTCGAAGGCCCTCTCCATGGAGAGCGGATCGAGCTCGCCGTCGACGGGCCTGACCACGGGCCTGATGGGGATGCCGTGCCTCCTGGCGAAGTCGAAGTCGCGCTGGTCGTGGGCCGGGACCCCCATCACCGCCCCGGTGCCGTAGTCCATCAGCACGTAGTTGGCTATCCAGATGGGGATCTCCTCCCCGCTGGCCGGGTTTACGGCGTAAAAGCCCGTGAAGAAGCCCCTCTTCTCGGCCGAGGCGTCGGACCTCTCCACGTAGCTCCTTCTGCTCTCCTCCTTGACGAACTCGACCATGGGGCCCGGGTCCTCTGAGAGGGATATGAGCCTGTCCACCAGGGGGTGCTCAGGGGCTAACGCCATGAAGGTGACGCCGAAGATCGTGTCTATCCTGGTGGTGAAGGCCTCTATCCGGAGGTCCAGCCCCTTGACGGGGAAGGTGAGCCTTACGCCCTCGGAGGGACCTATCCAGTTCCTCTGCATGACCTTGACCTTCTCGGGCCAGCCGGGAAGCTCCTCCAGGGCCTCCAGGAGCTCCCTGGCGTAGGCGGTGATCCTCAGGAACCACTGGGAGAGCTTTCGCTTCTCTATGGGGGACTCGCACCTCCAGCACCTTCCGTCCTCCACCTGCTCGTTGGCCAGGACCGTGTTGCACGAGGGACACCAGTTGACCGGCGCCTCCGCCTTGTAGGCGAGCCCCCTCTTGAAGAACTGCAGGAAGAGCCACTGGGTCCAGCGATAGTAGTCCTCCCTGCAGGTGATGACCTCCCTGCGCCAGTCGTAGCTGCAGCCTATGGACTTGAGCTGCTCCCTCATGTGCTCTATGTTCCCATAGGTCCAGGCGGCCGGGTGGACGTTGTACTTCAAGGCCGCGTTCTCCGCGGGGAGGCCGAAGGCGTCGAAGCCCATGGGATGGAGCACGTTGTAGCCCCTCATCCTCAGGAAGCGGGCCACCAGATCACCTATGGAGTAGTTCCTCAGGTGTCCCATGTGTAGGGCTCCGCTGGGATAGGGGAACATCTCCAGGCAGTAGAACTTGGGCTTGGAGGGGTCCTTATCGACCTCGAAGACCCTCCTCTCCTCCCATATCCTTTGCCATTTGCTCTCGATCCGCGCGAAATCGTAGGACACCCCTCATCCCCCCAGAGAGGTCTGCTGATAGGTCATGGGATAATTATACTCGGGTGGTGATCTTTGCTACAAACGTCGCCGGAAAGGGGCTTCGACGAGGTCCTCCACGGCAGGTTCGTCAGGAGGCTGAACAGGTTCTCCCTCCTGCTCGAGGTGGAGGGTAGCGCGCTCAAGGCGCACCTTCCCAACTCGGGCAGGCTCGAGGAGCTTCTGCTACCCGGAAGGGATCTCCTGGCAGGGCGAAGGGGGTCTTCCCTGAGGGTTCTGGCGGCATACAGGGGGGAGGACCTCATACCCATCGACTCATCCCTCCCCAACGAGCTCCTCCCCCTCCTCCTGCCCAGGATCCCCGAGCTCGAGGGCTTTAGGATCTCCTCCAGGGAGGTGAGGCTGGGGAGGAGCAGGGTGGACTTCCTGCTGGAAAGCCCATCCGGCGGGAAGCTCTTCCTGGAGGTAAAGGGGTGCACCCTGTTTCACGGCGGCATCGCCCTCTTCCCGGACGCCCCCACTGCCAGGGGGCTAAGGCACCTGGAGGATCTCTCGGCCTCGGGACGGGGGGCGATCCTCTTCCTGGTCCAGGGGAAGGCGAAGCTTTTCTCCCCCAACTTCCACACGGACCTGGCCTTCTCGAGGGCTCTGCTGGAGCTCAGGGATAGGCTTTCGGTGATGGCCTACTCCCTTCCCTGGGAGTCCCCCTTAAACCCTAGGCTCGACGAGCTTAAGCCCCTTTCGATCCCCTGGGAGGAGGTGGAAGGGCTGGCCCGCGACCGAGGCTCTTACGTCCTGGTCCTGGAAAACCCGGAAGACCAGGAGATAGCCTTCTCCGCAGGCGAGGGAGGGAGGGTCCATCCCTTCCCCATGGGGTTTTACGCCTACGTCGGATCGGCCATGGGAGGGCTCAACTCCCGCCTCAGGAGGCACGCCCGCAGGAGGAAGAGGAGCTTTTGGCACATAGACAGGCTCACCGAGCGGATGAGGATCAAGAGGTCCATCCCCATCAGGGGAAGGAGGCTCGAGTGCGACCTCGCGAGGGCTCTATCCGCCATATCGGACGGACCGGTGGAGGGCTTTGGCTCGAGCGACTGCGGCTGCAGCTCCCACCTGTTCTTCTTTCGGGAGGATCCGACGGATAAGCCGAGCTTCGTCGAGCTGATCCTGGAGTTCAAGACCCTCAGGACCTTCGGCCGCGGAGCAACGGGGTGAGGTTCCACCCGGTCCAGGCCGAGGGCGATCAGGCCCCTACGCGCCCCTCCTGTCCCCCCTGAAGCCAGCCTCGTAGACCAGCACGAGCCCTGTGGTCAGGAGGGCCAGGAGCACCGAGAGGGCGCTAGCCCTGCCCAGGTCCACCCCCACCTCGGACATGTGGGTGTATATGAGCAGGGGGACTATGTTGACCTGGGTGCCGGTCAGGGCGAAGGCGGTCCCGAAGGCACCCATGCTCACCGCGAAGATCAGGGAGGAGGAGGCCAAAAGGGCAGGGGCCACCACCGGCAGGACCACCCTGAAGACGGTGGTCCACCAGGAAGCCCCCAGGGACCTGGCGGCGTCCACCAGGTTCCAGTCGAACCTCTCCCAGGCCGACATCATGGTGAGTATCGTCCTGGGGATCAGGAAGTACAGGTAGGCCACCATCAGCCCCTTCCAGGTGAACAGGAACCTGGAGAAGGACAAGGGGTTTACCCCGAAGAGCTCCTTGAGCGAGAGGGTGATGAAGCCGCTCGCCCCCAGGAGCACTATGAAGGCGAAGCCCACCACCAGGCCGCTGAAGGTGAGAGGCAGTGCCACCACGAAGAGGACGAGGCTTTTAAGCCTTCCCCTCAGGCCGTATATGAAGTAGGAGAGGGGGACGCCGAAAAGCATCCCCAGCGCGGTGGTGGAGAGGGAAAGGAGCAGGCTGGTCCTGAAGGAGTTGAGGTAGAGCCTGCTGGTGAGGATCCTGTAGTAGTTCTGGAGGGAGGGGAACGTCCCTCCCTCCACCCTCAGGCTGTCCAGCAGGGTGAAGAAGAGGGGCACCCCCAGGAAGGCCGCCACCACCGCGGCCACCGGGATCAACATCGCCAGGAGGTACCCTCTTCTCTCCACGGCTACTGCCCCAGCACCTTAGCGCCCCACATCTCGGCCGCCTGCTTCTGGACCTGCTGGGCCTTCACCCAGTCCACGTCCCTGGCGACGGCGTAGGCCTCCCTGGGGAGGAACTTGTCCTTCACCTCGTCGGGCAGCTCCACGTCGGGCAGGATCGGCCTCACGAAGCCCTTGGCGAAGATCTTCTGGCCCTCCTCGGACATGATGAAGTTGAGCCAGAGCCTGGCGGCGTTGGGGTGAGGGGCGCCCTTGACGAGGCTTATCGCGTAGGGGGCGGTGATGGAGCCGTCGGAGGGGATCACTATCTCCACGTCGTCGCCGAGGCCGCCTATGTACTTAGCCCTGTAGCCGTTCCAGTCGTAGGTGAGCCATATGGGGATCTCGCCCTTGACGAACTTGTCGTACTCGGTGGTCTTCTCCACCATCCTCACGTTGCCCATCTTGTGGAGCTTCGCCAGGTAGTCGATCCCCGGCTCCAGGTTGTCGATGCTGCCGCCGTTGGCGTAGGCGGTGGCCATCACTATGGCATAGCCTATGCCGGTGGTCCTGGGGTCAAGGTAGACTATGGTGTCCTTGTACCTGGGGTCCAGGAGGTCCTTCCAGGACCTGGGCACGTCCTTGACCAGCTTCTTGTTGACCACGAAGACCACGGTCCCCTTGTGGATGGAGAACCAGTGCCCCTCCGGGTCCTTGAGGACGTCGGGGATCTTATCGAAGTTGATGGGCTTGAAGCCCTCGGTCAGGCCCTTCTGCTTGGCCATCTCGCCGAAGGGCATGAAGTAGTAGGCGGTGTCGGCCTGGACGTTGTCCTTCTCCTTCTCCAGCCTGGTCACCGTGGCGGCGCTGCCCAGGTCGTTCCACACTATGTCTATCCCGTAGCGGGCCTTGTAGGCGTCGAAGAGCCCCTGCCAGTTGGCCCAGGTGGGACCGGTGTCGTAGCTGTTGAGCACCTTCTCCGCCTTAGCCTTCTCCCATAGCTCCTTCTCGCCGGGGTAGAGCTCCTTGTCTATCGCCAGGAGGGGAGAGCCCACCGCCAGAGAGAAGGTCAAAGCCACCAAAGACGCCACCAGCCTCCTCATCCGTCCACACCTCCTCGCTCAGAGGACTTCGCCGAAAGCTCAAGGTCCTGAGTTCAACCCCTCAGCAGATTGGCCCTCGCCATGTCTATCCCCAGCACCACCTCCTCTCCCTCCCTCAGCCCTCCCTCCTCGGAGGAGGCCAGGACGTCCACCACCAGGTGGAAGCCCTCCACCTCCAC
>CAYRKT010000015.1:0-29800 GCA_964425005.1 uncultured Synergistia bacterium
AGGGAGGCCGGACCGTGGGGGCTGGCGTGGTCACGGCCATCCTGGACTAGGGGTGCGCGCGTCTGGGGGGATGATCCTTGGAGAAGAGGATCAGGATAAAGCTCCGCGGTTTCGACCATCGCATACTGGACTCCTCGGCCAAGATGATAGCGGAGACGGCTGAGAGGACTGGCGCCAGGGTGGTGGGTCCCATACCCCTTCCCACCAAGGTGGAGCGCTTCACCGTGCTCAAGTCGCCCCACAAGGACAAGGACGCCAGGGAGCAGTTCGAGATGAGGACCCACAAGAGGCTCATCGACATAGTCCTGGTGAGCGAGCCTCAGAGGACCCTGGAGGCGCTCATGCAGCTGAACCTGCCGTCGGGGGTCGACATCGAGGTAAAGCTGTGACGAGGTGAACGGACATGCCTTTGGGTTTGATGGGTAGGAAGTTGGGCATGACCCAGGTCTTCGGCGAGGACGGACAGGTGGTTCCCGTGACCGTGATCGAGGCTGGGCCGTGCGTGGTGGTCCAGAGGAAGACGCTCCAGAACGACGGCTACGAGGCCATACAGCTGGGCTTCGGTGACGTGAAGCCCAAGAACGTCAACAGGCCGATGATGGGGCACTTCAGGAGGCACGGGGTCAAGCCCTTCAGGTGGCTCAGGGAGTTTCGCTTCTCCGGCGCCTCCTCCTACGAGGAGGGGAGCACGCTGGACGTGTCCATATTCTCTCCCGGAGAGAGGGTGGACGTGAGCGGGATCAGCAAGGGCAAGGGCTTTCAGGGGGCGATGAAGAGGCACGGTTTCTCGGGCGGACCCGCTTCCCACGGCACCTCCCTGGCCCACAGGGCCCCCTCCTCAATAGGGTGCAGGTCCTATCCGGGCAAGATACACAAGGGCAAGAGGATGGCGGGACACATGGGCTCCGAGAAGGTGACGGTCAAGAACCTGGAGGTGGTGGGCGTCCACCCGGAGAACAACCTCCTCCTGGTCAGGGGCGCGGTGCCGGGAGCCAGGAACTCGCTGGTCCTCATCTACAAGAAGGCCTAAGGGGGGAGCTGGGGTGGCTACGCTCAAGGTTTACAGCGCTTCGGGCGATCTGGTCGGCGAGATGGAGGTGTCCTCCGAGGTCTTCGGGATCCTCCCCCACCGCGAGGCCATGCACGCCTGCGTCGTCGCGTACCTGGCCAACCAGAGGCAGGGGACCCACTCCACGAAGACCAGGGGCGAGGTGAGCGGCGGCGGCCGCAAGCCCTGGCGGCAGAAGCACACCGGCAGGGCTCGCCACGGCAGCATCAGGTCCCCCATCTGGGTGGGTGGTGGGGTGGCCCATGGGCCGAAGCCTCGCTCCTACTGGCAGAAGGTGAACAGGAAGGTCAGGGCCCTGGCCATCAGGTCCGCCCTGTCGGCCAAGCTCGCCGAGGGGAAGATAAGAGCGGTGGAGGGCTTCCCTGTGGACAAGCCCTCCACCAGGGGGATGATCGAGTTCCTGAAGAAGCTGGGTGCAGACAGCAAGCCCCTGGTGATCCTCCACGAGAGGATGGACGAGGTCTACAAGTCGGTCTCCAACATCCCCAACGCCAAGGCGATGAACGTGGCCTCGATAAACGTCTACGACCTGCTCAAGCACGACGAGATAGTCATGACGGTGGGGGCTGTGAGGGCGCTGGAGGAGGTGTACTCCTGATGAGGCTCGACGCCTACGACGTGATAATCAGGCCCATCATCACCGAGAAGAGCAGCGCGGCCATGGAGAGGAACCAGTACGTCTTCGAGGTTCACCCCAGGGCTAACAAGATCCAGATAAAGGAGGCCGTGGAGAGGGCCTTCAAGGTCAAGGTGGAGTGGGTGAACACGATAAACGTCAAGCCCAAGCCCAGGAGGCTTGGCATCTTCAGGGGAAGGACCAAGGCCTGGAAGAAGGCGATAGTCAAGGTGGCCGAGGGACAGAAGATCGCCTTCTTCGAGGGCGCTGGCGCCTAGGGGAGGTAGCGCGAGATGGGTATCAAGAGCTTTAAGCCTTATACGCCCGGCAGGAGGTTCATGACCGTCCCCACCTTCGAGGAGATAACCAAGGACGAGCCCGAGAAGGGCTTGCTCAAGCCCCTCAAGGAGAAGGCGGGGAGGAACAACACCGGGCGCATAACCATGCGCCACAGGGGCGGCGGGCACAAGCGCTTCTACAGGGTGATCGACTTCAAGAGGGACAAGATAGGGGTTCCCGGCAAGGTGGCCGCCATAGAGTACGACCCCAACAGGTCGGCCAGGATAGCGCTCATCCACTACGCCGACGGGGAAAAGCGCTACATCCTGTGGCCGGTTGGCCTGAAGGTGGGGGACGTGGTGATGTCGGGTCCCCAGGCCGACATCAAGCCCGGCAACGCCCTGAAGCTCAAGGATATCCCCGTGGGGACCTTCGTCCACAACGTGGAGCTCAACCCGGGGGAGGGGGGTAAGCTGGTCCGCTCGGCCGGCGCCACCGCCCAGATAATGGCCAAGGAGGGCGGCAAGGTGCTCCTCAGGATGCCCAGCGGGGAGCTCCGCTACGTCCTCGAGGAGTGCATGGCCACCGTGGGCCAGGTGGGCAACGTGGAGCACGAGAACGTGGTCATCGGCAAGGCCGGCAGGGCGCGCTGGATGGGCATAAGGCCCTACGTGCGGGGCATGACGATGAACCCGGTGGACCACCCCCTCGGCGGGGGCGAGGGCAGGTCCAAGTCGAACAAGCACCCGGTCTCTCCGTGGGGCACCCCCGCCAAGGGCTACAGGACCAGGAAGAGCAAGCCCTCCGACAAGATGATCGTCAGGAGAAGATACGAGGCCTAGCGGGAGGTGCGCCTTCATGAGCCGTTCCACGAAGAAGGGGCCTTACGTTCACCCCAAGCTGATGAGGAAGATAGAGGAGATGAACGCGACGGGGAAGAAGAGGGTGATAAAGGTCTGGTCGAGGGCCTCCACCATACTGCCGGAGATGGTGGGACACACCATAGCGGTCCACAACGGCAAGACCCACATACCCATCTACATCACCGAGAACATGGTGGGGCACAAGCTGGGCGAGTTCGCCCCCACCAGGCGCTTCGGCGGGCACGCCGGCCAGGAGCGCTCCACCAAGGGCAAGTAGGGGGTGGGCGCTATGGAGGCCAGGGCCATAGCCAGGGGGGTAAGGATATCCCCCAAGAAGGTCAGGCAGGTGCTGGGGCTGATAAGGGGCAAGGGCGTGTCCGAGGCCTTCGGGATCCTCAAGTTCACGCCCAAGAGGGCGGCGAGGATAGTGGAGAAGGTCCTCAGGAGCGCGGTGGCCAACGCGGAGAACAACTACGGGATGGACGTGGACAAGCTTTACGTGGCGGTGGCCTACGTGAACCAGGGGCCGGTGCTGAAGAGGATAAGGCCGGTGTCGATGGGAAGAGCCCATCCCTACAGGCACTACACCTCTCACATAACGGTGATGGTGAAGGAGCGTTAGGGGGGATATCGGTGGGTCAGAAGGTTCACCCTCGTGGCTTCAGGTTGGTGATCACCAGGGACTGGGACTCCAAGTGGTATGCGAGGGGCAGGGAGTACGCCAAGAACCTCCACGAGGACATCAGGATAAGGGAGCTCCTCAAGGAGAAGTGGTACAACGCTGGGGTCTCCAGGATAGAGATAGAGAGGATAGCCAAGGTCATCCAGATCAACGTCCACACGGCCAGGCCGGGCATGGTCATAGGCAAGGGCGGCGAGGAGATCCAGAACGTGCGCAACATGCTCAAGGAGATGACCGGCAAGAACGTCTTCATCAACGTCAAGGAGATACCCAACGCCGATCTGGACGCCCAGGTGGTGGCCGAGAGCATAGCCGCGGCGCTGGAGAAGAGGGTCTCCCACAGGAGGGCCATGAAGAGGGCCATCTTCAGGGCCATGAAGGCCCGCGCCAGGGGTATAAAGATCCAGTGCTCCGGCAGGCTGGGCGGGGCGGAGATAGCCAGGCGCGAGTGGTACCTGGAGGGGCGACTTCCCCTCTCCACCCTCAGGGCCGACATAGACTACGGCTTCGCCGAGGCCAGGACCATCTACGGCGTCATAGGGGTGAAGGTGTGGATCTACAAGAGGGACTTCGACGAGGAGAAGAAGTCCTCCTAGAGGTCTTTCCGGGAGGTATGTTCCCATGTTGATGCCCAAGAGGGTCAAGTTCAGGAAGAGCCACAGGAGGCCCCTGAGGGGCATGTCCAAGGGGGCCAAGGAGCTCGCCTTCGGCGACTACGGGCTCCAGGTGCTGGAGAGCTTCTGGATGACCGCCAGGCAGATAGAGGCGGTGAGGATGACCATCTCCAGGCACCTCAAGAAGGGCGGGAAGATGTGGATAAGGGTCTTCCCCGACGTACCCTACACCAAGAAGCCGGCTGAGACGAGGATGGGCAAGGGGAAGGGCAACCCCGAGTACTGGGTGGCCGGGGTCAAGAGAGGTAGGGTCATATTCGAGATCGGCGGAGTCAGCAAGGAGCTGGCCCTGGACGCTCTGAGGGCTGCCTGCCACAAGCTGCCCGTCAAGGCGCGCATAGTCGCGCGCGAGGGGCTGGAGGGTGAGGCGTAGCCATGAAGGCCAAGGAAATGAGGGACATGACCATGGACGAGCTCAGGGACAAGTACAGGCAGTTCAAGGAGGAGCTCTTCAACCTCCGCTTTCAGGCTGCCATAGGGCAACTTCGCAACACCAGCAGGATCAGGGAGGTCAAGAGGACGATAGCCCGGATCCTGACGGTGATGAGGGAGAAGGAGCTCGAGCAGGAGCGCGCGAAGGGGAGGTAGTCTCGCATGGAGAGCGGGGGAAGGAGAAAGACGCGGGTAGGCGTGGTGGTCAGCGACAAGATGGACAAGACCGTGGTCGTTCGGGTGGAGAGCAGGAAGATGCACCCCCTCTACTCGAAGGCCGTGGTGGTTTCCAGGAAGTACAAGGCCCACGACGAGAACAACGAGTGCAAGGTGGGGGACGTGGTCCTGATCGAGGAGACCAGGCCTCTGAGCAAGGAGAAGCGCTGGCGCGTGGTCCAGATCCTCGAGAGGGGCAAGGTCGTCTAGCCTTGGGCTTCAGGGGGAGGTATTCGATATGATCCAGATATACTCCATGCTGGACGTGGCCGATAACTCTGGGGCGAAGAAGATCATGTGCATCCACGTCCTCGGGGGGAGCAAGAGGAGGTATGGGACGGTGGGGGACGTGATAGTGGCCTCCGTCAAGGACGCCATACCCAACTCCCCCATAGAGAAGGGGGACGTGGTCAAGGCCGTGATAGTGAGGGTCAAGAAGGAGATAAGGAGGAAGGATGGCACCTACGTCCGCTTCGACGACAACGCCGCCGTCATAATAGACAACAACGGCGACATGAAGGGGACGCGCATCTTCGGTCCCGTGGCCAGGGAGCTGAGGGAGAAGCGCTTCACCAAGATAGTCTCCCTCGCCCCTGAGGTCGTCTAGGGGTGGTCTCCGTGAGCAAGATGAGGATAAAGAAGGGCGATCTGGTGAGGGTCATATCGGGCAAGGACAGGGGGAAGGAGGGCAGGGTCCTTCGCCACATGCCCAAGGAGGGCAAGGTCGTGGTGGAGGGGGTCAACCTGGTCAAGAAGCACCTCCGTCCCAGCCAGCGCAACCCGCAGGGCGGCATAGTGACCCAGGAGGCGCCCATATACGCCTGCAAGGTGATGCTGGTCTGTCCCGCCTGCGGCAAGGCCACCAGGGTCTCCAGGGGCTTCCTGGAGGACGGCCGGAAGGTCAGGATATGCAAGAAGTGCGGCGAGATAGTGGACAAGGTCTAGAGGGCAGGGGGAGATCGAGATGCTTCCGCGCTTGCTGAGGAAATACCGCGAAGAGGTCGTCCCCAGGTTGATGCAGAGGTTCGGCTACAGGAACCCCATGCAGGTGCCCAGGCTCGAGAAGATAGTGATAAACGTGGGCGTGGGGGAGGCCAAGCAGGACATAAAGTACATGGACTCCACGGTGGCGGAGCTTTCCGCCATCACGGGGCAGAGGCCGGTGGTGAGGAGGGCCAAGCGACCCATATCGGCGTTCAAGCTCCGCGCCGGCATGCCCATAGGGTGCTGCGTTACCCTGAGGGGGGCCAGGATGTGGGAGTTCCTCGACAGGCTCATAAGCCTCGCCCTTCCCAGGATAAAGGACTTCCAGGGGGTTCCCAGGAGGGGCTTCGACGGCAGGGGCAACTACAACCTGGGCCTCAAGGAGCAGCTCATATTCCCGGAGATATCCTATGACAAGATCGCCAGGGTGAGGGGCATGAACATAACCATAGTGACCACCGCGGCCACCGACGAGGAGGCCATGGCCTTCTTGGCCGAGCTGGGCATGCCCTTCGCCAGGAAGTAGCCGGGGGGATGAAGAGATGACGAGGAAGTGCCATATGGTCAAGGCCTCCAGGGAGCCCAAGTTCGCCGTGAGGAAGCACAACAGGTGCCCTCTTTGCGGCAGGCCCAGGGCCTTCATGAGGAAGTTCAACATGTGCAGGTGCTGCTTCAGGAAGCTTGCCAGAGAGGGCAAGATACCCGGGGTCGTCAAGGCAAGCTGGTAGGGGCGCGCCTCGAGGGGGGATTTCTGAGATGGTTTTGACTGATCCCATCGGTGACATGCTCACCAGGATAAGGAACGCCAACACGGTCTACCGCGAGAGCGTGGACATGCCCTCCAGCAAGATCAAGGTGGCCGTGGCGGAGATCCTCAAGAGAGAGGGCTACATAAAGGACTACGCCGTCCTCGAGGAGGAAGTGAAGGGGAGCAGGAGGCAGGTGCTCAGGATCTTCCTGAAGTACGGTCCCGGCAAGGAGCGGGTCATAAGGGGGATAAAGAGGGTGAGCAAGCCCGGCAGGAGGATATACGTGGACAAGCGCTCCCTGCCGAAGGTCATAGGGGGCTACGGGCTTGCGGTCATATCCACCTCCGCCGGATTGATGACCGACGAGGAGGCCAGGAGGCGCGGCCTCGGCGGAGAGGTCCTTTGCTACGTGTGGTAGCGGTCGCGGAGGTGCCTTCTGATGTCCAGGATAGGCAGGAAGCCCATCGATATACCCAAGGGCGTCTCGGTCTCGATAGAGGACGGGCTGGTCAGGGTGAAGGGCCCCAAGGGGGAGCTCAGCCTCAGGTTGCTCGAGGGGATCAGCGCCTCAGTGGAGGACGGGAAGGTGTTGGTCTCCCGCCAGGGCGACAAGAAGGATCTAAAGGCCAAGCACGGCCTGATCAGGGCCCTCATAAACAACATGGTGGTGGGCGTGTCCCAGGGCTACACCAAGAGCCTGGAGATAGTGGGAGTGGGATACAGGGCTCAGATGCAGGGTTCCAAGCTGGTCCTCAACCTGGGCTACTCCCATCCCGTCGAGTACGCACCTCCCGCCGGTATAAGCCTCTCGGTGGAGGGGACCAACAGGATAAACGTGAGCGGCATAGACAAGCAGCTGGTCGGCCAGGTGGCGGCGATAATCAGGGGCTTCAGGCCGCCCGAGCCCTACAAGGGCAAGGGGATAAGGTACGTGGGAGAGCAGGTCCGCCAGAAGGCCGGCAAGGCCGGTAAAGCCGGCAAGGCCGGCAAGGCCGGCAAGAAGTAGGGGAAAGAGGTGAGGAGCAGTTGATCCTCAAGAGATCCAGGACCTACATGAGGAGGATCAGGCATAAGAGGATAAGGAAGAAGATATCCGGGAGCGCCGAGGTGCCTCGTCTCTCGGTCTTCAAGAGCCACAGGTACGTGTACGCCCAGCTCATCGACGACGAGGCGGGCCACACCCTGGCTTCGGCCTCCAGCCTGGAGAGGGAGCTAAGGGAGTCCTTGAAGTCCACCGGTAACGTGGAAGCTGCTGCGGCGGTGGGCAGGCTCATAGCGGAGAGGGCGTTGAAGCTGGGCATAAAGAGGGTCGTCTTCGACAGGGGTGGCTTCAAGTACCACGGCTCGGTCAAGGCCCTCGCCGAGGCCGCCAGGTCCGCTGGGCTCGAGTTCTAAGGGGGTATGAGCTGATGGCTTTGGCTTCTGACAGGCTTAATCCCGATGCCCTGGAGCTCAAGGAGCGAGTGGTCTTCGTCAACAGGGTGAGCAAGGTCGTCAAGGGCGGGAAGCGCTTTAAGTTCAGCGCCCTGGTGGTGGTGGGCGACGGGGAGAGGTACGTGGGGGTCGCCATCGGCAAGGCCAGGGAGGTCCCCGAAGCGGTCAGGAAGGGCATGGAGAAGGCCAAGAAGAACCTCATAGAGGTCAAGAAGGTGGGGGACACCATACCCCACGAGGTCTACGGGGACTTCGGCGCGGCCAGGGTCATGCTCAAGCCCGCTGCCCCCGGCACCGGCGTCATAGCCGGGGCGGTGATAAGGGCCATAATGGACCTGAGCGGCGTCAAAAACGTTCTCACCAAGGTGGTGGGCAGGACCTCGAACCCGGTGAACGTGGCCTGGGCTACCATGGAGGCCTTGAAGGCCTTGAGGACTCCGGACGAGATGCTCAGGCTCAAGGGCTTCAGCTTTAGCTCCAGGTCCTCCCAGGAGGGACGCCCCCAGGGTCGCGAGGCCGCGCAAGGTCAGCCTTCTAGCGAGGTGCTCGAGCATGGCGAGGATAAGGATTAAGTGGAAGAGGAGCGCCATAGGCAGGAGCGAGAGGCAGAAGAGGACCATAAGGGCTTTGGGCCTAAGGAGGCTCAACCAGGTGGTGGAGCACGAGGACACGCCGCAGATCAGGGGCATGGTCAAGGCGGTGGAGCACCTGGTCGAGTGGGAGATCGTGGAAGGCTAGAAGGGAGAGGGGTTGATTTCCATGCAGCTTCACGATCTGAGGCCTGCTCCCGGATCCAAGAGGAGGCGCAAGAGGGTCGGCTGTGGCCTGGGGAGCGGCCACGGCAAGACGGCGTGCAAGGGGCACAAGGGTCAGAAGGCCAGGACCGGCGGCGGCGTCAGGCCTGGCTTCGAGGGCGGCCAGATGCCCCTGGTGAGGAGGATCCCCAAGCGGGGCTTCTCGAACGCGCCCTTCAAGGTGGAGTACATCGAGGTGAACCTCGACGCGCTGGACTCCCGCTTCGAGGCCAACGCCGAGGTATCCCCGGAGGTCCTCCGGGAGATGGGGTTGGTCAAGGGCAAGGGCCCGATAAAGGTCCTGGGAAGGGGTGAGCTCAGCAAGCCCCTGGTGGTTAAGGCTCACGCCTTCAGCGCATCGGCTCTGGACAAGATCGTCGCGGCCGGCGGCAGGGCGGAGGTGATCTCCTCTTGATCGCCTCCTTCAGGGACGCCGTGAGGCTGCCGGACCTGAGGAAGAGGGTGTTCTTCACCCTCTTCGTCCTGCTCGTCTACAGGCTTGGGACTCACATCCCCATGCCGGGAGTGGACACCGAGGCGCTCGCCCGCCTTTTCAAGGAGGGCGGCGTCCTCGGCTTTCTGGACCTCTTCGCCGGCGGCGCCTTGAGCCGCTTCAGCATCTTCTCCCTGGGCGTGGTGCCCTACATCAACTCGAGCATAGTGATGCAGCTCTTGGTGATAATATTTCCCGCCCTGGAGCGGCTCCAGAAGGAGGGGGAGGAGGGGAGGAGGAAGATCCTGCAGTACACCAGGTACGGGGCGGTCGTCTTCGCCCTGCTCCAGGCCCTGGGTTTGAGCTACTGGGCCTCCAGCGTGGGGGTGGTGCGGGAGGCCTCCGTCCTCTCCAGGATGGCCATGGTGGTCACCATAACCGCCGGCAGCATGGCGCTGATGTGGTTGGGGGAGCTCATAGGCGACCACGGGATAGGGAACGGGGTCTCCCTCATAATCTTCGCGGGGATAGTGGCCAGGATCCCGGCCGCCCTGGTGAGCACCATATCCCTCCTTCGTGTGGGGGAGCTGAGCCTGCTCTCGCTGCTTCTGGCCCTCGTCATCCTGGTGGCCGTCATAGCCGGGGTGATAGTGGTCCAGGAGGGGCAGAGGAGGTTGCCGGTGCAGTACGCCAAGAGGGTGGTGGGCAGGAGGGTCTACGGCGGTCAGTCCACCTTCATACCCCTCAGGGTCAACCAGGCCGGGGTCATACCGATAATATTCGCCTCCTCGGTGATGCTCTTCCCCTCCACCCTGGCGAGGTTTCTGCCAGGTGATCTGGCGGCCTCGGTGAACGCCTGGCTTTCCCCCTCGTCGGTGCTCTACATGTCCGTGTACGCCGTGCTGGTGGTCTTCTTCACCTTCTTCTACACGGCCGTGGTCTTCAACCCCGACGAGATAGCGGAGAACATGAAGAAGTACGGCGGCTTCATCCTGGGGATAAGGCCTGGAAAGCCCACCGCCGAATACATAGAGAAGGTGCTCTCCAGGGTCACCTTCGGCGGAGGGGTCTTCCTGGCGCTGATAGCGATACTCCCCAACGTGGTCGACAGCCTCCTGGGGGTTCACACCTTCTACCTCGGGGGGACGGCGGTGCTGATAGTGGTGGGCGTGGCGCTGGACACGGTCCACCAGATAGAGGCCCAGCTCCTGCTTCGCCACTACGACGGGATTCTCAAGCGGCGCGGCAAGGAGCTCTTCAAGTTCTAAAGGGGTGCGCGCGGGATGGACTCCTTCAGGGTGGTGGTCCTGCTCGGGGCTCCCGGGTCCGGCAAGGGGACCCAGGCGAAGCTCCTGTCCGAGAGGTGCTCCCTGGAGCAGATCTCCACGGGCGACATGCTCAGGGAGAACGTGAGGAGGGGAACCCCTCTTGGGCTGGAGGCCAAGAGGTACATGGACGAGGGGAAGCTGGTGCCCGACTCGGTGGTCATAGGGATGGTGGAGGAGAGGATAAGGGGTGCGGTCGCCTCGGGGGCTAAGGGCGTCGTCCTGGACGGGTTTCCCCGCAACGTGGAGCAGGCTAAGGCGTTGGACTCGATGCTCTCGGGGCTGGGCATGTCGCTGGGCCGCGTGCTGTTCTTCTCCATAGGGGAGGAGGCTTTGGTGGAGAGGCTCTCGGGGAGGTGGAGCTGTCGCGCTTGTGGCGCGGTCTACCACGAGGTCTTCTCTCCTCCCTCCAGTCGCGGGGTCTGCGACAGGTGCGGCGGGGAGCTCTACCAGAGGGACGACGACAGGCCTCAGGTGGTCGCCGAGAGGATAAGGGTGTACCTCTCGAGCACGGCTCCCCTGAAGGGATTCTACGCCGAGAGGGGGCTTCTGGAGGAGGTGGACGCCTCGCGACCCCCTGAGGAGGTCTTCTCGGCCGTGAGGAGAGCCATATTCGGTGAGGGTCCATGTTCCTAGTGAGGCGAAGGGGAGACCTGGAGGGGATGGTCAGAGCCTCCTCTATAGTGGCGGACGTGCTCAGGCTCATGAGGGACCTGATAAGGCCCGGCGTGTCCACCGGGGAGCTGGACAGGAGGGCCGAGAAGCTCATCCGCGACAGCGGGGGCATCCCCGCCTTCAAGGGCTATCGCCTCTCCTCCGACTACCCACCTTACCCGGCCTCCATATGCGCCTCCATCAACGACGAGGTGGTGCACGGGATCCCCAGGGAGGACAGGTTCTTGGAGGAAGGGGATATAGTGAGCATCGACGTGGGGGTTAAGGCCCTGGGCTTCTACGGCGACGGGGCCGCCACCTACCCGGTGGGGGCGGTCTCGCCGGAGAGGGCCAGGCTCATAGAGGTGACGAGGAGGGCCCTATACGTGGCCATAGAGCAGGCCAGGGTGGGCAAGACCCTGGGGGATCTGGGGCATGCGGTCGAGAGCTTCGTGAGGTCCCAGGGGTTCGAGGTGGTCAGGACCTACAGCGGCCACGGCATAGGGAAGAAGCTCCACGACTCCCCCCACGTGCCCAACTTCGGGATCAGGGGCGCTGGGCTGGTGATACCCCCAGGTCTGGCCCTGGCGATAGAGCCCATGGTGAACGCCGGCTCCCACAGGGTGAGGACCCTGGAGGACGGCTGGACGGTGGTGACCGAGGACGGCTCTGACTCGGCCCATTTCGAGCACACGGTGGTGGTGTGCGAGGAGGGCCCGAAGATCCTCACGCTATGGGAAGAGACGACAGAGCTAGGAAGCTGCGCTCTTTGAGGCTCGGTCAGGTGGTGATGTCCAAGGCGGGAAGGGACTCCGGTAGGCTGTACCTGGTGGTCGGCCTGGACGAGGGGGGGCTGGTGGCGCTCCTTTCCGACGGGAGGTCCAGGCCCGTCGGTAGGCCCAAGAGGAAGAACCCCCTCCACCTCCAGCCCACCGGCTTCGTGGACGTCGAGGCGTCGATGAAGGCGGCCTGCGGGACCCTTACGGACCTGGACGTGAGAAGGGCTCTGAGGGACTTCTCGGAGAGCAGGGGAGGGGATAGGGTGGATGCCTAAGGAGGACTTCATCGAGGTCACCGGCAGGGTGGTGGAGGCCTTGCCCAACGCCACCTTCAGGGTGGAGCTGGAGAACGGCCACAAGGTGCTGGCCCACATATCGGGCAAGATGCGCATGCACTTCATAAAGATACTGCCCGGGGACAGGGTGTTGGTCCAGATCTCGCCCTACGACCTGACCAGGGGCAGGATAATATACAGGTATCTGGGGTAGGTTTACAGGTCCGGATTTCGGGTTTAGAATAATGTTTTGTTGCTCTCTTGACGACGGCGTTCGAGGGGGAGATATGCTGTGAAGGTAAGGAGTTCGGTCAAGCCCATATGCGAGTACTGCAGGGTGATAAGGCGCAGGGGGAGGGTAATGGTGATATGCAGCAAGAACCCCAAGCACAAGCAAAGGCAGGGCGTGAGGAGGTAGGCTCGAGATGGCGCGCGTAGTGGGGGTTGACCTGCCCAGGGACAAGAGGGTCGAGGTGGCTTTGACCTACATATACGGGATAGGCCTCTCCAGGTCCAAGGAGATCCTCGCGGCCACCGGGATCGATCCGGACAAGCGCGTGAGGGAACTCTCCGACGAGGAGGTCGCCAGGCTCAACGACTACATCGAGAAGCACTACAAGGTGGAAGGGGATCTCCGTCGCGAGGTGGCGATGAACATAAAGAGGCTTATAGACATCGGCTGTTACAGGGGGCTTCGCCACAAGCTGGGCCTGCCGGTCAGGGGGCAGAGGACCAGGACCAACGCCAGGACCAGGAAGGGTCCGAGGAAGACCGTGGCCGGCAAGAAGAAGGCGACCAAGAAGTAGCGGGGCTTCGGGGAGGGAATAGCTTTGGCCAAGAAGGCTGTCAGAAGGGGAAAGAAGAAGGAGAGGAAGAACGTACCGAGCGGGGTGGCGCACATCCACTCCACCTTCAACAACACCATAGTTACCATAACCGACAGGCAGGGCAACGTGATATCCTGGGCCTCCGGGGGCACCGTGGGCTTCAAGGGCACCAGGAAGTCTACGCCCTACGCGGCTCAGCTGGCCTCGCAGGCGGCGGCGAAGGCCGCCATGGACCAGGGGATGCGCGAGGTGGACGTGCTGGTCAAGGGGCCTGGAGCCGGCAGGGAGGCGGCCATAAGGGCCCTTCAGGCCGCGGGGCTTCAGATAAACCACATAAAGGACGTCACCCCCATACCCCACAACGGCTGCCGTCCTCCCAGCCGCAGAAGGGTCTAGGGGCGTTCCATCAGTGTCTTCGAGGGGTGATAAGCTTTGAGCAGGTACACCGGTCCCAAGTGCAGGCTCTGCAGGGCTGAGGGGATAAAGCTCTTCCTGAAGGGAGATAGGTGCTACACCGAGAAGTGCCCCGTGGCGGGCAAGAGGAACTTCCGCCCGGGCCAGCACGGCAGAGAGAAGCCCAAGCTCACGGACTACGGCCTCAGGCTCCGGGAGAAGCAGAAGCTTCGCCGCTTCTATGGGGTCTCCGAGAAGCAGTTCAAGCGCTTCTTCGACATAGCCCAGAGGATGAGAGGAGAGGCGGGATACAACTTCCTCCAGCTCCTGGAGAGGAGGTTGGACAACGTGGTCTACCGCCTGGGGTTCGCGGTCTCCAGGGCCCAGGCCAGGCAGCTGGTGGCCCACGGTCACGTGGAGGTCAACGGGAGGAAGGTGGACATCCCGAGCTTCCTGGTCAAGGTGGGCGACGTGGTGGGCATAAGGGAGAAGAGCAGGGACCTGCAGGTGGTAAAGGAGAGCCTGGAGGGCGGAGGCGCGGGGAGGGTGCCCGCGTGGCTGGAGCTGGACCAGTCGCAGATGAGGGGCAGGGTCGTGTCGCTCCCGGCGAGGGATCAGATAGACGCCCCCGTGAACGAGCAGCTGGTGGTGGAGTTCTACTCCAGGTAAGAGTCCCATCGTGGGGTGATGCCTTTTGTCTTCCGAGGATCTCAGGATAGGCACGATAGAGATAAAGGAGGAGCGCAGGGACTACGCCATGGTGTCCGTCGAGCCCCTGGAGAGGGGCTACGGCGTGACCATAGGGAACGCCTTGAGGCGGGTCCTCCTCTCCTCGATAGAGGGTTCCTCCATATCGGCCTTCCGGATAGTGGGCGTGGTTCACGAGTTCTCCACCATCCCCGGCGTCAGGGAGGACGTGGTGAACATAATGCTCAACCTCAAGAAGATATACGTCCGCTCCTACACCGACGACGTGAGGGTCCTGTCCCTGGAGGTGATGGGACCCAAGGTGGTCAAGGCCGCCGACATATCCCCTGACAGCCAGGTGGAGATAATAAACCCTGAAGCTTACATATGCACCGTCAACGAGGGCTACAGCCTCTCCATGGAGCTATACGTGGAGAGCGGCAGGGGATACAAGCCCTACGACCGGCCCAGGCCCTCCTACCTGCCGCTGGACGCGATACTCACCGACGCCCTCTTCTCCCCAGTGCTGCGGGTTAACTACTGGGTGGAGGCGAGCCGGGTGGGCCGTCAGACGGACTACGAGAGGCTCATGATGGAGATATGGACCAACGGGGCGGTGAGCCCCATGGAGGCGTTGAGGAGGGCGGGCGACATACTGGTGAGCTGTTTTGCTCCTTTTTCCAACGTGGCCCCCAGCATAGACAGCCTGTTCGCCTCGTCCCACGGGGAACCATCGGCCTCCCCGTCCTCGGCTTCGGCGGAGGGGGAGGACCTCTTCTCCAAGTCCATAAAGGAGCTGGAGCTCTCGGTGCGCTCCGAGAACTGCCTGCTCAGGGCGGGCATCAAGACCATAGGCGACCTCGTCTCCTACTCCAAGGAGGACCTGCTGGGGGTTAAGAACCTGGGCAGGGTGTCGCTGAAGGAGATAGAGGAGAAGCTCGCAGCGTGGGGGCTTGAGCTTCGAAGCTCCAAGAAGAGATGACGACTTCCAGGGGGGAGTGGTGAGCCTTGAGGCACAACGTCAAGAGCAGAACGCTAGGGCGCTATGGCTCTCACAGGATGGCCATGCTGAGGAATCTGGCGGCTAGCCTCATCCTGCACGGGAGGATAAAGACCACCCTGCCTAGGGCCAAGGAGGTCAGGAGCTTCGTCGAGAAGCTCATAACCCGTGCCAGGGGTGGTACCTTGCACGACTTCAGGGTGGCCCAGAGCAGGATGCCCCACAAGGAGGCCCTGAAGAGGCTTTTTCGGGAGCTGGGCCCCAAGTACAAGCACAGGCCCGGCGGTTACACCAGGATCGTGAAGCTCTACAATCGGATCGGGGACGGCGCCCAGATGGCCCTGCTGGAGCTGGTGGACTGAGGTCGCGGGGCTTATGGCGACGGAGCTCGTCTGCTCCTTCGAGGGCGTCTCCTTCAGATACGCGGGATCTGAGGAGGACGCCCTTAAAAACGTCTCCTTCTCCTTGAGGAGGGGCAGGTGGCTTGCCGTCCTGGGCGCTAACGGCTCGGGCAAGTCCACCCTGGCCAAGCACATCAACGCCCTGCTCCGCCCGACCAGGGGGAAGTGCCTTGTGCTTGGTCTTGACACCTCCTGCGGGGAGGCCGTCTGGCGCATCCGCTCGGGGGTGGGGATGGTGTTTCAGAACCCCGACAACCAGATAGTCTCCTCGGTGGTGGAGGAGGACGTGGCCTTCGGTCCGGAGAACCTGGGGGTGGACCCCGGGGAGATCAGGAGGAGGGTGGACGAGGCGCTCGAGGTGGTGGGGCTTAAGGGGAAGAGGAGCTTCCCCACCTACATGCTCTCAGGCGGCGAGAAGCAGCGGCTTGCCATCGCAGGTGCTCTGGCCATGGAGCCGCAGATCCTGGTGCTGGACGAGCCCACCGCCATGCTGGACCCCGAGGGCCGAGAGGAGATACTGGTGTTCCTATCGAGGCTCAGGTCCGGCAGGGATATCTCCATAGTCTACGTGACCCACAGGCTGGAGGAGGCGCTGTTCGCCGACGAGGCGCTGGTCCTGTCCAGGGGAGAGGCGGTCTTCTGGGGGTCCATGGAGGAGCTGTTCTCGGCCGACTGGGAGACCCTGAGGCGTTGGGGGGTGGACGTCCCCGACCAGGTGAGGATCCTGAGGTCCCTGGGCCTTCCCTTCTCCAGGGAGCTCATGGATCCGAGGTCTATGGCCTCGTTCCTGTGGGAGTCCAGGTCCTATGCCGATAGAGCTCAGGGAGGTTAGCTACGTCTACCACAAGGGTCTTCCCTTCGAGGCTCGCGCCCTGGATCGGGTCAGCCTGACCCTGAGCGAGGGGGAGTGCCTGGGCATAGCCGGGAGGACCGGAAGCGGGAAGTCGACCCTCCTTCAGCACCTGAACGGGCTTCTCCTCCCTCAGGAGGGGGAGGTCCTGGTGGACGGGGTCTCCCTCAAGGGAGCCTCCAGGGATCAGCTTCGCTCGATCAGGCAAAAGGTTGGGCTGGTCTTCCAGTACCCCGAACAGCAGTTCTTCGCCGAGACGGTCTTCGAGGAGGTGGCCTTCGCCCCCAGGAACATGGGGCTTCCCGAGGGGGAGGTGAGGGAGAGGGTGCTCTGGTCCCTGGAGATGGTGGGGCTGGACCCCGGGGATCTGTTGGACAGGTCCCCCTTCTCCCTGAGCGGGGGTCAGATGAGGAGGGTCGCCATCGCGAGCGTCCTCTCCATGAGGCCCAAGTACCTGGTCCTCGACGAGCCCACCTCGGGGCTGGACCTCGAGGGGAGGGGCAGGCTTCTGGAGATGCTCCTTCGCTTCAAGGGGAGCGGCATGGGGCTTGCGGTGGTCTCCCACGACGTGGACTTCCTCTTCGAGGCCTGCGACAGGTTGGTCCTGATGTCGGGGGGGAGGGTCCGGGCGCTCGGGTCCCTGGAGGAGGTGGTCGAGGCGCTCGCCTCAGCGCCGGCGGAGGGCTTCAAGCTCCCCTTCTCCACCGCCCTGCTGATGGAGCTTCGCGGGCTCGGGGCGAGGGTGCCGCTGGAGCTTCGTCCCTCCAGGGCGATGGAGGCCGTGCTTCGCTGGTTCGAGGGGAGGTGAGGCCTTGCAGTTCCTTAACCACCTGATGGTTGGACAGTACATACCCACGGGTTCGCCGGTCCACCGCCTCGACCCGAGGGCCAAGATAGGGGCTTTGTTCTTCTCGCTGGTGGGGATATTCGCCGTGAGGGACCTCCTGGTGGCCTCGATCTGGGCCCTGATCTTCCTCGCCCTCCTCAGGCTGTCCAGGTTGCCCTTCTGGGTGGTCACCAGGGGGATAAGGAGCGTCCTCCTCCTGGTGGTCATAACGGCCTCCGTCCACCTATTCTTCGCCGAGGGGAGGGCGTTGCTCGAGATCGGGCCCCTTCGGATCACCGACCAGGGGGTTTGGTTTGCCCTCCTGTTCTCCCTCAGGTTGACCCTGTTGATCCTCTACAGCTCCCTCCTCACCCTCACCACCTCCCCCTTCGAGATAGCGGATGGGCTGGAGAGGATGCTCAAACCCCTCTCCAGGGTGGGCTTCCCCTCCCACGAGGTATCCATGATGCTCACCATAGCGCTCAGGTTCATCCCCACCCTCATGGACGAGGCCGACAGGATAGTCAAGGCCCAGGTTTCCCGCGGGGCCAGGATCGAGACGGGTGGGCTTATGGGAAGGGTCAGGGCCTTCGTCCCCGTACTGGTTCCCCTCTTCTTCAGCGTGTTCAAGAGGGCAGAGGAGCTGGCCGTGGCCATGGAGTCGCGCTGCTACAGGGGCGGAGAGGGGAGGACCAGGATGAAGGAGATGAGGTGGTCCTTGAGGGATTCGCTCTTCCTGCTCGCTAGCCTTTCGGTGGCCGTGGCCCTGGGTCTTTGGGGGAGGAAGGGTCCCCTTGCCCTATAGCTACAGGGTGGACCTGTCCTATCGGGGCTCGGGCTTCAAGGGCTTTCAGGTCCAGCCGGGCCTGAGGACCGTGCAGGGCGAGCTGGAGGCGGCTCTTTCGAGGCTCTTCGGCGCTCCCATAAGGGTCACCGGGGCAGGCAGGACCGACGCGGGGGTCCACGCGAGGCACCAGGTGATCTCCTTCGTCGCTGAGGTCCTGTTCGAACCCAGGAGGCTGCTTGGAGCCCTCAACGGCGTCCTGCCCCCGGACGTGAGGATCCTGGAGGTCCGCCTCGTGGAGGAGGGGTTTTGCGCCAGGAGGTCTCCCAGGGCGAGGGAGTACGTCTACTTCCTGTGGGACGGGGAGGTCATGCCTCCTTTTCTTTCGGACCTGGTCTGGCACTTCAAGCTGGGGAGGCTAGACGAGAGGGCGATGGGCGAGGCGGCGTCCTTGCTGGTGGGTTCCCACGACTTCTCCAGCTTCTGCAAGGGAGGGGAGGTCCCGGATAACCCCGTCAGGGAGGTGCAGCTTGCCCGCCTCAGGAGGAGGGGGGACCTCCTCTGGTTCAGGGTGAGGGCCAACGCCTTCCTGTGCCAGATGGTGAGGATAATGGTGGGAAGCCTTGTGCTGGTGGGGAGGGGGCTTAGGCCCCCTTCCTGGATCGGCGAGGTCCTGGAGGCCAGGGACAGGAAAGCGGCAGGCCCAACCGCCCCGCCCCACGGGCTGTACCTGTGGAGGGTCCACGCATAGCCCATCAGGGGCCCTTGTAATTCCTCTGGGCTGCGCTTATAATTTAACCTGCTCGGCAGGGCCGTTCGGGTGGCGGTGTAGCTCAGGTGGTCAGAGCACGCGGCTCATACCCGCGGTGTCAGAGGTTCGACTCCTCTCACCGCCACCAGCCTTCGAGGGGGGAACGCGCGTTCCCCCCTTTGTTTCTTCTGCCGGGAGGAGATGACCTTGGCGGCTTTGCCATTACCCATCAAGGTCCTCAGGTTCGTCGAGGGGGAGGGGTTGCTCAGGGGCGGCGAGAGGGTGGTGGTGGCTCTCTCTGGGGGTCCCGACTCGGTGGCCTTGCTCCACGTCCTGCTGGAGCTCAAGGGGGTCTTGGGCCTCGAGGTCTTCGCCGCTCACCTGGACCACATGATCAGGGGGGAGGAGTCCTACAGGGATTACCTCTTCGTGGTCGACCTCTGCTCTGAGCTCGGCGTCCCCCTTCACGCCGAGCGGATGCCCGTGCCCGACCTGGTGGGCAAGGGGGAGAGCCTCGAGGAGTGCGCCAGGCGCGTGCGCTACGGCTTCTTCGAGCGGGCCATGGCTCGATTCGGCGCGGACCTCTTGGCCACCGCCCACCACAGGGACGACCAGGCCGAGACGGTGTTGCACCACGTCCTCAGGGGCACAGGCCTGGAGGGGCTTCGCGGGATCCTCCCCAGGAGGGATAGGTTCATAAGGCCCCTCCTTTGCGCCTCCAGGGCCGAGATAATGGGATACCTCGAGGCCAAAGGCCTTCCCTTCGTGCTGGACAGCACCAACGAGGATCCCTCCTACACGAGGAACAGGATAAGGAAGGAGCTCCTGCCCTACCTGGAGAGGGCCTTCAACCCGTCGGTCAAGGAGGCTCTCTGGAGGCTTTCGCAGTTGGCCAGGATGCACGGGGAGATGGTCGAGGAGCTGGTGGAGGCGGAGAGGACCAGGCTGTTTCGGGAGGGGGATCGCTTCGCCCTCGTGAGGTCGGACCTTTACGGGCTCGCCAGGAAGGCCATCAGGCTCGAGGCCCTGAGGCGCACCTGCGAGTCGGTCCTGGGGAGGAGCCAGAGCTTCGAGAGGCTCACCTTCGCCGACGGGCTGATCCTCAGGGGTGAAGGGGTGGCGGAGTTGAGCGGCGGCTTCCTCTACGGAGGGAAGGTGGCCCTCCTCTCGGCCGAGGAGGTAAAACCCCCCTCGCCCGTCAGGCTGGGGCTTGACCAGCTCAAGGCGGGGGTCAGGTTCTGCTGGCTCTGGTGGGACGTGGGGTTGAAGCTCGAGCTGAGCTCTCCCGGTGCGACGGCGGAGGGGGAGGGCCTCTCCATCCCCCTGGAGGGGGCGCAGGTGGAGGTTTCCCCTTTGAAGGAGGGCGAGAGGCTTCCGGTCAGGCCCGGCAGGGAGGAGGGGGCGTCCGAGGTCCTGAGGAGGAGGGGTGTACCTCCCTGGATGAGGAGGGTCCTCCCGGTCGTGAGGGTGGAGGGTAGGCCAGCGTTCGTTCCGTTCCTGGGCCTGCTGGCCGAGGGCCCTCGGTGCAAAGAGGGGGGGGCTGTGTTAAACTTATCGATGGCGGACAGGTGGGGTATCACCTCTCTTCTCGAGGGGTTTTAAGCGGGGAGGTGCTTTCGTGTACAGGTTGGGCGACAAGCTCTTGAGCAGGGACGAGATATCCGCCAGGGTGGAGGAGCTGGCCGATCGGATAAATAGGGACTACGAGGGGCGAGAGCTGTGCGCGGTGTGCGTGCTCAAAGGGGCCTTCGTCTTCTTCGCCGACCTGGTTAGGCGCATAAGGGTCCCTCTGTTGCTCGACTTCATGGCCGTCTCCTCCTACGGGGTCTCGACGGTCTCCAGCGGGGTGGTGAAGATCACCAAGGACCTGGACCTGGAGATAACGGGCAAGGAAGTTCTGCTGGTGGACGACATAGTGGACAGCGGGCTCACCTTGGACTACATAAAGAGGGTTCTGCTCGACAGGGAACCTAAGAGCCTGGAGATCTGCGTGCTGTTGGAGAAGCCCGAGAGGAGGAAGATAGACTTCCCGGTCAAGTACGTGGGTTTCTCCATACCGGATCGGTTCGTGGTGGGCTACGGCCTGGACGTGGCTGGGCTCTATCGGAACCTTCCGGACATACACGTGGTCGAGAAGGCGTGAGGGGGGTTTCTTTTGGGCGGTCGTTTCGGCAGGGTGCCGGGCGCTCCCGGCGGCGGTTGGCTCAAGAACCTGGCCTTCTACCTGATACTGATAGTGCTGGTGGTCAACCTGGTGAACCTCTTCGTGGTGCCCAGGGAGGGCGCCTACGTGGAGAGGAGCATCATATACTCGGACTTCTTGAACTACGCGGAGCGTGGTCAGGTCAGGAGGGTGGAGGTCAAGGAGGACCTGGTGAGGGGACAGCTGGTGGACGGGACTCCTTTCCGGGTCTACGTGCCCCAGGACGGGGATCTGCTCAAGAGGCTCCACGAGCGTGGGGTGGAGGTGGAGGTGAGGCCTCCCGACAGGCCGTCGTGGTGGGCCAACTTCCTCTCGTCGCTCCTTCCCACCCTGTTGCTGATAGGGGCGTGGGTGTTCATCATCTACCAGATGCAGGGGGGCGGGAGCAAAATGCTCTCCTTCGGCAAGAGCAGGGCCAAGCTCTTCCTGGAGGAGAAGCCCAGGGTGACCTTCAAGGACGTGGCTGGGTGCGACGAGGCGAAGGAGGAGCTACAGGAGGTGGTGGAGTTCCTCAGAAACCCCAGGAAGTTCGCCAGGACCGGAGCTCGCATCCCCAAGGGGATAATCCTGGTAGGGCCTCCGGGGACGGGTAAGACCCTCATAGCCAGGGCGGTGGCTGGGGAGGCCGACGTGCCCTTCTTCAGCATAAGCGGCTCCAACTTCGTGGAGATGTTCGTGGGGGTGGGGGCCGCCAGGGTGAGGGACCTCTTCGAGCAGGCCAGGCGCTATCAGCCCTGCATAGTTTTCATAGACGAGATAGACGCTGTGGGCAGGCAGAGGGGAGCTGGGCTGGGCGGAGGGCACGACGAGAGGGAGCAGACCCTCAACCAGCTTCTGGTGGAGATGGACGGCTTCGACGTTAACACCAGCATCATCATAATAGCTGCCACCAACAGGCCCGACATACTGGACCCCGCCCTCCTCAGGCCCGGTCGCTTCGACCGGAAGATCGTAATAGACAGGCCCGACATAAAGGGGAGGCTTGAGATCCTCAAGGTCCACACCAGGGACAAGCCTCTGGCCTCCGACGTGGACCTGGAGGTCATAGCCAGGAGGACCCCGGGCTTCGTGGGGGCCGACCTGGAGAACCTGGTCAACGAGGCGGCGCTCCTGGCGGCTCGGAGGGGCAAGGATCGGATATCCATGCAGGAGTTCGAGGAGGCCATAGACAGGGTGGTGGCCGGTCCAGAGAGGCGAAGCCGCATAATAAGCGAGCAGGAGAGGCGCATAATAGCCTACCACGAGATGGGGCACGCCCTGGTGGCCAAGAGGCTTCCGGGGGCAGATCCCGTCCACAAGGTCTCCATAATACCTCGTGGGCACAGGGCTTTAGGCTACACCCTTCAGCTTCCCGAGGAGGACAAATACCTGGTCTCCAAGAAGGAGCTCTACGACAGGATAACCATACTGCTGGGGGGCAGGGTGGCCGAGGAGCTGGTCTTCGGGGACGTGACCACGGGAGCCCAGAACGACCTGGAGAGGGCCACCTCCATAGCCAGGGAGATGGTGACCGAGTACGGCATGAGCGAGAGGCTGGGCCCTGTGACGCTGGGGAGGAAGGAGAGGCAGGTCTTCCTGGGCAGGGACCTCCTGGAGGACAGGAACTACAGCGAGGAGGTAGCTTACGCCATAGACCAGGAGGTAAGGCGCATAGTCGAGGATTGCTACAACCGCGCCAGGGAGATACTCCAGTCGGAAAGGGACAGGCTGGACAGGCTGGTGGAGGTCCTGATCGAGAGGGAGGTCCTGGAGGGGCCAGAGCTGAACAGGCTCCTGGAGGGGGAGGAGTTGGGGGATGAAAAGCAGGCCTTGCCGCTCCCATCCCCCAGGGGAGGCTCTTCGGTCAAGGAGGTCCCCAAGGGGCCCGTGGTGGAGCCCCTGGGAGCTTGAGAGGAGGTGAGCGCAGATGGATGGCATCCTCAGGGTGAAGGTGGGGGATAAGGGCGTTGCCCAGCTGGTGGTGGGGGACGAGCACCTGGCCGGTCGCTTCATGGAGAACACCGTGGAAGCCCTGAGCACCCCCTCGCTGATCAACCTGATGAACGTGGCCTGCGTCGAGGCGGTCAAGGGGGGTCTCCCCGAGGGGTGGGTGACCGTCTCCACCCAGGTCGACGTCAAGCATCTGGCTGCCACCCCTAAGGGGATGACGGTGACGGCCTCGGCGACGCTGGTGTCGGTGGAGGGCCTTAGGCTCACCTTCCAGGTGGAGGCCTACGACGAGGTGGAGAAGGTGGGGGAGGGGTTCATAGTCCGCTTCGCCCTGGATCCCGTGAAGTTCAACGAGTCCCTGAAGAGGAGAAAACCGGTCAAGGCCAGCGTGGCCGACTGAGGGGTGCAGGGAGAGGCTTTGCCGAGCTTTAAGATCCGCGCCCCCTGGCCCCTCTCGGAGGACCAGCGCAAGGCCGTGAGGGCGCTGGTCGAGGGGGTGAGGAGGGGGTACAGGTTTCAGACGCTTTTGGGCGTGACGGGGTCCGGGAAGACCTACACCATGGCCCACGTCATAGCGGCCCTGCAGCGTCCCGCTTTGGTGCTCGCCCACAACAAGACCCTGGCCGCCCAGCTCTACAGCGAGTTCAAGGACTTCTTCCCGGAGAACGAGGTCCACTACTTCGTGAGCTACTACGACTACTACCAGCCCGAGGCCTACGTCCCCGAGAGGGACATATACATAGAGAAGGATGCCTCGGTCAACGAGAGGCTCGAGAAGCTCAGGCTCGACGCCACGAGGGCCCTCCTGGAGAGGAGGGACGTGGTGGTGGTCTCGAGCGTCTCGTGCATCTACGGCATAGGGAAGAGGGAGAACTACGAGGAGGCCATCCTGAGGCTCTCGGTGGGCGACCCGATCGGGAGGAGGGACCTCTTCGAGCGCCTCTTCAACCTGTACTACGAGAGAAACGACGTGGACTTCGCCCCTGGGACCTTCAGGTCCAGGGGGGAGGTGGTGGACGTCTTCCCCCCCTACTCGGAGGTGGCCTACAGGCTGGTCCTTGGGGAGGACGCGCTGGAGGAGATCTTCGAGATCGAGCCCTTAAGCGGCAGGAGGAGGGCTTCCCTGGGGGCTTTGTCCATATATCCGGCCAAGCACTACGTCACCGACAGGGACGCCATAAAGAGGGCCCTGGCCCTCATAGAGATGGAACTCTCGGAGAGGCTCTCGGAGCTTCGGTCTCAGGGCAAGTTCGTGGAGGCCCAGAGGCTCGAGGCCAGGACCAGGTACGACATGGAGATGCTCGACCAGGTGGGCTACTGCTCTGGTATAGAGAACTACTCCAGACACCTGGAGGGCAGGAGGCCGGGCGAGCCCCCGGGGGTGCTCCTGGACTTCTTCCCCGAGGACTTCCTCATGTTCATAGACGAGTCCCACATCACCGTGCCTCAGGTGAGGGGGATGTACAACGGCGACATATCCCGCAAGAGGACGCTGGTGGAGTACGGGTTTCGACTTCCCTCCTGCATGGACAACAGACCCCTCAAGTGGGAGGAGTTCGAGCGCTACATGAGGAGCTGTATATTCGTCTCCGCTACCCCCGGAGACTACGAGCTGTCCGTGTCCTCGCAGGTGGTGGAGCAGATCATAAGGCCCACGGGGGTGGTGGACCCCGAGCTCGAGGTGTATCCGGCCTCCGAGCAGGTGGACCACCTGGTGGGGAGGCTCAAGGAGGTGGTCCATAGGGGGGACAGGGCGATAGTCACCACCCTCACCAAGCGCATGGCCGAGGACCTGGCCGAGTACCTGGCCGAGCTGGGCTTCCGGGTGCGATACATACACTCCGACATCGACGCGGTGGAGCGGGCCACCCTCTTGAGGGACCTTCGGGTGGGGGAGTTCGACGTGCTGGTGGGGATAAACCTCTTAAGGGAGGGGATAGACCTGCCCGAGGTGAGCCTGGTGGCCATATTGGACGCCGACAAGACCGGGTTCTTGCGCTCCCACAGGTCCCTCATCCAGATGATAGGGAGGGCTGCCAGGAACGTGAGGGGCAAGGTGATCATGTACGCGGACCAGATCACCGACGCCATAAGGGAGGCCATAAGGGAGACCTCCAGGAGGCGCAGGATCCAGATGGAGTACAACGAGCGCCACGGCATAGTCCCCAGAAGCGTCACCAAGGAGGTCAAGTACCTGCTCCCCGAGGAGATTTCCGCGAAGGTGGTCTCCTCCCCTGCGGCCGAGGTGGAGGAGCTGGACCTGGAGGAGCTGGAGAGGCGCATGTGGGAGCACGTGGAGAGGCTCGAGTTCGAGAGGGCCGCCGAGATAAGGGATCTGATCAGGAGGATTCGGGAGAGGACGGGGAGGCCTAGCTGGAGTTGAGCCGCTTCGTCGAGATATACGGGGCTAGGGAGCACAACCTCAAGGGTTTCGACCTCAAGATCCCCAGGGACTCGCTCGTGGTGATCACCGGGCTTTCGGGCTCGGGCAAGTCCTCTTTGGCCTTCGACACCCTGTTCGTGGAGGGCCAGAGGAGGTACGTGGAGTCGCTCTCCCCCTACATAAGGCAGTTCCTGGGGCTCAAGGGTAGGCCCGAGGTGGACAGGATAGAGGGGCTTTCCCCCACCATATCGATAGAACAGAAGGGGGCCACCCACAACCCCAGGTCCACGGTGGGGACGGTTACCGAGATCTACGACTACCTGAGGCTGCTCTTCGCCAGGGTGGGGGAACCCCACTGCCCAGAGTGCGGCGAGCCCGTCCAGCGCATGAGCCTCGACGAGATGGTGGAAAAGGTCTTGAGGGACTTCGAGGGCAAGCGGGTCGAGGTCTACGCCCCGGTGGTCAGGGGTAAGAAGGGCGAGCACAGAAACGTCCTCATAGACGCCCAGAGGAGGGGGTTCACCAGGGCCAGGGTGGATGGGACGCTCTACTTCCTGGAGGAGGAGATAGAGCTCGACAGGAACGTCAGACACGACGTGGAGATCCTGGTGGACAGGCTCAGGGCCGTGCCGGAGGAGTCCTCTCGCCTCTCCGAAGCCCTGGAGGCGGCCCTGGAGCTCACGGGCGGGCTGGCGCTGGTGGTCTGCGAGGGCAGGGAGGAGGTCTTGAGCGAGCTCTACAGCTGTCCGTCCTGCGGTGCGTCCCTTCCGGAGCTGGAGCCTCGCCTCTTCTCCTTCAACAGCCCCCAGGGGGCGTGTCCCGCCTGTTCGGGCATAGGCTATAGGTCCTACTTCAGCGAGGAGCTGGCGGTGAGGCCGGATCTCTCCCTGCGGGAGGGAGCCCTCATACCGTGGTCGAAGGGCCTCTTCGAGCACAAGCACAGGGAGCTTTTGCAGCTGGCGAGGGAGGCCGGCGTGGATCCGGACGTGCCCTTCGCGGAGCTTCCCGGTGAGGTCAGGGAGGTGCTCCTCGAAGGGGGGTACCTGAGGGGTCCTCGCGGGGGATACGTCTACGTGGAGGGGTTGATGAGGTGGCTCAACAGGAAGTTCGAGGAGGCCGAGTCCGACGCCGACAAGGCCATGCTGGAGCGCTTCAGGGTGGAGGTGGCCTGTTCCCTCTGCGGAGGATCTAGGCTCAGGAGGGAGGCCCTGGCGGTGAAGGTGGGGGGGAGGGACATATACGAGCTAACCTGCATGAGCGCCTCCGAGCTCCTCGGCTTCATAGGGTCCCTGAGCCTCACCGAGTCCCAGCGCAGGATAGTGGACCAGGTGCTCAAGGAGATATCCTCCAGGCTCAGCTTCATGGTGGAGGTGGGGGTGGGGTATCTGTCCCTTTCCAGGCGGACGTCGACCCTCTCGGGGGGTGAGTTCCAGAGGGTTAGGCTGGCCACCCAGATAGGCTCCAGGCTCACAGGGGTCATGTACGTGCTGGATGAGCCCACCGTCGGCCTTCACCCCAGGGACACGGGGAGGCTCCTGAGGCTCCTGGAGGAGCTCAGGGACCTGGGCAACACAGTGGTGGTGGTGGAGCACGACAGGGACACGATGCTTCGGGCCGACTACCTGGTGGAGCTGGGCCCTGGGGCCGGCGAGAGGGGCGGCGATTTGGTCTTCGCCGGCTCGAGGGAGGAGCTCCTTTACCTCAGGGATGGGTCGCTCACGGCCCCCTTCGTACGGGGGGAGGCGAAGCTACCTCTTCCCGCCTCGAGGAGGCGCCCCTCGGGCTGGGTTAGGGTGAGGGGAGCCAGGAGGCACAACCTCAAGGGGATAGACGTGGATCTGCCCCTCGGGGTCTTGGTCTGCATCACTGGGGTCTCCGGCTCTGGTAAGAGCACCCTCATGTACGAGGTGCTCTACAAGGGCTTGAGGTCGAAGGTGGACCCACACTTCGTGCCCGACGTGGTGGCCTTCGACTCCATAGAGGGGTTCGAGGGGGTGGACAAGGTGGTCCTGATAGACCAAAGTCCCATCGGCAGGACCCCTCGCTCCAACCCGGCTACCTACACGGAGGTCTTCGGCCCCATAAGGGACATCTTCGCCAGCCTGCCCGAGTCCAGGGTGAGGGGGTACAGGCCCGGAAGGTTCAGCTTCAACGTGAGGGGCGGCAGGTGCGAGGCCTGCGGGGGCGAGGGGGTGGTCAGGGTCTCCATGCAGTTTCTGCCAGACGTCTACGTGCCCTGCGACGTCTGCAAGGGCAGGAGGTACAACCGGGAGACCCTGGAGGTCAAGTTCAAGGGCAAGAGCATCGCCGACGTGCTCGACATGACGGTGGACGAGGCGTTGGAGCTGTTCGAGAACGTGCCGCCCGTTAGGAGGAAGCTCCAGGTCCTCCAGGAGGCTGGGCTCGGCTACATAAGGCTTGGGCAACCCGCCACCACCTTGTCCGGCGGGGAGGCCCAGCGGGTCAAGCTGGCCTACGAGCTCGCCAAGCGCTTCAAGGGGCACGTGGTCTACATGCTGGACGAGCCCACCGTAGGGCTCCACTACCTGGACGTGAGGAGGCTCCTGGAGATCCTCCATCGCCTGGTGGACCAGGGTAACACGGTGGTGGTCATAGAGCACAACCTGGACGTGATGGCCAGCGCCGACCACATAATAGACCTGGGTCCTGAGGGGGGAGAGGGCGGGGGAGAGGTGGTGGACGCTGGTACCCCCGAGGAGGTGGCCAGCAGGAAGCTAGGCCCCACGGGGGTCCACCTGTCGAGGTACCTGGAGGAGATGGTCCTCCACGGCTACAGCCAGCCCCTGGCGGCCACGTAGAAGAGGGAGCAGAGGGCGGCGGAGACCGCTACGGAGGGGGCGAGGCGCCTGTACACGCCGCCCCACGATCCTCCCAGGTACTCCTTGGTGAGGGCCAGGCACAGGTGCATGGGGGAGCTCATGACCCCCATGTAGCCGCCCGCGAAGGCCCAGGCCATGGCGGTGAGGTCCCCCCCGGCCAGGGGTATGAGGAGCGGGAAGGCCAGTGCCACGTAGGCCACAGTGATGCCGGTGGCAAACCCCACCACGAAGGGGAGCAGGAAGAAGACCAGGGCCTTGGGTAGCCCGAGCCCCAGGAGGAGCTGGCTGGTGGACTCGATGGCCCCGCTGGCGTAGAGCAGTTCCTTGAAGAGGAAGACCGAGACCAGGGCGAGGAAGATCCGGGGGTCCAGGGCCTTCCTGAGCTTGGGGGCCGAGATGGTCCCCCTGGGCACCTTGATCGCCAGGGCCAGGACCACCGCCGATAGGGTCACCCACATGGGGAGGGGCACCAGGAAGGCCCCGGCTATTACCCCCATGAGGGGCCAGGTGTACCTGGCTATCTCCAGGAGGTCGGAGGCCCTGATCCCGCCCGCCTGGTCCTTTACCCTATCGAGCTCCCTCCTGGATGGGGGCATGAGGAGGACCCCGGAGGCCACCATGGAGAGGAGTATGAAGGCCTGCCTGGACGAGACCTCCCCTATGGAGGCCTTGAGCAGCCCTGCCTCCATGATCACCGCGGCGAAAAGCGGCCAAAACCCCTCCCAGATGTGCCTCCACCAGTAGTTGACGTAGATTATCTCGTCGACGCTCAAACCTATGCGCTCGCCCGTGGTCCTGGAGAGGTCAGCCGCGAAGAGGGCCCCCGCCGGCATGGGCAAAAGCCCGAGGAGGGCAGGAGGCGTTATCAGCGTGACCCTGGGCCACCTGATGATCCTGTCCAGCACCTCCAGGAGCTTCCTCATGAACCCCGCCTGCTCCATGATGGAGTTCATCGCTATCACCAGCGCCACCACCAGGGTGGTGTGCCAGAACAGGTAGCTTCCCACCATGGACCTGGCCGACCTCGCCAGCAACAGGGGATCCCCCAGGAGGAGGGCGAACAGGACCCCACCGGAGAGCAACGAGAACCCTATGTGTACTCTCCTGCTTACAAGAGCCACAGAAAGCCCTATAGAAGCCACCAAAGCGCCGACAGAACCCACCGGGGCACCTCCTGTTCCAACTATTGTAAGGCTTTAAGCGATTTTTATTGTTTTTATGTGTGATTTTAAGTAGTAGAACGTGTCGCTTTTGTCGGATTCGGGTTTTTATATTATATTGTTGTCCGTCGAGGTTTGCAACGAGCGGAGGTGGTCCTGGGTGTTGCCGTATCTGTCTCTGGCCGTGGCCACGCTGGCGGTCTCGTCGGCCTCCATATTCGTTAGGTTCGCCTCGGAGGTGGACCCTCTGGCCATAGCCTTCTATCGGCTTTTCATCTCCAGCTTGGTCCTGGGGGCTTTGGCGCTCAGGGAGCGAGGTTCTTTGGGGAAGGTCGTCCCCCTCCTCCCGAAGGTGGCGCTGTCGGGGTTGTTCTTGGCCCTCCACTTCGCGACCTGGATAAGCTCTCTCTTTTACACCACCGTCTCCAGCAGCCTGCTCTTGGTGAACACCCACCCGATTTGGGTCTGTCTGCTGTCTCCCTTTCTGTTGGGCGAGGGGGTGGGTGGG
>CAYRKT010000016.1:0-29141 GCA_964425005.1 uncultured Synergistia bacterium
GGGTATACGTGCCGGGGGGGAGGCACCCCCTCCCCAGCTCGGCGGTGATGGGGGTGGTGCCGGCGGTCGTGGCCGGGGTGGAGGAGGTGCTGGTCTTCTCCCCGCCGCGGGGCGGGACGGTCCACCCGGCGGTGGTGGTGGCCTCGGTCATGGCGGGCGCCAGGCGGATCTGCTGTCTCGGGGGGGTGCAGGCCATAGGGGCGATGGCCTTCGGTACCGAGTCGATCCCCAGGGTGGACCTGGTGGTTGGCCCCGGCAACGTCTACGTGGCGGAGGCCAAGAGGCGCTTGTTCGGGGTCGTGGGGGTAGACCTGGTGGCTGGTCCCAGCGAGGTGATGGTGATAGCAGACAAGACCGCGCCCCCGAGGTTCGTCGCCGCGGACCTCCTGGCCCAGTGCGAGCATGACCCGGACGCCAGGGCCGTCTTGGTCTCCCTGGACGAGGGTTTGGCCCTGGAGGTCATGGGCCTGGTGGACGAGGCCCTCAGATCCCTCCCCTCCGGGGAGGTGGCCAGGGCCTCGTGGGAGAGGTGGGGGGCGGTCGTCCTGGCCGATGACCTGGAGGAGGCCGTGGAGCTCGCCGAAGAGGTGGCCCCCGAGCACCTGGAGCTGATGGTGGAAGACCCCCTCTCGCTGAAGGGAAGGCTCAGGAGCTACGGCTCCCTATTCCTGGGACCCTTTAGCGCCGAGAGCTTCGGGGACTACGCTTCCGGGACGAACCACGTCCTCCCCACGGGGGGCAGCGCTCGGTTCGGCGAGGGGCTGTGGGTGGGCACCTTCCTGCGCTTCAGGAGCTGGCAGACCCTGAGCAGGGATTCGGCCGCGCACCTGTGCGGCGTCGTCTCTCGCCTCGCCCGCCTCGAGGGGCTTCCCGGGCACGCCCTGGCCGCGGAGGTGAGGGCCTCTTGACGCCCTACAAGTCCCTCGCCTTCAGGGACCTGCTGGACAGGACCGCCCTGAGGATGGAGCTCTGCAGGAAGGCCCTGATAGAGCTCTATCGATCCCTTTGCTACGAGCGGGTGATGCCCTCGAGCTTCGAGCTCTACGACAACCTTCTGGATCTGGTCTCGCCCGCCTTCAGGAGGGACCTGATGAGCTTCCAGGGGCCCGGGGGGGAGCTCCTATCCCTGAGGGGGGAGATGACGGTGGCCACCGTGTCCCTCCTGAAGAGGTACTACCTGCCCCAGGACAGGCCCAAGCGCTTCTTCTACCTGGAGAAGCTGTTCCGGAAGGGCGGAGAGCGGATGGAGTTCTACCAGGCGGGGGTCGAGCTGATAGGGGCCCCCCTGGAGCTGCCCTCCGACCTGGAGGTGCTCTACCTGCTCTTCAAATCCCTCGACGTCGTGGGCTTGAGGGATTACCTGGTCCTGCTGGGGGATAGCGACGTCCTGGCGGGGGTCCTGGCGCGGGGTGAGCTTTCGAGGGAGGAGAGGGAGATGCTCTCCTCGGCCCTCTCCCTCTCCAGCAGGACCGCCCTGGAGGAGGTCCTCCCTAGGCTGGACCTGCCCGAGGGGGAGAGGACCTTCCTCTCCCGGCTCTACTTCATGAGGGGAGGGGAGGAGGTGCTGGAGGAGGCCGAGGGCTTGCTGGAAAACCCCACCTCCAGGAGGGCGCTCGCCAGGCTCGGGGAGAGGTATAGGGCGCTCAGGGGGATGGGGCTCGAGCCCAGGGTGGAGGTGGACCTGAGCCTCTCGAGGGAGCTTGGTTTTTACAGCGGCCTGATCTTCGAGGTGGTCTTCGAGGGGCTCAGGCTGGGGGGAGGGGGGAGGTACGACGCCCTGCTTCGTCGCATGGGCATGCTGGACGGCGCCGTTGGGTTCGCCCTGGAGCTGGACCTCCTGGCCGAGCTCACCACCCTGGACGAGGTCCTCCCCGAGAGGGTGGGTCTGTGGGTGGACCCGCACATCCCCTTCGAGGAGGTGGTCCTCCGCCTGGAGGCCCTCGTCTCCATGGGCCTTCAGGTGGAGCTCCTGCACGCTTCCTCCCTGGAGGAGGCGAGGTCCCAGTGCCGCAAGAGGTCCATCGGGAGGGTGTGCTGTCCCGATCCCTCGGGGTTCTTGAGGTTCGTCGACGCCTCGAGCGGATGCGAGTTGTCCCGCCTGGAGGTGGAAGGCCTTGGACGTGGGCGATAGGCTCTGCATTTGCTTGCCCTCGGGGAGGATGCTGGACGAGGTGATAGGGCTCCTGGAGATGGCCTCCTTCGACGTGGAGCCTCTTCGATCTCGGGACAGGGAGCTCTTCGTGTGCGGCAAAGAGGTGTGCTACGTCATAGCCAAGCCCTTCGACGTGGTGGTCTACGTGAGCTCCGGGATGGCCGACCTGGGCTTCGTGGGGAGCGACGTGATAGCGGAGAGGGGCCTTCCCGTGGTGGAGCTTCTGGACACGGGGCTGGGGTTCTGCAGGATGGTGGTGGCAGTGAAGCGGGGGGAGGAGGACAGGATCTTCGATCTCTCCCTCTACAGGAACAGAGGGCTCAGGGTGGCCTCCAAGTACCCCAACGTGGCTAGAAAGCACTTCGCCTCCAGGGGGCTCCACGCCCAGGTGGTGGAGGTGTCCGGCTCCGTGGAGCTCGCCTGCCGGGTCGGTCTCTCCGACTGCATAGTCGACCTGGTGCAGTCCGGCAGGACCCTGGCCCAGAACGACCTGGTGGAGGCGGAGACGATCTTCCCCGTGAGCACCCGGGTGATAGGCGGACCCGTCAAGGTGAGGACCAAGGATCACCTGGTCCTGGAGGCCCTCAAGGCCCTGGAGTCGGCCGTGGGCCATCTCAAGGGGGTAAAATAGGCTCAGTCGCCCTGCAGTCCCCGGAGGTGGTCCCCTTGAAGGTGACTCCCGCTGCGGAGGGAAGGTTTCTGAACCTCTTCGACCTGCTGGAGGATCGATCCTCCGTCAGGCGATTCTCCCCCGACTTCGTGCCGCTGCCGCTGTTCTCGTCCCTCCTTTGGTCGGTCTACGGCTTCACATCCGAGGGCAGAAGGGTCGTGCCCTCGGCGGGGGCGATATACCCCATGAGGGTCTACGCCTCGGTCAAGAGGGTGGAGGGCCTTGCCCCCGGCCTGTACCTCTACCTGCCCAGGGAGGCAGAGCTTCTGCCCGTCTCCCAGCGAGAGGCGAGCAGGGAGCTGGCGTCGTGCTGTTTCGGCGGGGGCAGACACGTGATGGAGTCGGCCTTCTGCCTGGTCCTGGTGGCCCTCTACGGCGCCATATGCGAGGTCTACGGGGAAAGGGGCGTGCTCTACGCCCACCAGGAGTCGGGACACATGGCCCAGAACGCGTACCTGGCCGCGGCGGCCCTGGGGCTCGGGGTGGTGGCCGTAGGGGCCTTCGACGAGAGGCGAGCCAGGAGCGCTCTGGGACTGTCCGAGAGGGACGCGGAAGCCCTATACCTCCTACCCGCAGGCTTCCCCTCGAGATAGCCTGGTTAATAGTTAAAATATTATGTGAAGTTCCATAATTAATTGACATTATCGGCCTTTTTGTTAGAATTTCTAGTAGGGTTCGCGTGGAGGTGGCGAGGGTCTTGTCTGTCAAGGTCAGGCTGTTGGGTGGTCTCAAGGAGGTAGCTGGTTGGGAGGAGAGGGAGGTGGAGTGGCGCGCCGGCGACACGGTGGCCTCGCTGATCGAGCGGTCTGGCCTCAACCCTCAGATGGTGGTCATCTCGCTGGTGAACGGGGCCTGGAGGTCGAAGGATGCGCCCGTCGAGGATGGGGCCTTCCTGAAGCTGGCCGACAGCTTCTCGGGAGGATAGAGACCGGATCTAGGGGGGGTTGGAAGTTGGTGAAGTGGCTGAAGGCGGATTCCTCCAAGTGTGTGGGCTGTAACGCCTGCCGGTTGGCCTGTGCCCTGGCCAAGTTCGGGGACAACAACCACAAGAAGGGGAGGCTGGTACCCAGGGCTAACTTCCCCGAGTCGAAGGGCTACAAGGTCAACACCTGCACCCAGTGCGGCATATGCGCCCAGAAGTGCCCGGTGGGGGCCATACCCCAGAGGGAGGACGGGGTCTACGTGGTGGACGAGTCCAAGTGCATCTCCTGCTTCATCTGCGTGGACGCCTGCCCCTTCGGCGTGATGATAAGGCATCCCGAGCACAAGCACCCCTTCAAGTGCGACGTCTGTGGCGCGTGTGTGCCCTTCTGCGGGCAGGACGTCCTGTCGGTGAACACCAGGTAGGAGGGGGATGGCGATGCTCTACGGTTATGCTGGGAGGATATTGAGGGTTAACCTCTCCACGGGGGTGATATCCAAGGAGCCCACCTGCCCGGAGATGGCCCGAAAGTTCCTGGGCGGGCACGGGTTTGCCGTCTACATCCTCTCCAAGGAGCTAAAGCGCGGGGTGGACCCCCTCGGCCCCGAGAACAAGCTGGTCCTGGCCTCAGGTCCCATAAGCGGGACGCTCACCCCCTGTTCGGGCAAGTTCACGGTGGGGGCCAAGTCCCCTGCGACGGGTTTGATAGGGACCAGCAACGTGGGCGGCCACATCGGCCCGGAGCTCAAGCTGGCCGGCTACGACGCGGTGATCGTGGAGGGTAGGGCTCCCTATCCGGTCTACCTCTACATAGAGGACGAGAAGGTGGAGGTGAGGCCGGCCTTCAAGTACTGGGGCAAGGAGTGCTCCGAGGTGGAGAGGGAGCTCAAGGAGGACCTGGGGGAGGAGTTCCAGTGCCTGGTCATAGGGCCCGCCGGGGAGAACCTGGTGAAGTTCTCCTGCGTGCGCCACGACTTCGGCCGCGAGGCGGGCAGGACCGGCATGGGCGCTGTCTTCGGCAGCAAGAACCTCAAGGCGGTGGCGGTGAGGGGCACCAGGACCGTCCCCGTGTACGACAAGAAGCGCTGCATGGAGCTCTCGAGGGAGATGTACGCCAAGGTCAAGGCCAACGAGCTCTTCCCCGAGTTCTCCAAGTACGGCACCTCCATGGTCACCAACTGGACCAACGAGGTGGGTGTCTTCCCGACCAAGAACTTCTCCAGGGGCTACTTCGAGAGCTACAAGGAGATCAACGGGGATGCCCTGGTGAGCAGGATACTGGTCCACAACAAGGGCTGCTTCGCCTGCCCCATGGGCTGCGGCAAGTACTCCAGGTTCGAGTTCAAGGGCAAGACCTCGTACGTGGAGGGGCCCGAGTACGAGACCATAGCCCTGTGCGGCGGGAACGTCATGCTCTCCTCCATCGAGGACGTGGCCAGGGCCAACTACATCCTCGACAACCTGGGTCTCGACACCATCTCGGGCGGCAACGTGATAGCCTTCGCCGTCGAGTGCTTCGAGAAGGGGCTGATAACCAGGCACGACACGGGCGGGTTTGAGCTCCGCTGGGGGGACATCGAGACGGTGGAGTGGCTCGCCAGGAAGATAGCTTACAAAGAGGGCATAGGGGCTCTCCTGGCCGAGGGAGTGAAGAAGGCCGCCGAGGTCCTGGGAGGGGACTCCGAGAAGTTCGCCATGCACGTCAAGGGGCTGGAGATATCGGGCTACGACAGCCACTGGGCCCCGTGCATGGCGCTGGCCTACGCCACCTGCGACATAGGAGCGCACCACAACAGGGCCTGGGCCATAACCTACGACATCCAGACCGACAGGGACGCCTACGGGGAGGACAAGGCCGAGCGCGTCATCTTCCTCCAGCACGCCCGTCCCATGTTCGACATGCTCTCCAACTGCCGCCTTAGCTGGGTCGAGACGGGCTTGGACCCCAGGTACTTCGCCGAGTTCATGACTGCCCTCACCGGAGTGCCCTACACCTACGAGGAGCTTTTGAAGTGCGCCGAGAGGGCCTGGAACCTCACCAGGCTCTTCGGGATAAAGGAGCTAGGGCTTTCCCGCAAGGACGACTACCCGCCGGAGCGCTGGTTCACCCCCCAGGAGGAGGTCCCCGGGAACGTGGCCTCGGGCAAGCACCTGGACAGGGCGAAGTACGACCAGCTCCTCTCGACCTACTACAGGAAGAGGGGCTGGGACGAGAACGGGAGGCCCACCCCCGAGAAGCTAAGGGAGCTCGGCCTGGAGGAGTTCATAGAGTAGCCGCCATAGGAGCGCCTCTCCTCGAGGGGGGGACGCCACGGGGCGTCCCCCCCTCGCTTTCTGGCTTATTGACAGTTTGTTTTCAGGATGTATAATTCCTGCAAAGCTTTTTGCAGAGGTGGCCTTTGGGTTGAACGTGCTGGAGAGGATTAGGCAGGCGAGGGGGAGCCTTACCTCCTCGCAGAGGAAGATAGCGGACTACGTGCTGGGGCACCTGGAGGAGGCGGCTTTTGCCTCGTCGGTGCTGATAGCCAGGAGGGTGGGGGTCAGCGAGTCCACGGTCACCAGGTTCGCCCAGGCCCTGGGCTTCGACGGGTTTCCTGCCCTGAAGGAGGCCTTGAGGGAGAGCTTGCTCGGGCGCCTCAGGACCACCGACAGGATGGAGTTGAGTCCGGGGTCCGATGGTTCCATCCTGTTCGAGGCCTTGAGGAAGGACCTCGCGGTGCTCAACATGGTGCTGGAGGGGCCGCCGCTTCGCGAGTTCTCCCTCTTCGTGGAGGAGCTGTCCAGGGCCAGGGTGGTTTACGTGTTGGCCAACAGGAGCACCTATGCCCTGGGCTATTACTTCTACTTCTACATGGGGTGGCTAGGGAGGCCGTGCAGGCTTCTGTCGGGCAGGAACGAGCTTTACGAGTCCTTGCTATCCGCCTCCTCGGAGGACGTCCTTCTGGCCATGACCTTCCCACGCTACTACAGGGAGAGCCTGGAGGGGGTAAGGCTGGCCAGGGGGTTGGGGGTCAGGGTTCTGCTGATCACCGACGACTACATGTCCCCTGCCGCTGGGTTTGCCGACCACGTCCTGCCCGTTCCCACCGACTTCGTCTCCTTCGTCGACTCCCCCGTGGCGCCCATGTCCGTGATCAACGCCCTGTTGGTGGCCATAGCCTCGAGGGGCGGGCACGCGGTGAGGAGGCGCTTCGAGGAGCTCGAGAGGGTCTGGAAGGAGGAGAAGGTCTACCTGGAGGAGGGATGGTCTTGAGGGAGGTCTATCTGGTCGGGGGACTCAGGACCCCCATCGGCAAGATGGGGGGCGCGTTCAAGGACGTGGAGGCCCAGGACCTCCTGGCGCCGCTCTTCTCGGAGCTGCTCTTGAGGCTTTCCCTGGATGGGGCTTCGGTGGACGAAGTGGTGGTGGGGCAGACCAAGCAGTCCAGCGACGCCCCCAACATCGCCAGGGTCGTCTCCCTCATGGCGGGCCTTCCGGAGAGCGTCCCCGGCTACACCGTCCACCGCCAGTGCGGATCTGGGATGCAGGCGCTCATGGAGGCGGCCATGGCGATAAGATCAGGCTTCGCCGAGGTGGTCCTCTGCGGGGGGGTGGAGAGCATGAGCACGGCCCCCTACTACCTGCGGAAGGCCCGGTTCGGGTACCTGTCGGGGAACGGGGAGCTCGTGGACCCCAACACCGAGAGCCAGCCCAGATCTCAGCCCGAGTCCATCTACGGTCGCTTCAACATGGGTGTCACCGCCGAGAACCTGGCCGAGAGGTATGGGATATCCAGGCTCGAACAGGACGAGTTCGCCCTGGAGAGCCACGGGAAGGCCATATCCGCCAGGAAAGAGGGCCTCTTCGAGGAGGAGATACTGCCTTTCAAGCTCAGGTCAGGGAGGGAGGAGAGGGTGATCTACTCCGACGAGGGCCCGAGGGAGGACACCAGCCTGGAGAAGCTGTCGAAGCTTCCGCCCGTGTTCAAGGAAGGAGGTACTGTGACGGCCGGCAACTCCTCCTCCAGGAGCGACGGGGCGGTGGCCTGCCTGGTGGCCTCCTCCGAGGCCTGCTCCAGGCTGGGCCTAAATCCCCTGGCCAGGCTGCTCTCCTTCGGCGTGGCCGGGGTGGACCCCAGGTTCATGGGGATAGGTCCCGTCCCGGCCTCCAGGAGGGCGCTGTCCGGGGCTGGGCTTTCCCTGGATGAGGTGGGGCTGTTCGAGGTCAACGAGGCCTTCGCCGCCCAGACCCTGGCGGTGATCAGGGAGATGGGGCTCAGGAGGGAGCTCGTGAACGTCAAAGGGGGGGCCATAGCCCTGGGGCATCCCCTCGGGGCCTCGGGACTCAGGATAGCCCTCACCCTGGCCCTGGAGATGAGGAGAAGGGGGGTGAGATTCGGGCTTGCCACCATATGCGTGGCGGGCGGTATGGGCATGAGCGCGGTTCTGGAGCTGGTTTGATCCTCATGCTTGTCTCACGGGGGTGGGGTAGATGGGAGGCTTTTTCAGGATGGACAGGGGGGATTTGGCGACGGTCGTCTTCCTGGTGGCCTACGCGGCGCTCGCCTTCTCCCTGATAGGCTCCGAGTCGAGGTGGGCCGGCGTCTCTCCCTTCGGCTGGGCCATGGCCGCCTTCATGTTCCTGGCGCCGCTGGTTCACCTGCTGCTCGGGAGGTAGGAGGTGAGGACCTGTGAGGACCGTGGAGTTCGTGGTGACCGTCCTGTACATAGTCCTTTGCGTGGGGATAGGGATATGGGCCAACAAGCGGGTGAGCAACTCCACCGACGACTACTGGGTGGCCGGTAGGAAGGTGGGCACCTTCGTCAACGCCTGGGCCCTCATGGCGGCCCTGGCCAGCGGCGGCTCGGTCCTCGGCGTCAACGCCCTGGGCTTCAGGATGGGGATACCCTACGTCTTCGCCATGTTCGCCGGGGCGGCTGCCGGCTTCCCGCTGGCGGCGGCCTTGGTGGCGAAGCCCCTGAGGAACCTGAGGATAAGGACCGTGCCGGAGTTCTTCAAGCTGCGCTACAGGAGTCCCTGGGTGGACTTCCTGGTCCCGCTCATAGTGGTCATCACCATGGAGGTGTACGTGGTCGCTCAGCTCAAGGCCGCGGGGGTCACCGCCGTGTACCTGTTGGGGATAGACTACAACACGGCGGTCATAATCACGTCGGTGGTCTTCATCCTGTACGTCTCCATAGGGGGCATGTGGGCCATAACGCTCACCGACGTGATCCAGGGGGTGCTCATGGTCTTCATGGTCCTGCTCACCGCGCTGATGGTCTTCTCCGACTTCGGCGGCATAACTCCGGTCCTGGTGCAGGCCACCACCGCTAACCCCGCCTACGGGGCCGTGAGGGCCATGCCGATATCCTCCTACCTGGGGGCCTTCGTCGTGTGGTTCATAGCGGCCTGCGTCATACCGCACCTGGTGATGAGGGTATTCTCCACCAGGGACGCCAGGACGGCCAGGCTCTCCCTCAACTACGCGGTGTTGATATACGCCTTTATGATAGTCTTCGGGGTGCTGGCCATATCCTCCGTCGGACACGTATACTTCGCCGACCTCAAGGACGCGGACATGCTCTTCCTTAAGGTCATCGAGAGGTACTTGCCCAACAGGATAGTCAACGGTTTGGCGGTTTCGGCGGTGATGGCGGCGGTGATGTCCACCACGGATGCCCTGATCCTTGCCGTCACCAGCGCCGTAGTCAACGACCTCTACGTCAGGTTCGTGGACCCCGCGGCGCCGGCCAACAAGGTATACAGGCTCTCCGTAGCCGTCACCTGGATCGCTGGGCTCCTGGCGGTCTTCTTCGCCCTGAACCCGCCCAAGCTGCTCACCATGCTCTACACGGCCGCGGTCGGGCTGATAGGCTCCAGCCTCCTGCCCTCGGTGGTCCTGGGGATATGGTGGAAGAGGGCCAACGCCCAGGGCGCCTTCGCCAGCATCCTGGTGGGCGCCTTCCTGTACGGGTACCTGGTCTGGTTCACCAAGCTCCCCGCCCTCTCCCACATCCTCATATCCCTTCCCGTCTCCTTCGCCGTCTTCTACCTGGTGAGCTCCATGACCCAGGAACCCCCCAGGGACGTGGTGGAGCTGGTCGCAAGGGCCCACTCGCAGGAGATCGCGGGCTGAGGGGCTTCGCCTCGCTGGCAGGGTTCGTCCCGGGCCCTGCCAGCGAGGCGTTTTTCGATTTATCCCGGTTGGGGGGTGAGCGGCTTGAGGTGGCTCTCGAAGGCGATCCTACCCCTCTTCCTCCTGGCGGAGGTGGCCTGGGCCTCGCATCCTCCCCAGGTGCTGGAGGAAGCCAGGCTCTGGGCCCTGGACCTGGACAAGGATATAACCGTGACCTATTTCCCCTGCTCCATCGCCCCCGGGTACTGCGCCAGGTTGGGCATACTGGGCTCGAGGGAGGGCTTCTACAAGGCCTACTTCACCGACGGCTTCGTCCTTACCCTCACGGCCGACGGCAGGGTCCTGGAGAGCTACTACGAGGTGCCCGAGGGGAGCAAGCTGATCTTCAAGATGCAGTTCAAGCTCTACGCCGACATGTCCGAAGAGGAGGTGGACGAGGTCTTCTCCGACGAGCCGAGCTCCATCAGGGAGAGGATGAAGGCCCGGATAAGGGCCATGAGGGAGTACGCGAAGAAGCACGGAGAACCCTAGGGAAGGGGCCCGGTTCGTCGCAGGCCCCTTCCCTGCCGGGCGAGAGCCCGGTGGAAGCCGCCGAGGGGCTGGGGGACTACCTTCCCGCCGCCTTGCCGAGGGCCTCCAGGGCGTAGGAGGCGTCCTGGAGGACCTCCTTTACGTCCCTTCCGGTCATGGATCTGATCCTCCTCGAGGCCTCTATGGAGTCGATGTCGTCCCTCCCGAAGCCCTCCAGCACGCTGGCGATCTCCTCCCAGCGCCTCTTGAAGAGCTCCATCCTCCTGGCCGATTCCGTCGTGGCCTTGGAGGTTGCCGTCTGCAGGAGGGGTAGGAGCTTGGTCTTTATGTCCTTCGCCGTGCCTCTGCTGGCCTCCTGGAGGGCGGTGACCCTCTCGAGCCCTGGGTCTTTGAGGAGGTGCCAGTTCTTGTATCTGGTCACGTCCGCTGCCTGTTGGGTCCAGGCCTTCCTGACCTGGGATTTGTCGGGGGAGAGCCAGGCCAGGTCCCTGTAGGCCTCCGGGTGGAAGGGGGTCGTGACGTTCTCCCAGGAGATCTTGGCGCTGTGCCCTGTGACCTCCCTGTAGGCCTCTTCCCAGGCCCTCTGGGCCTCCGCCTGCCACTCGAAGGGGGAGGCCCTTTTGCCGTTTTTGATGAGCCTCCTCGCGGTATCGTGGTCTATCCCCACGTCGTAGTCCATGCCCACGCTGTTCCCGATGGAGGCGTTTCGAAACTCCCTGAGCTGGACCTTCTCCCAGCCCCTCTGGGCCATCTTCTCGTGGAACTTCGCCTCCACCTCGGCGTGGATGGCCCTCATGTGGGCGTTGTATGCCCTTTGGGCGTAGGGATCTCCCCTGTGTTTCAGGTAGTTCTTGGCGTGGGGGTCTGAGTTTACGGCGGCGGCCAGCCTCTTGATCTGATCCTGGAGCCTGGCTATGGTCCTGGGGGGTGCTCCCGCCTCTCCCGCCCTTTTGAGCTCCTTTACCAGCTGGGCGAAGTCCTGGACCTTGGCGATCCCCTCCGCCCTTAGCCTCTTGAACTCCGAGAGGTCGAGCTCGGGCCGTGGGATCTCCTTTGTGGGTGCTGGGGCCAGGGCGGTCCTCGCGAGCTTCGCCCCCTTCTCGAAGGCCCTGGCTATGGCGTAGGCCTTGATGGCGGCTTCCAGGACTTTGCCTGCGCTCCTTTCGCTCTCGTATGTCCTGATGGCCTGGGCGGCCACGTAGGAGGGGGTGGATAGCCAGGAGGCGGCTTTGAGGATGGCCTCTTTGGCGCCCCCTTCGAGGTACCCCGTGGTCGCCTGGTAAGCCAGCTGGACTCCCTTTCCGCCGAAGAGGGAGCAGGCCAGCATGGCCCCCTCTGCGGTCTCCAGGGCGTAGGAGGCTTTGGCCTCGTCGAGCTGGGCCTTGGCCCTTTCCCCTTCCAGGTGGCTTTGGACCTGCTGGTGTATGGCCTTGGCGACCTCCTTGACCCTGTCGAGGTCCATCTGGGCTATGGTCTTTGGGGTGATCTTCTGGTCGACGATGGCTTTGAGCCTTCTTGCCTCCTCGGGTGGGAGGAGGGAGGTCATGCGGTAGAGGGAGGATAGGGCCCTTTGGAAGTTATCGAGCCTGGCCTGTTCCTCCCTCGGGCCCAGTTCTGCCACTCCTCTCTATCCGCCGGGGCCGCGTCCACGAGGAGGATCAAGTAGGCCTTCTGCCCCCTCTCCTTTCCGGGCACCACGCGGATCGGGATCGTAAGCTCTTCGTCCACCCTTCTCCGGAGGAGGGGATCCAGCCTAAGGCTGGGGAGAGCCCCTAGCAGGTTGAGCCTCTCGAGCCTGAGCTCCCTGGCCTCCCCCCTCCGAAGCTCACGAGCTGCTCCCCCCGGTTTACCTCGAGCTTAGAGGGCACAGGGGTCCCCTGCGGGGGTGTGAGGCCTTGGCCGGCAGGAAAAGATCCGACAGGATCAGGACGCTCGGGGAATCGGCCTTGAAGAAGGGCTTCCCCATGGGGCCCCCTCCCGGCGTCTACCTGAGATCTCCCTATGGTTGATGAAGCTGTAGCTGACCTTCAGGTCGCCGGCCACAGGGGGTAAGTTGGGTCCGAGCGCCCTCCTATCGGGGTCCCCCCGCAGGTGAAGGAGGCTTTCCATTTTGGCCAGGAAGATGAAGTCGCCCCTGTAGGACGGTTCGTCCTCGGGGTGTTCGAATCTGTTTAGGCTAAAGCTGAGGGATAGGTATGCTCCGCCCGTCAGCAATAAGCTCTTCGAGGTCTCGTTCCTGGTGTCCACGAGGCCCCCAACGTTTCTGAGCTCGCGCCTCTCGTCGCGGATGGACAGCGCTCCAGGTCTCGATTCTACTTTCTCCTCCCCCTTAGGCCTCGGCAATAGGGCGAGGATGCTCCTCTCGAGCCGCCAGATCCCCTTTAGCTTAAGGCCTCCCTGGGGGTGGGGGCGAAGACGTCAGGCGGAGCGAGGAGCTCCTTCCAGCTCTCCCTTCCCTCACCTCCTCGCCGCGGGGGCGAGACCTCGGGTGTGCCCCAACCGGGGGCAAGCCTGGCTCCTCCCCTCGTCGCTGAGCGCAAGTTTGTAATTTTTGGAATTCATTCTACCCCAGGGAGACGGCGGCGACAACGAGGTCATCTGCGGTGCGGGATCTCCCTTTGACACGAGGCCCTTTTCGTTGTAGAATTTAGCCCGTGGGTGGTTAGTTCAGTGGGAGAACGCTTCCTTGACGCGGAAGAGGTCGCAGGTTCAATTCCTGCACCACCCACCATAAAGGGGCTCCGGGGGCCGGAAAGGCCCTTTTCTTTTGCCCTCTGTGGTAACATCTTCTTATGGTCAAGCTGAGGTACGTGCTGCTGTGGGGTTTCCTGGCGGTCTTCCTGGTGCTCTACGCTGGGATATACGGCGTGGAGAAGGCCAAGGTCCAGGCCCTCCGGGCGAGGGTCGAGAGGCAGGTCGAGGAGATGGTGAGGCTCAAGAGGGAGATAGCCAGGCTCAGGAGGGAGCTGGAGCTCTACAGCACCAGGGAGGGCGTGGAGAGGGAGGCGCGAAGGAGCCTCTTCATGGTCTACCCGGGCGAGGAGATATACGTGATAGAGTGCCCGAAAGAGGAGGAATCCCTGCTCCCCGGAGGGGGGAGCCGAAAGTCCGAAGGGAGGAGATAGCTCGATGCTGGTGGAGCGGAGGAGGAAGCTCAAGGGCTACGAGATGATGGTGCTTTTGGATCCCGATCTGGAGGATCCGAAGGGCGCGGTGGAGAGGCTCGGCGAGATCCTCGCGGCGGTGGGTGCCGAGGGGGTCAACGTGAACTTCTGGGGGAGGAGGCGCCTGGCCTACCCGGTGAGGAAGAAGGGCGACGGGGTCTACGCGGTCTTCGACTTCTCCCTTTACCCCGATCAGGTCCACGAGCTGGACAGGCGCGTCAAGCTCAGGGAAGAGGTGATGAGGCACATAATAGTGTGCCAGGAAGAGTAGGCCTGGAGTGATCGGCCTTGGTGAGGGGATACAACCGCGTGATAATAGTGGGCAACCTGGCCAGGGACCCCGAGCTCAGGTACACCACCAGCAAGAGGGCGGTGGCCAGGCTGGTGGTGGCCGTCAACAGGTCCTGGTCGGACCCGGAGGGTAGGGTGGAGGAGCGGGTGGACTTCATACCCGTGGTGGTGTGGGGTCCGCAGGCCGAGAGCTGCAACCGCTACCTCGTCAAGGGGAGGGCCGTGCTGGTGGAGGGGCGCCTCCAGGTGAGGAACTTCACCACCAGCGCCGGCGACCGCAGGAGCGTCACCGAGGTGGTGGCGGACTCCGTCCAGTTCCTGGGCGGCAGGAGGGAGGCCGCCGCCGAGGTCTCGGGTCCGTCCCAGGGCTCCGGCGTCGACGAGGACCTCGATGCCCTCGACCTGGGGGGTTTCGAGGGCGAGGAGGAGGACATACCCTTCTAGGGGCAATTTCGGAGATCTGACGGGAGGTACGAAGCCCATGTTCGGCAGGAAGAAGGCCGCCGGAGGCGGCAAGAAGTTCAAGGCTAAGAAGCAGAAGGTCTGCTGGTTTTGCTCCAACAGCGTGGAGAGGGTCGACTACAAGGAGGTCGACAGGCTCAGGAGGTACATGGACGATCGGGGAAAGATTTACCCCAGGAGGATAACCGGCACCTGCGCCAAGCACCAGAGGCAGCTCACCAACGCCATAAAGAGGGCTCGCGTCATGGCCCTCCTGCCCTTCGTGGTGGATTGAACAGGCCTGGGCTTCCCGAGGCCCCTGGGGTTTGCTCGGCGGACCCGGGGGCCATATAATTTTCCTTGAACCCTTTCCCTGGAGGTGCTGTTTTTGGGTGACCGCGGCGCTCGCTCCCTGGTGGAATCGGCCCTGCTGGCGGCCCTCGCCTCCGTCATGTTCCTGGGGGCGAGGTATCTGCCCCTGCTAGGGATAGCGCTGTCGCTGGTTTGCCCCGTTCCCCTCGTGGTGCTGGGGCTCAGGAGCTCCCTCAGGGGAGCACTGGCGGGGCTTTTGGTCTCTTCCCTTCTGGTCTTCGCCCTCTCGGGGCTCACCGGCGCCGTGGCCTTCGCCCTGGGCTTCGGTCTGATGGGGGTGGTCATGGGGGCGCTGGCCAGGAGGACGGGCCTCTACGAGCTCATGCTCGTCTCCATAGGGGTGTCCCTGCTGGGCAAGCTCGCCATGGTGCTCTTCTACTCCTACGTCTCGGGCTTCAACCCCTTCATGCCCAGCGCCTCCGAGCTGGAGAGGGCCTTCGAGTCGGTCCTCTCCTTCTACTCTCGGCTGGGGCTGGGGGAGGAGGCCCTGAGGTCCATGGAGGCCCAGATGAGGCACGTGGCCCAGGTCCTGCCGGTCCTCTTCCCGTCGATACTGGCGATGGCCTCCGCCCTGGACGCCTATCTCTCCTACGCCATATCCAGGGCCGTGGCGGTGAGGGTTCTGCCGGGGATGGATCTCAAGCCCCTGCCCGGACTATCGGAGGTTCGCTTCCCCAGGAGCGTGGGCTACCTGTTCGTGGCCTCCCTGGGGTCGCTCTTGATCCCGGCTGGGGCGGTTCCACCCCTGGTGGCCGGCGCTCTGGTCAACCTGAGGACGCTTTCCTCCCTGCTCTTGATGTTGCAGGGGGCCTCTGTGGCCTTCTGGCTCGTGCGCTCCAGGGGGCTTCCCAGGTTCCTCTACGCTCTGGTGGTGTTTTCTGTCCTCTTCTTGCCCGCGGCCTCTTACCTCTCGGTGGTGGTCGGGTTCGCCGACATGTTCTTCGACTTCAGGGGACTGGAGGAGTGAAGGGGGGGATTTGGCGTGAAGGTTATCTTGAAGGGCGACGTCAAGGGGCTCGGCAAGGCCGGCGACCTGGTGGAGGTGTCCGACGGTTACGCCAGGAACTTCCTGGTCCCCAGGGGTCTGGCCGAGGTGGCCACCCCTCAGAGGGTGAAGGAGTGGGAGGCGGAAAGGGCCAGGAGGGAGAAGCTGGAGAAGAGGTTGATGGAGGAGGCCCGGCAGATAAAGGCGAGGATAGATGGGGCCTACGTCAACGTCAGGGCCTCCGCCGGCGAGAAGGGGAAGCTCTTCGGCTCCATAACCCCGGCCCAGATAGCCGAGGCGGTCAAGAGGCAGCTCGCCGTGGAGCTGGACAGGCGCGACATAAGGGCGGAGCCCATAAAAGAGGTGGGAACCCATAGGGTGGTCGTCAAGCTCCACGGAGGGCTAGAGGCGCACCTGAACGTGGTGGTGGAGGGGGAGGGCAGGTAGTGGCGGAGCTCAAGGCTACGGTGGAAAGGGTTCCCCCGAGCAGCCCCAGCGCCGAGAGGGCGGTGCTGGGGGCCTGCCTGCTGGACAGGCAGGCCCTCAACGTGGCCGCCGGTATACTCGAGCCGGAGGACTTCTACGAGGAGGCCCACTCCCGGTGCTTCAGCGTGATGCTCGAGATGTTCGAGCGGGAGAAGCCCGTGGACGCCCTGACCCTCATGGACGAGCTCTCCAGGCGGGGGCTCCTCTCCTCCCTGGGGGGGCAGGCCTTCATCGCCGAGCTCCTGGACAGCGTGGCCACCACCGCCCACGTGGAGTACCACGCCAGGATGGTGAAGGAGCGCTCCCTGAGGCGGAAGCTCATCAAGGCGGCGGGGGAGATATCCAGGATAGCCTTCGACGAGGAGAAGGACCTGGAGGAGGTGCTGGACGAGGCGGAGCAGGCCGTCTTCGCGGTGGCCGAGGGGAAGCAGAAGGAGTGGATAAAGCACGTGGGGGAGATCCTCTCGCGCGCCTTCAGGGAGGTGGAGAGGAGCTACAACGAGGGGAAGGCCGTGGTGGGGGTCCCTACGGGCTTCGTCGACCTGGACAGGCTCACCGGGGGGCTTCAGCCGGGAAGCCTGAACATCCTGGCGGCTCGCCCCTCCATGGGGAAGACCTCCTTCGCCCTCAACGTGGTCCAGCACGTGGCCATGCGCTACAGGAGGCCGGTATTGGTCTTCAGCCTGGAGATGCCCGCCGAGCAGCTGGTCTACCGGATGTTGGGCTCGGAGGCCAAGGTGAACGTCCACGGCCTCAGGACGGGAAACTTCTCCGAGGACGCCTGGAGGAGGCTCGCCAGCGCCGCAGGTCGCCTGCACCAGGCCCCCATATACATAGACGACAACTCCTCCCTGTCGGCCATGGAGCTCAAGGCCAGGTGCAGGAGGTTCAAGGCCGAGCACAAGGACCTGGCCCTGGTGGTGGTGGACTACCTGCAGCTGCTCTACGTGAACAAGCGGGTGGACAACAAGCAGCAGGAGGTGGCGGAGATCTCGAGGACCTTGAAGGCGGTGGCCAGGGAGCTGGAGGTGCCGCTCCTGGCCCTGTCGCAGCTGTCCAGGGCGGTGGAGCAGAGGCAGGACAGGAGGCCCCAGCTCTCGGACCTGCGCGACTCGGGGGCCATAGAGCAGGACGCAGACCTGGTCATGTTCATCTACAGGCCGGACGTCTATCAGCCCGAGCCCCCCGACAGCCGGGAGCCCAGCACCGCCGAGGTGATAGTGGCGAAGCACAGGAACGGTCCGACGGGGGTGGTGAACCTCCTCTTCATGAAGGAGTACACCACCTTCGAGAGCGTGGCCTACGGGTTCTGAGATCGCCTAGCTCAAGGGAGGCGATGAGCAGATGGGGTAGCGTGGATGGCCTACACCCCTCACCCCCCGGTGATAGTGCCCGAGGTGGGGAGGGGAAGGGAAAGGGAAGCTCTATCCACCGTGGAGGCGATGAGGGCCCTCTCTGACCTGCTCTTCGGGATCTCCCCCGCGAAGGTGCTCCTCCTTTCGACCCCCCACCACGTCATGAGGAGGGACAGGCTGGAGGTGATATCCGGCGACTCCCTGGAGGGTGATCTGTCGGACTTCTGGGCCCCCCAGGTCAAGGTCAAGCTCAGGGGCGACGGGGAGCTCGCCTCCTCCCTGGCCAGGAAGCTCAGGGAGGCAGGGCTTCCGGTGGGATTAAGCCTCGCCAAAACGATCCCCCTCGACCACGGGAGCGTGGTGCCTCTGAGCTACCTGCTTTCCCCCTACTCCAGGTCCGACCTGCCGAGAGCCCTCATCCTCTCCCCCGGCTTTTGCCCTTTGAACGCCATCCTGGAGGCGGGGAAGGTCGCCTTCGACCTCCTGGACTCCCTGGAGGAGCCGGTGGGGATGGTGATAAGCGGCGACCTCTCCCACAGGCTCACCCCCGACGCTCCGGCGGGCTTCAACCCCAGGGCGAAGGAGTTCGACGAGGCCTTCGTCGAAGCCCTCTCCTCCCTCGACCCCAGGCCGCTCCTGGAGCTGGACCCCTCCTTCGTGGAGATGGCTGGCGAGTGCGGCCTTCGGCCCTCCATGATCCTCTTCGGGGCCGCCTCCGTCAAGCCCTTCAGGTCCAGGATCCTCTCCTACGAGGGGCCCTTCGGGGTCGGATACTGCGTCGCAGCCGTCGAACCCGCCGTTTTATAAAAAGTTTTGCCCCTCGTTTCTGTTTGGAATTTTTGGTCTAAACCCCTTATAATTTGGGTGGTGATGGGCTTTGGATCCCTACGTGGAGCTCGCCAGGGCGGCGATAGAGGCCTGGGTCAGGGAGGGCAGGGTCTTGGACCTGCCGGAGGGGCTTCCGGAGGAGATGAGGAGCTCCAGGAGGGGGGTCTTCGTCTGCCTCAAGAAGGGGGGGCATCTTCGGGGTTGCATGGGGACCTTCCTCCCCACCAGGGGTAGCGTGGCGGAGGAGGTGGTCCACAACGCCATAGCCTCTTGCAGCGAGGATCCGAGGTTCCCCCCGGTGAGGGAGGAGGAGCTCCCGGATCTCGAGGTCTCGGTGGACGTGCTGTCCAGCCCTGAGGAGGTCGACGACCTCTCGAAGCTGGACCCCAGGGTCTACGGGGTCATAGTGGAGAAGGGGGGTAGGAGGGGGCTTTTGCTGCCCGACCTGGAGGGGGTCGACACGGTGGAGGAGCAGCTCGCCATAGCCATGAGGAAGGCGGGCATCGTGGACCCCAGGGGGATGAGGGTCTATCGCTTCACCGTGAGGAGGCACGGGTGATGGCGGTGGGAAGGGAGGCCAGGTTCTGGAGGCTGGAGGGGGACCTGGTCAGGTGCGAGCTTTGCCCTCACCGCTGCGCCCTCTCGAGGGAGGGCCAGGTGGGCTTCTGCGGCGCCAGGTTCAGGCGCGGCGGGGCGATGGCCTTGAGGTACTACGGGCTTGTGACCAGGCCCGCCCTGGACCCGATGGAGAAGAAGCCCCTGTACCACTTCCACCCTGGTTCCTACATCCTCTCCGTCGGATCTCCCGGCTGCAACATGGACTGCCCGTTCTGCCAGAACTGGCACCTCTCCAGGTGCGGGGACGCCCTCCCCTGGGGGTTGGTGGAGGTGGACCCGAGGGGTTTGGCGGAGCTGGCGCTCTCCTGCGGGAGCGTGGGTATAGCCTACACCTACAGCGAGCCCCTGGTGTGGGTCGAGTTCGTCCTGGACTGCGCCGGGGAGGCCCTGAGCAGAGGGCTCAAGAACGTCCTCGTCACCAACGGGATGGCCCACAGGCCCGTCGTGGAGGAGCTGTGCGGCCTGATCCAGGCGGCCAACGTGGACCTGAAGGTCTTCGACGGGGACCTCTACCGCGGGGTCCTCAAGGGGGATCTTTCGGCGGTGCTGGACTCCATATCCTCGATGCTCGAGGGCGGTGTCCACCTGGAGATAACGCACCTGGTGGTCCCCGGGTTCAACGATCGGGAGGAGCTGTTTTCCCCCATGGTGGATTGGATCTCCTCCCTTTCCCCTCGAATACCCCTGCACATATCCAGGTACTTCCCCCAGAGGAGGTGGAAGGAGCCTCCCACCGAGGTCTCCACCCTGAGGAGGTTCTACGAGATCGCCAGGGAGAAGCTCTACTACGTCTACCTTGGGAACTTGGCTTCCGAAGAGGGGGCCTGGACGTTCTGCAGGGGGTGCGGCAGGGCTTTGGTGAAGAGGGATGGCTACAGGGTCTTCGACCTCCAGCTGGCGGAGGGGGGTAGGTGTCGCTTCTGCGGGGTCGAGAACGACTTCGTCCTCTGAGGCGTCGTTTTCTCTGGGGGGGTGGCGCAGGTGGGCAGGACCATCCTGGTGTCGGGGCACAACCTGCTCCTTCGGGACCTGGTCGAGGTGGCGAGAGGCGGGGCCAGGGTGAGGCTCGATCCCTCGGCGGTGGAGTTCGTCAGAAGGGGCAGGGCCCTGGTGGAGAGGTGGGTCGAGGAGGGGAGGGTGATCTACGGGATAACCACGGGCTTCGGGGATCTGGCCTCGGTGGTGATCCCCTCCTCCGACGTCTTCGCCCTGCAGGAGAACCTGATAAGGAGCCACGCCTGCGGGGTGGGGGAGGAGCTCCCCGTCGAGGTGGTGCGGGCCTCGATGCTCTTGAGGGTCAACACCCTGGTGAGGGGCTATTCGGGCATAGGCCTGGAGGCCCTGGAGCTTTTGGTGGAGATGATAAACCGGGACATATGTCCGGTCATCCCCTCCCAGGGCAGCGTGGGGGCGAGCGGAGACCTGGCCCCCCTGGCCCACATGGCCCTGGCCATGATGGGGGAGGGGGAGGTGATACACCGGGGGAGCAGGGTGCCGGCCAGGGTGGCCCTGGACAGGGAGGGGCTCTCTCCGGTGAGGCTGGGGCCGAAGGAGGGACTCGCGCTGATAAACGGCACCCCTGTGCTCACCGCCATGGCCGCCCTGGCCCTGAGCGACGCGCTTTTGCTGGCCAAGTGCGCGGACGTGGCCCTGGCCTGCAGCCTGGAGGCCTTGAGGGGGGTGCCCTACGCCCTCGACCCCAGGATACACGAGCTCAGGCCTCACCCGGGGCAGAGGGCCTCCGCCTCCAACGTGAGGAGGATGGTGGAGGGAAGCCAGATCCTGGAGGCATCCAGGGATCTTAGGGTTCAGGACGCCTACTCCCTTCGCTGCGCCCCCCAGGTGCACGGGGCCTGCAGGGACGCTTTGGACTTCGTCCTGCAGAAGGTGGAGGTGGAGATAAACTCCGTGACCGACAACCCCTTGATCTTCCCGGAGGAGGGGGACTTCCGGAGCGGGGGCAACTTCCACGGGGAGCCCATCGCCATAGCCTCGGACCTCCTGTGCATAGCCGCCTCTGAGCTGGCCAGCATATCCGAGAGGAGGGTGGCCAGGCTGGTGGACGCTAAGCTCTCAGGCCTTCCTCCCTTCCTGGCGAAGGAGAGCGGCCTCAACAGCGGGCTCATGATCCCCCAGTACGTGTGCGCGGCGTTGGTCTCGGAGAACAAGGTCCTCTCCCACCCGGCCTCGGTGGACTCCATACCCACCTCCGCCAACCAGGAGGACCACGTCTCCATGGGGGCCTGGGCCTCCAGGAAGGCCATGAAAGTGGTGGAGAACTCCCTGAGGGTGATCTCGATAGAGCTCCTCCTAGCCGCCCAGGCTTTGGACTTCCTGAAGCCCCTCGAGCCGGGGAGGGGGGTCAAGGCCGCCCACTCGGAGGTCAGGAGGGCGGTGCCCTTCCTGGAGAGGGACAGCTATCTCAAGCCGCATCTGGACTCGATCTTCGAGAGGTTGAAGGGGGGTGAGATCCTCTCGGCCGTCGAGGAGGCGGTCGGTCCTCTGGACTGAGCTCAGATCGCAGCGGGGGGTGTGTTGCCTTTGGAGCTCTTCCTGGTTCAGGTCTTCAACGGTCTGGCCGAAGGGATGATATACGCGTTGGTCACCCTCGGTCTCTCCATGGTCTACGGGGTTCTGAGGATATTGCACGTGGCCCACGCGGGGGTCTACACCGTGGGGGCTTATCTGGGTCTTTGGGTCTACTCCCTCTCCGGCAGCCTGATCCTGGCGCTTTCGGTCTCCATGGGTCTTTGCGCCCTCCTGGGCGTGGCGATAGAGAGGTTCGTCTACTATCCGTTGCTTCGCTACCCTCCCTACGTCCCCCTGATCGGTGGGATAGCGGTCTACCTCTCTATCGAGGAGCTGTGCAGGTTGGCGGCGGGTCCCTACGTGATAAGCTTTCCCGCCGCCTTGCCCTTCAAGGCCTTGAGGTTGGGGGCCTTTTACGTGACCCCCTCTCAACAGATGATAGTCATCTGCACCCTTCTGGTCCTTTTCCTGCAGTGGTTCCTGGTCTCCAGGACGGAGATAGGGCTTGCCATGCGGTGCGTGGCCCAGGACATGGACATGGCCTCGGCGATGGGGATGGACTCCAAGATGGTGGTTTCCCTGACCTTCGCCCTGGGCTCGGCCGCGGCCGCCCTGGCGGGGGTCCTGGTGGGGATCCACCACAACCAGGTCTACCCCACCATGGGGAGCGTCCCCGCCTATAAGTCCCTGGCCATAATAGTGCTCGGCGGCCTCGGGAGCGTCCCAGGGGCGGTCTTGGCCTCCCTCCTGATAGGGGTGGTGGAGTCGTTGACCATAGGCTACGGCTTCCCCCTACCCCGGGACGCCCTGGCCTTCATGGCCATGATAGCCATCTTCATGGCGAGGCCCGGCGGGCTCGCCGGGAGATAGGGGGTGAAGCCGGCGATGGGCGGCTACTACCTCACGGTGCTGACCTCCATAGGGATACAGGCCATGGCGGTGATGGGGCTCAACGTGATAGTGGGTTTTGCCGGCCAGATCTCCCTGGGGCATGCGGCCTTCTTCGGCATAGGGGCTTACACCGCCGCCGTGGCCTCCACCAGGTATGGGCTTAGCCCCCTCCTGGCCCTGGCGCTCGCGGTGCTCGTCGCGGCCCTGGTTGGTTTCTTCCTGGGGTTCCCGAGCCTCAGGGTCAAGCACGACTTCCTGGCCATAACCACCATAGGGACCAACTTCATAGCGGAGTCCCTCTTCCTCTACCTGCCCTTCTTCGGCGGGGCCCTGGGCATAGGGGGGATACCGCGCTTTTCCGCCCTCGGCCTGACCTTCGGAGGGGGGCAGCTCCTCTGGCTGGTCTGGGGTTCCGTCCTGGCCGTGGCGGTCCTGTGCCACCTCTTCAGGAGGACCTGGGCGGGGCTCGCGCTGGAGTGCGTCAGGGAGGAGGAGGTGGCCGCCTCCTCGGTGGGGGTCTCCCTGGTCCGCTTCAAGCTCATGGCCTTCGTGCTCGGGAGCGCCGTAGCCGGGCTGGCGGGTGGGTATTACGCCTTCTTCATGAGGTTCATAAGCCCCTCGGATTTCTCCTTCCCCGTCTCGGTGATGTTCCTGTCGATGCTGGTGGTGGGGGGGATCGGGACCATATCTGGTCCTCTGGTGGGGGCTTTGCTGTTGGGCATCCTGCCGGAGGTCTTCAGGCCCCTGGTCGACTACAGGATGCTTCTCTACGGGGCAACGTTGCTCTTGACCATCCGCTTCCAGCCCAAGGGGCTCCTGGGTGAGGGGGGCCTGGTGGAGAGGCTTCTTTCGAGGGGTGGTGGGGTTGGCTCTTCTCGAGGTTAAAGGGGTCAGCAAGAGCTTCGGAGGCCTCAGGGCGGTCGACGGCGTTAGCTTCGAGGTCCGCGAGGGGGAGATCTTTGGCCTCATAGGTCCCAACGGGGCGGGTAAGACCACCTGCTTCAACCTGATATCCGGGGTGCTCAGGCCCGACTCGGGGGAGATTCGCCTGGGAGGGGTCAGGATAGACGGCCTGAGCCCCGACAGGATAGCCAAGCTGGGGGTGGGGAGGACCTTCCAGATAGTTAGGCCCTTCTCGGAGATGACGGTCTTCCAGAACGTCGCCGCGGGGATTGGGGCTCACAGGTACGGCCGTTGGCACCTGGAGGCCTCCTTTTACCGGAGGAAGGAGACGGTGGAGGAGGTGGAGAGGATAGCCTCCGCCGTTGGGCTTTCGGAGTTCCTGGGGAGGAAGGCCTACGGCCTACCCCTGGGTATCCTGAGGAAGCTCGAGATAGCCAGGGCCCTGGCGCTGAAGCCCAGGCTGCTCCTCCTGGACGAGTCCTTCTCGGGCCTGAGGGGGGAGGAGGTGGAGCAGCTCATGGAGCTGGTGAGGCGCATAAGGGATGGAGGGGTATCGGTCCTGCTCATCGAGCACAACATGCGGGTGGCCATGGGGCTCTCCGAGAGGATGGTGGTGTTGGACCACGGGAGGAAGATAGCCGAGGGAGTTCCTGAGCTGGTTAGGAGCGATCCCATGGTGATAGAGGCCTACCTGGGCAGAGGGGAGGCGGGCTTCGGTGCTGGAGGTTAGGGATCTGGTGGTCCGCTACGGCGACATCGAGGCGGTCAGGGGGGTCTCCCTCAGGGTGGAGGAGGGCGAGCTGGTGGCCGTGGTGGGGGCCAACGGGGCCGGCAAGACCAGCGTGCTCAACGCCGTGATGGGCATAGCGCCCGTGAGGGGTGGGAGGATATTCTACCGGGGGGAGGACGTGACGGACCTCCCACCCCACGGGCGCGCCAGGATGGGGATCAGGATCGTGCCCGAGAGGGGCAGGTTGTTCCCCCAGCTCTCGGTGATGGAGAACCTCATGGCCGGGGTGTATGGCCTCGACAAGTCGAACCTCAGGGGGAAGCTCGACTTCGTCTTCTCGGTCTTCCCGGTGCTGGCCGAGAGGAGGTCCCAGAGGGCCAGCACCCTCTCCGGGGGGGAGCAGCAGATGCTCTCCATAGCCAGGGCTTTGATGTCCTCGCCCAGGCTTCTCCTGGTGGACGAGATCTCCATGGGGCTCATGCCCAAGCTGGTGGACGAGATGTTCTCCCTCCTCGCCAGGTTGCACGAGGAGGAGGGGCTCACCATCCTGCTGGTGGAGCAAAACGCCTACAAGTCCCTGAGGCTCGCCTCCAGGGCCTACGTGCTGGAGACGGGAAGGATCGTGAAGGAGGGCCCCTCCTCCTCCCTGCTGGAGGACGAGGAGGTCAGGAAGGCCTACCTGGGCGGTTGAGCCCTCGAGGGCGGCTTAAGCTTTAGGGGCGAGGCCTGGGAACAGGCCTCGCCCCTCCTGTGCCCTAGTACCTCTTGAGGATCGATTTGGTCTCGGTTATCCTTATACCCCTCTGTACCAGCGAGTCCATCAGGTGCTTGAAGACCCTCTGGTTTGCCCCTATGTGCTCCGGAGGGATAACCCCCTTCTCCTGGACCATGTTCTTCCTCACCGCCCTGGCCACGGCGGCGCAGGGGTAGGCGGTGGTCCTGGCCATGGAGTGGACCTTGTTCTCCTCGTCGTATCTGTCGAACAGGTCCCAGGAGATGGTTATGCGTCCCTCCTGGGTCTCCCCCGTGGCCTCCACCCGCATGAGGGTCATGTCCCTGTCCCCCTTGTCCGGGTCCATCTCCCAGAGCTTGAAGAGGAGCTTGGAGGTGAGCTTCCTGGGGGAGACGACCTTGCCCTCCACCTCCACCGGCTCGTCGCTCAGGAGCCCTATGAGCTTGAGGAGGTTTATCTGGCTCGCGTGCCCGTGGTAGCGGATGGTCTTCTCGAACATGCGCTTGGCCCTCACGGTCCTGAGCAGGGACCTGAGCCCGTCGGTGAGGAACGCCTCGAACCTCCCTATTCCCGGGAACTCTATCTCCTCCAGCTGGCTCAGGGGCTCTGCCTCCCTTATCTGCCCGTCCTCGACGTACCTGGCGGGCCTGGTGTACTCCTCTATCACGTCCTCGGGGGAGAAGACGATCTTGTAGTCGAAGGGGGGGCACTTCTGGGCCGGAAGCCCTCCCACGTAGATCTTCACCGTGTGGAGGTTCTTCAGTAGATGCTGGGCCTTCCCCACGAGCGCGTTGGAGAGCCCCGGCGCCAGACCCATGTCGGCCACCACGGTGACCTTCCTGGACCTGGCCAGGCCGTCGAGTTCGGAGGAGTCCTCGGGCATGAAGGATATGTCCACCATGTCCTTGCCCAGCTCTATCACGTTTCGCATGACCTGGTAACCCAGGTGCCCCGGGACCGCACCGCAGACGATCTCCACCCCCTCCTCCTCGAAGACCCTCCCCAGGGCTTCCTTGTCCAGCGCCGAGGCCTTGACGCCCTTCACGTTGGGCCTGGAACACGCCCTGCTCAGGGCCTCCTCGGAGACGTCCACCACCACCACATCGAAGTCCCTGGAGAGATCCCAGGCTATGGCCCTCCCCACAAGCCCCCCTCCCAGGACGGCTGCCTTCAAGGGTCTCCACCCCCCGCTGAGGAAAGTCGCTTTAGATATTTTACTTGCGATTGGTCTCTTTGTCCTCGCTGGGCTCGCGGGGCCGGGCGCCGCAGGGGTGCGACCCTCGTGGGCTGGCCCGGACGAAGCCGAGGGGACAGGGTCTTAAGCCCCCTGGTCTTCGGGCGGGACGCGCCCAGTCCTCGGGCGCGTTGAAGGGCGACGCTGGCGTGAGGGAGATGGGCCATGGCCTGCTGACGCCTGGGGCTGCGGCACCGCGTCTCGCCTGCGCCGGAGGTGGAACCCCTGGGGTTCTCCTTCGGCGGTAGCGCTGGGCCCTCTGCATCGCTCTGCGCGAGCGCAAGGAGCTGGAGCCGTCTTGCCGCCCCCAGGGCCAGGGAGCTTCGGCTTCAGCGCCCGTCTTCGCTTTGGCCTTCCCCGAAGCTGGTATAATCTTCTACGCAGATCAAGAGCTCCCTTTGGGGCTGGGGGGTTGTCCTCTGCGACGTATCTTGTCGGTCTTCCTGCTCAGGTTCGTGTTGGTGCTGTCCGTCGTCTCCTGCCTGAACTTCGTGCTCTTCAGGTTGATGCCCGGGGACCCGGTCTCCACCGTCTTGGACCCCAGGATGTCCCCCGAGGCCAAGGAGGAGCTAAGGAGGCTCATGGGGTTGGACGAGCCCCTTACCGTTCAGCTCGGCCTCTACCTCGTTAACTCCCTCAGGCTCGAGTTCGGCTCCTCCTTCTACTCCCAGAGGCCCGTGGTCGAGGAGATCTCTAGGAGGCTTCCCCTCACCGTGGGGGTGATGGGATCCGTCCTGGTCCTCTCCCTCTCCCTGGGCCTCCTGCTGGGCCTTTTGGCCCATCGCTTCGGCGGCCCCTTCGACCTCCTGGTGAGCCTCTTCTCTGTGCTCTCCTCCAGCCTGCCCTCCTTCTTCCTTCAGCTGGGCCTACTCTACCTGTTCTCCTACAGGCTCGCGCTCCTGCCCACCTCGGGGATCACCAGCGTCCCCCCTCCGGAGGGTCTGGAGCTGGTCCTGGACGTCCTGCGGCACCTGCTTCTGCCCGTGGGGTCGCTGGTCCTGGTGGGCTTTGGAGGTTGGGCGCTTTACGTTAGGGAGATGGCCTCCTCCATCAGGGAGGAGCACTTCGTCAAGATGGCCGAGTCCAGGGGGCTACCCCCGTCGTACGTGGGGAGGGCGTACGTCCTGAGGAACCTCCTTCCCCCCCTCGCCACCATGGTGCTCATGTCGATACCCGGCGTGGTGGGAGGGGCCGTGATCACCGAGACGGTCTTCTCCCTGGACGGGCTGGGGAAGCTCCTGGTGGACTCGGTGCTGAGGCACGACTACCCGGTCGCCCAGGGGGCCTTCTTCCTCCTGGCCTCCCTGACCGTCCTCTTCAACCTCCTGTCGGACCTGCTGCAGGCCAGGCTGGACCCCAGGGTGAGGGGAAGATGAGACGGGTCCTCAAACGCAAGGAGCTCCTCTCCCTCCTCTCCCTGGCCTCTTTGGTCTTGCTCCTCGCCCTGGGGGGCTTCTCGGTCGAGGACCCCGAGGCCAGGGTGGCATCCCCCTTCGCCCCTCCCTCCTGGCTGGCCCCGGAGGGGGCCCCACCTTCTGTGGAGGTCAGGTCCGAAGGCGCGCTGTCGCTGGACTACCCCTTCGATCCGCCGGCGGAGCTCAGGATCTTCGTCTCCCTGCGCGAGCCCGCCTCGAGGGCCTTCCTGGACTGGCGGATGCCCGATGGTACGCTCTTGCTCATACCCCTGGGGGAGGGAAAGAGCTTCTCCCTCGACAGCCGGGACCCCCGCTTCAGGGCCCTCCTGGGGGTTTCCCCCTTCGAGAACCCGGCCGCCTTGCTGCTTTCCCAGAGGGGGAGGTACGAGATCTCCGTGGAGGGCGGGGAGCTCGAGTCCCTCCGCCTGACGATCCCTGGCGGCAGGGGAGGGGTGATGGGGTGCGATCACCTGGGTAGGGATCTCCTCTCCCTGTGGCTGGTGGGGGGCAGGGCTTCGCTCCTGGTGGGACTACTCGCTGCGCTGGTGGCCACGGCCCTGGGCCTTCTGGTCGGGACCTCCTGCGGGATGGTGGGTGGGATCTACGACTTCCTGGTCATGAGGGCGGTGGACGTGCTCATGTCCCTTCCGGTGCTGCCCCTGCTATTCGTGGCCGGGTGGATCTTCGGGAGGAGCCTGATCGGTATGACCCTGGTAATAGGTCTTCTGAGCTGGATGAGCCTCTCCAGGGTGGTGCGGAGCAGGGTGCTTTCCATCAGGTCCCTGCCCTACGTGGAGGTCCTGAGGATGGGAGGCATCTCCCTACCGGCGGCCCTTTTAAGACACGTCCTCCCCCAGGTGATGCCCCTGGCCCTGGTGTACCTGGTCCTCGGCCTCCCCGGTGCCGTGATGGCCGAGGCTTCGCTGAGCTTTCTCGGTCTGGGCGATCCATCCGTGCCCAGCTGGGGGAGGATGATAGGGGAGGCCCGGTCCTTCGGCGCCCTATCCGCCGGCGCCTGGTGGGCCTTCCTCTTCCCGGGGCTCGGCATAGCCTGGCTCTGCTCCTCGGCCCTGCTCCTGGGCAGGGCCCTTCAGGATCGCTACAGGGCGGGGATATAGGGTGTCCCTCCTCTTCGAAGGGGTCAGGGTGGAATATCTCCTGGGGTCTGGTTCGGTGGAGGCGGTGCGGGAGGCCTCGCTGGAGCTCGAGAGGGGGGGGAGGTTGACCCTTCTGGGCGCTTCGGGCAGCGGCAAGAGCAGCCTGCTCCTGGCGGGCATCGGCTCCCTCTACCGGAACGCCAGGATCTCGGGGAGGGTGCTGCTGGACGGGGAGGACCTGCTCTCCCTCCCCAGGGGGCGGGTTCTCGGCCTTCGGTGGAGGAGGATCTCCCTGCTGCCCCAGGGGGTCGGAAGCGCCTTCAACCCGATGGTCCCGGTGGGCAGGGCCTTCGAGGAGGTGCTGCGCTTCAAGGTCGAGGTGTGGAGGAGGGAAGGGGTCAGGGAGATCTTCCTGTCGACCCTTCGGCGCCTGGGTCTCGAGGAGGAAGCGCTCCTCAGGTATCCCCACCAGCTCTCCGGTGGGCAGAGGCAGAGGGTGTACGTGGCCATGGTCCTCTCCTCCGGGGCCCCGTACCTCCTCATGGACGAGCCCACCTCGGGGCTGGACCCCCTGGTGGGGGCTTTGGCCCTCAGTCTCATCCTCGAGAGGCAGAGGGAGGAGGGGTTCGGCCTCATGGTGGTCACCCACGACGTGGGGGTTGCCTCCGCCCTGGG
>CAYRKT010000017.1:0-28075 GCA_964425005.1 uncultured Synergistia bacterium
CCCCAGGACCCTCCCCCTCAGGATCGGCGGCTCCACCCTCCTCCCGGCGAGCAAAGACCTCACCACCGGGAGGGCGAAGGTCAGGAGCGCCACCAGGCAGGAGAGGGGATGTCCCGGAAGGCCGAAGACCAGACCCCTCTCGTTCAACCCCACCAGGGTGGGCTTGCCAGGCCTCACGGCGAGCCCATGGACCAGGAGCCCCGGCGGGCCGAGATCGTCGAGGACGGAGGCGGTCAGGTCCCTGGCCCCCGCGGAGGAACCTCCGGAGACGAAGACCAGCCTGCACAGAGAAAGGCACTCCCTCACCGCCTCCTCGAGGGAGGAGCGACAGTCCTCGACCATCAGGCGCCTCAGGACCCTGAGGCCCGCCCAGGAGAGGACCGCCTCCAGCATGGGGCCGTTGGAGTCCCTGATCCTTCCCGGAGGGGGGTCCTCCCCCGCCGGGACCAGCTCGTCCCCGGTGGAGATCACGCAGCAGGGGACGGCGAACAGGCCCACCTCCCTAAGCCCCAGGGCGGCGAAGGCCCCGGCGGCGAAGGGCCTGACGAGAGAGCCCCTTGCGAGCAGCGGCGATCCGGCCCTCACGTCCTCGCCGGAGGCGGAGACGTTCTCGAAGGGGGAAAGGGCCTTCCTCACCTCCACCCACCCCCCCTCCAGGGAGATCTCCTCCTCCATGGCCACCGCGTCCGCCCCCTCGGGCAGGAAGCCCCCCGTCCATATCCTGCAGGCCTGCCCCCTCCTCAGGGAGAAGGAGGGCATCACCCCCATGGGGACCTCCCCCACCAGCTCCAGGTAGGCCGGGCTCGAGGGGGAGGCCCCGGCCACGTCCTCGCTCCTCAGGGCCACACCGTCCCTCAGGCTCCTGGGGGCGGGGGGCACGTCCTCCGGGGAGACCAGATCCCCGAAAGAGAGGAGGCCCCAGGCCCGCTCCGGAGGGAGCTCCTCCGCCAAAGCCCCCTCCCTCAGGTCCAGCGAGCCAGCGGCCTCCAGGACGAGCGATATGGCCTCATCCCTGGGGACCACCCTGGAGAGGATACCCCCCAAGGGCTACCACCTCCCCCTCCTCACGATGGGCTCCACCCTGTGCCTGGCCTTTATCCTCTCGGCGAGCTCCCTGGCGGCACCCCCGTCCTGGCCGCCGAAGACCACCACCCTGTGCCAGACGGTCGAGCCGCTCCTGACCTCCTCCGACCTGGCCGTAAGGCCCTCGGCCCGAAGCTCCCTGAGCAGCGCCTCAGCCCTGGACCTGTCCCTGAAGGAGGCCACCTGGATCAGGAAGACCTCCCCCGAAGGGGCCTGAGGGGAAGAGGGCGCGGCCGCGGGCCTGGGAGCGGGCGAGGCGGGCTTCGTCCCCTCCTGGGGCCTGGGCTGAGCCTGGGGCCTGGACCTCACCTCCTGGGGCGAGACCTCCTGGGCCCTCGGGCTCGAGGCCTCGGATGGCCTGGGCGAGCCCACCGGCCCCACCTCCAGGGGGGCCACCTCACCATCGGAGGAGGTCGCAGGAGCGACCTTAGGCCCCACCTCGGCCGGCTCGGGGCTGGGGGAGGGAAGCGAGGCCGAGGGCGCCGGGGAGGGCTGGGGCAGGCGGACCACCTGGGCGGGCCTCTCGGGAGCCCTCCTGGAGCCGCCAGCGATCGAGCTCCAGGCGAACCTGAAGCCCAGGAAGAGGAGGGACATGGAGAGCAAGAGCATCAACGGCATGAGGAGCTTCAGCAGCAGGGAGTCGCCCCTCTGCTTGCTCATCGTCACCTGCTTGTCCCTGGACCTAGCCATCTGCCCCGAGCAACCCCTTTCTTACCTCCCTCAGGACCTCCACCAGATCGGCGCGGATGGTCACGTCCGCCATGGAGTCCAGAGGGGTGGGATCAGCGTTCACTATGGCGAGCTTACCGCCCCTGTTCTTGACTATCCTGGGGATGTAGGCGGCGGGATAGACCACCAGGGAGGAGCCCAGCACCACCGCCATGGAGGCCCGCTCGGCCTCCGCCAGGGCCCCCTCCCACACGTCCTGGGGCAGGGGCTCGCCGAAGAGGACCACGTCCACCTTGAAGACCCCCCCGCAGGGACACCTGGGGACCCCGTCGGGGGAGGAGTCTATCCCCTCCACCAGCTCGTCGCCCGTGATCCTCCTCCCGCACCTCCTGCAGGTGGCGCTCCGGACGCTTCCGTGCACCTCGAAGACCCTCCTGGAGCCGGCCCTGCCGTGGAGGTCGTCTATGTTCTGGGTGATAACGGCGCTCACGTAGCCCTTCTCCTCGAGCTCGGCCACTATCCTGTGCCCCTCGTTGGGCTGGACGCTCCTGATCATGGCCAGGCGCTGGCGGTAGAAGGCGTAGAACTCCCTGGGGTTCTCCTCGAAGACCTCGATGGAGACCACCTTCGTCGGATCCATCCCCTTCCATAGCCCCTGTTTCCCCCTGAAGTCGGGGATCCCCGAGGCGGTGCTCATGCCGGCCCCGGTGAAGACCAGGACCGGCCTGTGGGCCTCCCACAGCTCCACCAGCCTGGCTACCTCGTCGCTTCGATCCATCCCCCTGGCTTTCCCTCCTCACGCGGGCTCAACCAGATTATACCACTCCCTCCTCGACCTCGCCTCGCCCCAGAGCTCCCAGAGCTCCTTTCCCGGCTTTGCCCCCTCCCTCCATGCCCTGTAGAGCTTTAGGGCCAACTCCCCGTCCCCCTGGGAGAGGAGGGCCTCGAGGGCCGACTCCCTGGGGCTTGCGAGCTTAAGCTCCAGGGGAGCTCCCCCTCTGGTCGAGAGCATAAAATCCCTCCTCAGCTCCTCGAAGAAGGCTTTGGCCCTCTCGACCCCCCAGAAGGGGGCCCCCTCCAGAGGGGTGAAGGGCTTGGGGACGAAGGTCGAGAAGCTCAGCTCCACCGGCATCCTCAACCCCCCGCAGAGGTCGGCCAGCTCCGTCAGGAAGGACACCTCCTCGGCGAAGGCCTCCTCCTGCCCAGGGAGGCCCACCATCATGTAGAGCTTGGCCCTCCTTATGCCGCTCTCCCTGGCCCTCCTCAGCACCTCGAAGAGGCGCTCGTTCGAGAAGGGCTTCCCCAGGGAGGCCCTGAGCCTCCGGCTTCCCGTCTCGGGGGCCAGGGTCAGGGTCCTCACCCCCGCCGCCCTGAGGGCGTCGAAGAAGGGGTCTTTCACCGTGTCCACCCTGAGGCTCGCGAAGGAGACCCCGAAGCCCATCCGGAGGATCCCCTCCACCAGCTCCCAGAGCCAGGGGTAGCACCCGGCCTCGGGGGACAGGAGCCCCACCCGAAGGGGCCCGGGGACCAGGGGCCTGGCCCAGCCCAGGACCTCCAGGCACTCCTCCAGGGGCCTGAAGCGGGCCCTCCCGTAGACCCTGGGGACGGGGCAGTAGGGGCAGGAGAAGGCACAACCCCTCTGGAGCTCCAATAGCAGGCTATTCCCGAAGGCGGACCTGGGGGATAGCCAGAGGGAGCAGGAGGGCCACCCCAAGAGCGCCTCCCTCCTGGAGGGCCTGGCCCTCCTGGGGGAGAGGGGTACGATGGCAGAGGGGTTTTCCCCCAGGGCGAGCAGGAGCTCCTCCCTGGAGGAGCCGGCCCGTTCCCTCACGGCTCCGAGAAGGCGCTCCAGAAGCCCCCCTTCCGCGTCCCCCACCGCCACGGCGTCGGCGAAGGGGAGCAGGACCGAGGGGTTAAGGGAGGCCAGGGCCCCCGCGAACATCACCAGGGGGTATTCCCCGTCCAGCCTCTCCCTCCACAGGATCGGTATGCCCGAGGAGTCGAGGAAGCGAAGGGCCTGAAGGAGCTCGAGCTCGTAGGACACGTTGAAGCTCAGGACGTCGAGCTCCAGAGGGTGAAGGTTTCCCTCCAGGGACCTGGGGAAGCTCCCGGGGAAGAAGCGCACCACCCTGGCGCCCATTCGGGCGAGCATCCAGCAGACGTACTGGACGCCCAGGTTGGAGGAGCCCACCTCGTAGGTGGAGGGGTAGACCACCCCCCAGCTGGGCCACCCCCCGGAGGGTAGGCGCTCCAGGAAGAGCTCCTCCGGGAGGGAGGGTTTAGCCCTTGCGACCATCCGCCCTCCTCTCTCTCCTCCGGGATATCAGGTAGGCCAACGCGGCGGCCCCTATGAGGGCCACCACCACCTTGAGGGGACCCCATACCTCCAGGCCGGGGTTGACCCTCTTGGAGACCAGGAGGAAGATCAAGACCATCAGGAGGGCCACGAGGCTGGAGAGAAGGCCCTTCCTCCTGGCCCTCTCGGTCTTCAAGGCCTCCTCATCCCAGTCGACCCTCCTGCTCCTCCTCAAAGCCCTCCCTCGCCCCCCTAACGGCGGTGGCTATCGCCTCCACCACCTTCGAGGCGGTGACCCCGTCCATCCCCTCGAGGTCCGCCACCAGGTCCCCCGCGAGGGCGTGGACGTAGGCCCCGCAGCAGAGGGCCCTGCAGACGTCCATGCACCAGGCGGCGAAGGCCCCGCAAACCCCGGCCAGCACGTCCCCCATCCCGGCGGTGGCCATCCCGGGGTTGCCCAGGGGGACCACCGCCAGGATCCCCTTTGAGACCACGATCGTCCTGCTCCCCTTGAGCAACACCGACCCGCCGAGCCTGTCCAGGGCCTCCCTGGCGCTCCTGAGCCTGGCGCTCTGGACCTCGGCGGGCGACATCCCCAAGAGCCTTCCCATCTCGCCCGGATGAGGCGTTATGCCGAAGTCCGAGCTGGCGGGCCTGAGGTCCGGCCTCGACCTGAGCAGGTCAGCCAGGGCGTTTATCCCATCGGCGTCCAGGATCAGCTTGCCCCTGTAGCCCAGGAGGAAGCCCTCGACGAGGGCATCCACCCCCCGCGTCCTCCCCATCCCGGGCCCCAGCACCACCGCGTCGGAGGTGCGGGCCAGCTCCAGCGCCCTCTCGAGCCCCTCGGCCCGCAGGAACCCCTCCTCGTCCTCGGGGAGCTCGTGGACCACCGCCTCGGGGGCGAAGGAGTTGACGGCCGCCCTGACGGAGGGGGGACAGGCAACCCTCACCAGGCCCACCCCGGCCTCGTAGGCCGCCCTGGCCGCCATGGCCACCGACCCGGCGTAGCACCTGGCTCCCCCCACTATCAGGAGCTTCCCGTAGTCCCCCTTGCTGGAGTTGGGAACCCTCTCCCCCAGGGACAGGGCGACGAAGTCCAGCCCCAGCGCCATCCCCTCCGCCCTCCAGGACTCCAGGAAGGGGGAGATGGGTATGCCCAGGTCCAGGACGAAGACCTCCCCGGCCGCTGAGGCCCCTGGCTCGACGAGCAGCCCCACCTTGGGCAGCCCGGCGGTGGCGGTGGCGTGGGCCCTCACGAAGGGACCCCTGGTGCTCCCGTCGTCCGGGTCCACCCCGCTGGGGACGTCCACCGAGAGGACCAGCGCCGAGCTCTCCCCCAGCGCCCTGATCAGCCTGGCCACCTCGCCGCGGGGGACCCCCCTGAAGCCCACCCCCAGCAGGGCGTCCACCGCCAGCGACGACCCCTCCAGGAGATCCATCAGCTCCCCGTCGGAGATCTCAACCGACGGGATCAGCTCTATCCCACAGCGGGAAGCCGCCTCCAGGTTGACCGAGACCTCCTCCGGGAGCCTCCCATCGCCCGGGGAGAAGGCCAGGACGCAGACGGGCTCCATCCCCATGGCCTTCAGGTGCCTCGCCGCCACGAGCCCGTCCCCCCCGTTGTTCCCCTTGCCGCAGAGGACCACCACCAGGTCGCCCCTGGACAGGGAGAACCTGGAGGCGGCGAGCCTCGCCACCGCTCCGCCCACGTTCTCCATGAGCACCAGCGGCCTAACCCCCAGCTCCTCCTGGGCCCAGCGATCCAAACGCCTGGAGCCCTCGGAGTCAAGAAGGGGCGAGCTCATCCCTCCAGGACCAGAAAGCAGACGGCCAACCCTCCCTCGTGGGACACGGACAGCCAAATCCTCCTCACCCCCATCTCCTCGCACCTCCTGGCGGCCTCTCCCTTCAGCCCCAGGCGAGGGACGCCTCCCTCCCTTATGAGGCAGACCTGAAGCCTGGCGCGAAGGATCCCCAGGCCCGTCGCCTTCGCGAAGGCCTCCTTGGCGGCCCAGGCGGAGGCGAGCCTCTGGGGGGCCAGGGCCCTCGACTCCAGGGCGTAAGCTATCTCCTCCGGACAGAAGAGGCGAGGGAGCCGCCCCCCCACCTCCAGGAGCCCCTCCATGCGGGAGACCTCGCACAGGTCCACCCCGACGCCCAGGATCAAGGCCACCACCTAGCGCTGGCAGGACCGGCAGTAGTAGGTGCCCCTGCCGTCTATCGTCATCCTCTCCACCGATCCCCCGCAGCCCGGGCAGGGCAGGCCCTTCCTGCCGTGGACCGCTATCTCGGCGTCGAAGCGCCCACCCTCGTCCCCCCTCCAGAGCCTGGTGTACTCGCTCATGCCGCCCAGCTCCAGGGCCCTTCGAAGCACCCCCTTCGCGCTCTCCAGGACCCTCCCTAGCTCCTCCTCAGACAGCTCCCCCATCCTCCTGTCGGGCATGACCCCCGCCCGAAAGAGGATCTCGTCGGCGTAGGTGTTACCTATCCCGGAGATGAGCGACTGGTCCATCAGGAGGCTTTTGACCTTCCTGCCGGGGAACCTGGAGGCGAGATCCTCCAGGAGATCCAGGCCGAACTCGTCCGTGAGGGGCTCGACCCCGCCCCCCTCGGGGTCCAGCAGGTCCGAGGGGGAGCCTATCTCCACCGTGGCGAGCTTCCTGGGATCCCCGAAGTAGAGGGGTTCTACCCCCTCGAAGTCCATCCTGAGGTAGACGTGCCTGAGCTCCTCGAAGGCCCCCTCCCCGAAGAAGAAGCGCCCCTCCAGCCTCATGTGGAAGCGCACCACCTGGGGCCCGCCCACGTCCAGGAAGAGCGCCTTGCCCCTCCTGACCCAGCGCCGAACGCGCCTGCCCACCACCTCGTCCCACGAGAGGTTACCGAACTTCGCCCAGACGGGCTCGACCCCCTTGAGCTCCCTGCCCCCGGTCCTGAGCTGGAGCTTTCCCTTTATCACCTCCACCTCGGGAAGCTCGGGCACCTTCGATCACCTTCCCAGCTTCACCTTGCCCTGGTAGACCAATCCCCTCTCGCCGTCGATGGTCACTATCATGCCGTCCTGCAGCAGAGAGGTGGCCCCAGAGGCCCCCACTATGCAGGGGATCTTGAGCTCCAGGCACACGATGGCGGCGTGGCTGGTGAGGCCCCCTTCCTCCACCACCACCGCAGAGGCCCTCTGCATGGCCGGCACGTAACCCCTGTCGGTGCTCCTGGCCACCAGGACCTCCCCCTCCTTGACCTTGGAGAGGGCCTCCTCCGCCGACAGGGCCACCGCCACCCTCCCCACGGCCTGCCTCTTGAGGATGGACATGCCCCTCACCAGCACCTTGCCCACCGTCTGGACCTGGATCAGGTTGGTGGTACCCGGGATCCCCACGGGAAGCCCGGCGGTGACCACCACCAGGTCCCCCTCCTTTATGATCCCCTCCTCCTGGGCCAGGGCCAGGGTGTTCTCGATGGCGTCCTCCACGTTCTTCACGTCCTCCGACAGGAGGGGGATGGCCCCCCAAACCAGCGACATCTCCCGCCAGACCTTCCTCACGGGGGTGGAGGAGACGATGGGACAGCGGGGCCTGTACTTGGCCACCATCCTGAGGGTGGTGCCGCTTCGGCTCAGGGTCACTATGGCGCTGGCTTTCATCTCCGAGGCTATGGTCACCGAGGCGTGGCTTATGGAGTCGGGGACGCTCCCCGCGGCGGGAAGGTCGAAGGGCCTCTCCCAAAGCGACCTGTTCCTCTCGGTGTGCTCGATGATCCTGGCCATGGTGCGGACCGCCTCGACCGGGTACTTGCCCCTGGCCGTCTCCCCCGATAGCATCACCGCGTCCGCCCCGTCTATGACGGCGTTGGCCACGTCGGAGGCCTCAGCCCTGGTGGGCCTGGGGCTACCTATCATGGACTCCAGCATCTGGGTGGCCACTATCACGGGCTTGCCCGCCTTCCTGGCCAGCTCGACTATGCACTTCTGGACCACCGGGACCTGCTCGGTGGGCAGCTCCACCCCCAGATCCCCCCGGGCCACCATCACCCCGTCGGAGATCTCGAGGATGTCCTGGAGGTTCCTGACCGCCTGCCTGGTCTCGATCTTGGCTATGATCTTCACCTCGTGCCGGAACTCCTCCAGCACCTTCTTGACGGCTATCACGTCGTCCCTGCTCCTCACGAAGGAGACGGCGATGTAGTCCACGTCGTGGTCGATCCCCCACTTGATGTCCTGCACGTCCTTCTCGGAGAGCACCGGCACGGAGAGGTCGGCCCCAGGGACGTTGACCCCCTTGCGCTCCCCCAGCACCCCCCCGTTGACCACCCGGCAGACTATCTCGCCGTCTCTGACCTCCTCCACCACCAGGCCTATGGTCCCATCGTCGATGAATATCTCCTGGCCGGGCGAGACCTCCTTCGGCAGATCCCTGTAGGATACCGAGACCCTGCCCTCGTCCCCCAAGACGTCCTCGACCACCAGGGAGAAGAGCTGTCCCTCCCTCAGGACCACCTCCCTGTGGTCTTTTAGCAAACCCGTCCTGATCTCGGGGCCCTTGGTGTCCAGCATCACCGGGAGCGGCAGCCTGAGGTCCTCCTCCACGGCCCTGACCATCCTCAGGTACCTGCCGTGCGCGTCGTAGTCGCCGTGGGAGAAGTTGAGGCGGGCCACGTTCATGCCCGCGAGCACCATCTCCCTCAGGACCCCCTCGTCCCTGATCGCAGGCCCCATGGTGCAGACGATCTTAACCCTCTTCCTGAGCAGAGCCTCCAGCATCTCCCCCTCACCTCTCGATCTTCATCCTATCTCCACGGGAAGCCCCTCCTCCACCACGGCCCTGGCGAAGCCCTCCGGATCGACCCAGAGCTCCTTCGGCAGCATGAAGCTGTAGATCCCAGAGCCGTTGGACACGTCCATTATAACAACAGCCCTGCCCGGGTTGTTCCTGGCCGCCCGCCTGAGCGCCTCCCCCATGCGCTCGTCGAAGTCGGAGGCCCTGAGTTGGAGCCTTAGCACCTTGCGCTCGGGCGTCCCCTCCAGCACCTCCACCGACTCGGCCACCACGGACCCATCCCTCTGCCCGTCGACCCTCCCCACCACCGTCACCGGGGTGCCCTCCGCCACCCTGGAGGAGATCTCCCTCCAGAGGGAGGGGAAGCACACCACCTCCACCCTGCCGCTTCTGTCCTCCACCCGAAGAAGGGCCATGACCTCCCCCTTCTGGGTGAGCTTCTCCCTGGCCTCCACCACCACCCCGCAGAAGCGGGGCATCACCCTCGAGGACCTCCACCCCCTCAGGGACGCTATGTCCCTGCAGTAGGAGACCCTCCTGGAGGCCTCGCTCACCTCGTCGAAGGGGTGTCCGCTGATGTAAAGCCCTATGACCTCCTTCTCCATCTCGAGCCTCTCGGAGGGGGTGAAGTCCTCCACCTCGGGGAGCCCAAGCCCCACCTCCGCCACCTCCCGGGAGTCACCGAAGAGGGACATCTGAGAGCAGAGGGATCTAACCCTCTCGGCCGCCGCCAGGCAGTCGTCCAGCCCCAGGAGCAGCTTCCTGCGGTTGGGCTCTATCCCGTCGAAGGCCCCAGCCTTTATAAGGTTCTCGATCACCGCCTTGCTGACCGCCCTGGAGTCCACCCGGACGCAGAAGTCCAGGAGGGACCTGAAGGGACCTCCGCTGGAGCGGGCGCGGACTATCTCCTCCAGGGCGGACTCCCCCACCTTGTTGACGGCCCCCAGCCCGAAGCGGATTATGCCGCCCACCACGGTGAAGCGCTCGTCCGACTCGTTCACGTCCGGCGGGAGGACCTCTATCCCCGAGGATCTAACCTCGTCCACGTAGCTGGCCACCACCTCCTTCTTGGCCCCCAGCTTGCTGGAGAGGAAGGCGGCGTAGAACTCCACCCGGTAGTGGGCCTTGAGGTAGGCGGTGACGTAGGATATCAGGGCGTAGGCCGCCGAGTGGGACTTGTTGAAGCCGTAGTCGGCGAAGACCGCTATGGTGTCGAAGATCTCCTCGGCCTTGGCCCTGTCGAAACCCCTCTGGACGCACCCGGCCACGAAGCGCTCCTTCTGCGCCTCCATCACGTCCTTCTTCTTCTTGCCCATGGCGCGCCGCAACACGTCCGCCTCCCCCAGGGTGAAGCCCGCCATGACGTTGGCTATCTGCATCACCTGCTCCTGGTACAGGATGACCCCGTAGGTCTCCTTGAGGATCGGCTCGAGGGCCGGATGGGGGTAGCTAACCCTGGAGGGGTCGTGCTTTCGCTCTATGTACTGGTCCACCATGCCGCTCCCGAGAGGCCCCGGCCTGTAAAGGGCCAACACCGCTATCAGGTCCTCGAAGCAGTCGGGCTTAAGCCTCACCAGGAGCCTCCTCATCCCGGGGGACTCCAGCTGGAAGACCCCGGTGGTGTCGCCCCTGCGCAAAAGCTCGTAGGTCTCCTCGTCGTCCAGGGGCAGGCGCGAGAGATCGGGCCTGGGCTTTCCGCTCTTCTCTATGTTCGAGAGGGTCTCCTCTATCATGGAGAGGGTCTTGAGGCCCAGGAAGTCCATCTTCAGGAGCCCGAGCTTCTCCAGGGGCTCCATGGAGTACTGGGTGACCACCTGGTCGTCCCCTATCCTGCGGAGGGGGACGTAGTCCCAAAGCGGCCCCGGGGCTATCACCACCCCGGCGGCGTGCTGGGAGCAGTGCCTGGCGAGCCCCTCCACCCTCATGGCCACGTCCAGAAGCCTCTTGACCTCGGCGTCCTTGCGGTACAGCTCCGAGAGGGAGACCGACTCCTCCAGGGCCTGGGCGATGCTGGAGCTGGCGGGGGGGATGAGCTTGGCCACCCTGTCCACCTTGGCGTAGGGCATGGCCAAAGCCCTCCCCACGTCGCGCACGGCGGCCCTGGACTTCATGCGGTCGAAGGTGATTATCTGGGCCACCCTGTCCCTGCCGTACCTCTCGACGATGTACCTGAGGACCTCGTCGCGGCGCGTGTCAGCTATGTCCGTGTCTATGTCGGGCATGGACACCCTCTCGGGGTTAAGGAAGCGCTCGAAGAGCAGACCCCACCTTATGGGGTCGAGCTCCGTTATCCCCAGGGCGTAGGAGACCAGGCTCCCCGCCGCCGATCCCCTGCCCGGGCCCACGGGGATGCCCCTGGACCTGGCGAACTCCACCACGTCGGCCACTATGAGGAAGTAGCCGGGATAGCCCATCCTCTCTATGACGGAGAGCTCGTACTCGAGCCTTTCCAGGTACTCCCGGGGGACATCTCCCCCCATCCTGGCCCTGAGCCCCTCGGTGGCCCTGTCCCTCAGGAGCTCCGACAGGCTCTTGCCCTCGGGGACGGGGAAGTGGGGGAGGAGGAAGCCGCCGAAGCGAAGCTCCACGCTGCAGCGCTCGGCTATCTCCGCGGTGTTAAGCAGCGCCTCCGGGACCTCGCTCCCGAAGAGGTACCACATCTCCTGGGGGGAGCGCAGGTAGAAGTCGTCCGACCCGAAGGAGAGCCTGCCCGAGTCGTACACGGTGCACTGGGTCTGGACGCAAAGGAGCACGTCGTGCCAGGAGGCGTCCTCCCTCCTCAGGTAGTGCACGTCGTTGGTGGCCACCACCCGCAGGTCCATCCTCCTGGCGAGCTCCAGGAGCTTCCTGTTGGCCACCCTCTGGTCGGGCAGCGCGTTGTGCATCACCTCCACGAAGAAGTTGTCCCTGCCGAAGATGTCCAGGTACAGCCCCGCCCTGGCGAAGGCCTCCTCGTCCCTCCCCTCCAGCAGGAGGGAGGACAGCTCCCCGGCCAGACAGGCCGAGGTGGCGATTATCCCCTCCCTGTAGCGGTAGAGCAGGTCGTAGTCCAGGCGCGGCTTGTAGTAGAAGCCGTCGGTGTTGGCGATGGTGCAAAGCTTCATCAGGTTCCTGTAGCCCTCGTCGCTCTCGGCGAGGAGCAGCAGGTGGTAGCTCTCCCCCTTCTCCCTGCTGGTGTGGCCCTGGGGGGACAGGTAGGCCTCGCAACCTATTATGGGCTTTATCCCGGCCTCCCTGCAGGCCCCGTAGAACTCCACCGCCCCGTACATGGCCCCGTGGTCGGTGATGGCCACGGCACCCATGCCCTGGGCCTTCACCTCTTCCACCAGCTCCCTGACCCTGCAGGCCCCGTCGAGCAGGCTGTACTCGGTGTGGACGTGAAGGTGCACGAAGGGACCGCTATCAGCCAAGTCCAATACCCCTCCTCTTCCTTATGGCCCCGGAGGCCTCCTCCGCCGCTTTGGCCATGTCGCTCCTCCAGAAGGAGGCGATCTCCATGAGATAACCCAGGTCCTCCTCGTCGCCTATGCGGCCCAGCGCCCTTATGGCCTCGACCACCACCTCCTCGTCCTCGAGCTCCAGGAGACCCCAGACGGCGTCCTTCAGGGAGGAGATCCCCAGGGAGGACGTAACCTCCAGGGCCGAGAGGATCAGCCACCTGTCCCTCCCCGACAAGGCCGACCTCAGCTCCTCCAGGAGCTCCTCCTCCCTCGAGGGGTCCGAGGAGAGGGCCTTCAACCTGGCCGCGCGAAGGGAGGAGGAGAGGACCCCTTCGGGGAACTCCCCTGGGTCGAGGGAGAGGAGCACGGGAGTGGGAAGCCCTCGAAAGATGGCCCTCGCGAACCTCCCGGGAAGGTCGCCCCTGGAGAGGGCCCAGGAGAGCATCGCCCCGGGGGAGAGCCTAGCCAGGTGTCTGGCGCAGATCGCCTCCTCGGGCGAAGATCCGTCGAGGAGGGCCTCCCAGAGCTCCTCCTCCATGCCCCACCAGCCGAACCTGTCTAGGACGGCGCACCTCAGGGGAGAGCCCCTCGTGGAGGCGGACTTCCTCTCCTCCAGGACCTCCACGAAGCGCTCTAGCCCCCAGAAGGGCTCCCTGGGCAGGGCTTTGATCAGCCAGACGCACCTGCTGGAGTCGAGGCACCGGGCGAAGAGCAGGGCCACCTCCGTCGAGGCGGGCCAAAGCCTCCTCATCGCCTCCACTGCCACCTTGAGGCCTATGGACTCGGTCAGGCACATGCTCCAGAGGCCTTCCAGCACCTCCGAAAAGCCCATCTCGGCCATGACCAGCACGGCCTCCTCCATGATAGCCCGGTGGGCGCACCTCTCCAGGACCTCCGAAAGGAAAGCCCTGGCCTCCTCCGGCCCAGCGCAGCCGCAAAGGAGCCTTATCATCTCGGGGGTCAAAAGCCTCATCTCCCTCCGAAGGAGGGACAAGGCCCAACCGCAGCCGACCTGGAGCTCGAAGAGGGCCCTGGCCGTCCTGGACCTCACGCGCCTGTCCCCGTCCAGCAACAAGCCCCTCCAGAAGTACTCGGGCATCTGAAGCCCCCTCGCCGAGGCCACCTCCGCCGCCTTGGCCCTCACCTCGAAGAAGGGGCTCTTGGACATGTGGAGGAGGGCGAACCTGGCGAGATCCTCCTCGAGTTCAAGGGCGATCTCCCCCACGGCCTCCTGCGACTCCCGATCGGAGAGGGATAGGACCTCCTCCAGGTCCTCGAAGGTCCTGCCCTCCACCAAAAGCAGCATCCTGACGAAGAGCCCCCTGGGCAGAAGCCTCTCCCTGTGGAGCCTCCTCCAGGTGGATCTATCCACGGGGAAGTTACCCCGCAGGAGGAGCTCTGCCACCGCCGATGCCTCCCTGGGGCTGGACCACATGCGCGCCTTGATGGCCTCCAGCTGGTCGGTCGTCAGGGAGGCCGGATCCAGGTGGGAGCAAAGGAGGGAGAACTCCTCCGCCTTGAGCCTCGAGACCACCCCTCTCAAGTCCGTCCCCTCGGGGAGCCTGGCGCCCTCCAGCGCTCCCAGTCGAAGGGCCCAGATGAGGCCCTCCGCCCTCAGCTGGGGCGAGGGGTCAGCGCTGAAGGATCTCCGAGTCGAACTCATCCTCTTCCTCCTCCTCTGCCTCCAGGGGGCTGAAGCTTAAAAGCTCCGCGCCCATCCCCCGAAGGAAGTCTACCAGCTTCCTGGGCAGGGGACCCTCGTCCTCGCCGCCCGGGCCATTTTCCTCGAGGGGCAAGGCGGCGAGGACCTCCTTCGGTGAGACCGAAGCCTCAGCCGAAGGGCCGAAGGGATCAGGGTCCTCCTCGCCCCCTCCCTCCAGCCTCACGGAGCTCACCCCCAGGACGGAGGAGGCCATCTCCTCTATCTCCTTAAGCCTCTCCGAGAGCATGTCCAGGTGGAAGCGAAAGCCCCCCTCGGGGATAAGCACGAGGCTATCCCCCTCCAGCCTGGCCCTGCACTGGAGGAGCAGGGACGTCAGGAGGAAGCTCCTCCCCCTGGCGGCCTCGAGGAGCTCCTCCGGGACCGCCCCCTCCGGGTCCTCCCCGGCCCCCGAGGCGACCGAAGGGGCCGCCTCCGAGGGGGGATATGGGACCGCCTCCCCGAAGGCCCCGGCCCCGGGGGAGGAGCGCGGCGAAGACTCGATCGGGCCCTCCGGCTCGGCGCGCGGGGAAAGCCCCCTAAGTAGCTCCGCCAGGAAGAAGTCGGCCACCACCATCTCCCGAAGGCCCATCCGAAGCAGCCTGAGCCCCTCGAGGGCCACCTCCATGACCCCGAGGGCCCTGTCCCCGGGGAGGACCGAAAGGAGCTCCAAGACGTCCTCGTCGCCCCCATGGCCCACGAGGGAAGCTTTGAGGGCGCGGTAGCACCAGTCGTAGACGTTCTCCAGGAAGGCCTTGAGATCCCCTCCCCTTCTTACCTCCTCCACCAGGTCCTCCAGGCGGGGAAGAGGCCCCCCAAGGCCCCGGAGGAACTCGAAGGCCCTGCGGTAGCTCGATATCCCGAGGAAGGACCTCACCTCCTCCGCCCTGGCGCCGCCCGATGCGGCCACCTGCTCCAGGAGGCTCAGGGCGTCCCTCAGGCTCCCCTCCGAGGCCATGGCCAGATCCCTCAGGGCCCCCTCGTCGAAGGGTATCCCCTCCTCCTCGCAGATCCTCCTCAGGAAGGCCGCGCACCTTTCGGAGTCCACCCTCCTGAAGGGAAGCTGCTGGCACCTGGACCTGACCGTCACGGGGACCCGCTGGGGGTCGGTGGTGGCGAGCACGAAGAGGACGTGCAGGGGCGGTTCCTCCAGGGTCTTGAGGAGCGCGTTGAAGGCGGGCTCGGTGAGCATGTGGACCTCGTCGATTATGTAGACCTTGCGCCTGCAGGCGAATGGGACCATCGAGGCCTGCTCCTTCATCTGCCTGACCTCGTCTATCCCCCTGTTGGAGGCCCCGTCTATCTCCACCAGGTCCAGCGAGGAGCCCTCCAGCATCGACAGGCAGACCTCGCAACGGTTGCAGGGCTCGCCCCCCTGGGGATCCAGGCAGTTCACGGCCCTGGCCAGGATCCTCGCGGCGGAGGTCTTGCCGCAACCCCTGGGCCCGGAGAAGAGGTAGGCGTGGGAGACCTGCCCCGAGGCCACCGAGGCCCGAAGCAGCTCCGCCACCCTCTCCTGCCCGATCAGCTCAGAGAACCTCCTGGGCCTGTACTTCCTGTAGAGCGAAAGGTAACCCATGGGAGACACCAGCGCCTAGATGAACATTATAACCGCCGAGGGACATCCCCTCCACAAGGACATCCCACTTCCCAGGAAACCCGGAGGCTGGTATAATGATGATACCCAATGGGGTATATGAGGAGGGATGCGGGATGGGGGTCTTGAGGGTTTCCGAAAGCGCCAGGGAGTGGTTCGAACGGGCAGGTGGGGTGGCCCACGTGGAGGTCAAGGTGGTCGGAAGCGGCTGATGCCGTTTCCCCAAGGCCGTGGTCACGGCCGGTAGACCTCAGGACGGGTCCGAGTACGAGGTTTACAGCGACGGGAAGTACGAGCTTTACGTGCCGAAGAACCTGTCCAGAAAGCAGGAGCTCAGGGTGGAGATGAGGGGTTTTTGGGCTGCTAAGGAGCCAGAGGTGGAGGGAATAAGCCTTTTCTGACCGATCCTCCCCTTTCCTCTCACGTCCGAGGAGGTGGAGGGGGAGCCTTCCCCCTCCACCTCTGTTAGCTGGAGCTACAGGTATATGCTGGCGCCGGGACCTATCGGGAGGCCGAGCAGGTACCATACCACCATCAGCAGGGTCCAGCCCACCAGGAAGGCCAGGGAGTAGGGCAGCATCGTCGAGATGAGGGTCCCGATGCCGGCCCTCTCGTCGTACCTCTCGGCGAAGGCCACGATCACGGCGAAGTAGGACATCAACGGCGTTATGATGTTGGTGACCGAATCGCCTATCCTGTAGACCAGCTGGGTGAAGGCCGGCGAGTAGCCCAGGATCATGAACATGGGGACGAAGATGGGCGCCATGATGGACCACTTGGCCGAGGCGCTCCCGATGAACAGGTTTATGAAGGCCGAGACCAGCACGAAGCTGACCATGAGGGGCAACCCCACGAAGCCAGAGGCCTTGAGCAGCTCCGCCCCTTTGACGGCCAGTATGACGCCCAGGTTGGACCAGCTGAAGTAGTTGACGAACTGAGCGGCGAAGAAGGCGAGCACTATGTAACCTCCCATGGTGGACATGCCCTTGCCCATGAGGTGGGCCACGTCCTTGTCGCTCCTGATCCTGCCGGAAGCCACTCCGTAAGCCACTCCCGGGACCATGAAACCGAAGGCTATGATGGGGACCAGACCCGCCATGAAAGCCGAACCGCTCAGGATCTCGCCCCTGGGGGAACGAAGCACCCCGTCGGGGGGCAAGAGCATGGCCAGTATCGCGGCCGAGTAGGCCAAGAGGGCCACCAGAGCCCACCTGAGCCCCCTGCTCTCCTCCGGGGAGACCTCCTCCATGCCCGCCCTGACCAGGGAGCTGGCCTCGTAAGCGCCCAACCTGGGCTCCACCACCCTTTCGGTCACCCAAGTCCCCAGAAGCGTTATGGCGAACGTGGAGGCGGCCATGAAGTAGTAGTTGTCGGTGGGGTTAACCACTGTGCCGGGCTGAACGAGCCTCGCCGCCTCCTGGCTTATGCCGGCGAGGAGCGGGTCCAGGGTGCTCACCAGCAGGTTGGCGCTGAAGCCCCCCGAGACGCCGGCGAAGGCGGCAGCCAGCCCGGCCAGAGGGTGTCTCCCGAAGGCCATGAAGACCACAGCCCCCAGGGGGACCAGGACCACGTAGCCCGCGTCGGAAGCTATGTTCGACATGACCCCGGCGAAGACCACCACCAGCGTCACGAAGCGCCTGGGCGTGCTCAGGACCACCTTCTTCAAGGCCGCCTGTATAAGCCCCGCCCCCTCGGCCACGCCGACCCCCAGCATGGCCACCAGCACCGTCCCAAGGGGGGCGAAGCGGGTGAAGTTGCCGACGGCCTCGGAGAAGATGCGCCTTATCCCCTCCACCGTGAGAAGGCTAACGGCCGCCACCGTCACCCTCTCGGGAACCCCGTCCTTGAAGCGCTCGTAGGTGACGCTCACCCCCGCAGAGGCAGCGAAGTGCGAGACCACCACCACGACCAGCGACAAGAGCACGAAAAGCGTCACGGGGTGCGGCAAACGGTTCCCAACCCTCTCCACCCAGTCCAAAAAACCGTAGATCAGCCCTCTCCTCTTATCCCCTTCGGACAAAGCTAAACCTCCCCCCTCTCATGGACTCCGAGCGAACGCCGAAGGCACCGAACGCAGATCGCGCCGCTAAACCATCACCTCCAGGCCCAGGGCGTTCGGCCCGCACTGCATCTAGAAAAACACGCCGGGGTGAAATTCACAAAACGAAACACCTTCGAGGCCAAAGGCGAGGGAAATGGGCATTGCGAAAGGACAAAACCCGAAACTTCGCCCGAAAACTAGCAAAAAATCGCAATTAGAAGCTCTAATATAGACATGTAAATTCGTTATAGCATCCATCGGGTGGAATATATCGGGCGCCCTTGGGGCCTGGGGCCCACGCGCGGGGAGATCCGGGAGTGCCCTCGGGCGCAGGGGATGGACCTCCCGCGGAGAGCCCCAGGGGCATCTATACAACTTTCGGCAAAATTCTGATAGAATTAGGTCACCTCTAGCCGTGAGCTCAGCTTGACCTTTGCCTTCTGGCGCACCGCGAGGGCGCAACCAGCATGCGCAGAGGGGGGAAGGCTTTGCTGTTCCTCGTCATAGCTCTAACCTGGCTGGTGGCGAGCTGGAACTTCCAGGTCCACAACGCGCTTTTGGGGGTCCTCATGGCCTTCGCGGTGGAGAGGACCTGGAGGCGCTTCTTCTGGGTTGGGCACATGGGGCTTAAGGGGATCGGCGCGACGGGAAGGAAGAGCGAGTTTCGGCTCCTCCCCTTCCTGGCCTTTTACCTGACGGAGCTCATCCGAAGCAGCGTCAACGTATCGCTGATGGCCCTGGGGCTCAAGGCCTCGAGGCCCAGGATAGCCAGGCTGAGGATGGACATAAGCGACAGGGGCGCTCAGGTCCTGGTGGCCAACCTCATAACCCTAACCCCAGGGAGCCTGACCCTGGATCTCCGGGAGGGGAAGGACCAGATAACAGTCCACCTGCTGGACGGATCGATCGACGCCGAGGAGATGCTTCGGAGCCTGGAGCGCACGGTGAGGAGGGCGATGGGCCTTTGATCCCGGCCGTTCTCTTCTACGGCATCGCCATGCTCTGCCTGTGCGCCGCAGTGGCCAGGCTGGCCCTCGGACCCACCAGCGCCGACAGGCTGATAGCCGCCGACGCCATAGGGGTATACCTGCTGTCGGCCATGGGGCTTGCCGCCCTCATATCCGGGAGGAGCTACCTCATGGACGTGGCCATGGCCTTCGCCCTGCTCTCCTTCGCCGACGTGATGGTGATATCCAAGTTCATGGAGAAGGGGGACATAACCCTTTGACCCCCCTGGAGCTCCTCGGATACGCGCTAATGGGGGCGGGAACCTTCTTCCTCGCCACCTCGGCGCTGGGGATGTTCGTATTCAAAGAAGCTCTGTCCCGCCTCCACGCGGGGACTAAGCTGGTATCGGGGGGCGCTTTGCTCCTGTTCGTCGGGGTAGCGCTATCCTCCGAGGATCCCTCCATCTCCGCGAAGGCGCTGATGGTGGCCCTGTTCCTCCTGATCACCTCCCCCATGTCCTCCCACTCCCTGGGCAGGGCCTACCTGCGCGGGGGCAGAAAGAGGTAGAGCTGCCTTGGGCCCCAAGGAGCTGGCTCTACTCGTGGCCCTGGTGGTGCTGGTGGCCTGCAGCGCCCTCTCCCTGGTGCTCGAAAACGAGCTCGCCTCCCTGGTGAGCCTCTCGGCCGCGGGCGCAGCCCTCTCCATAGCCTTCGGCCTGCTGTCGGCCCCCGACGTGGCCATCACCCAGGCGGTGATAAACTCCGGGCTGGTTACGGCGATGTTCCTGGCCTTCCTGAAGCAGACGGGCAGCAAAACGAGGAGGAGGCGAGGACGATGAGCGTTCGGAGGATCGCCCACAAGGTCCTGCTCGTGGCCGCGCTCCTCTCCGCAGGAGGAGCGCTGTGGAGGGCACTGCCCGAGCGAGCGCCCATGGGTCCATCGACCCATTACCTGGAGAGGAGCCTGGAGGAGACGGGCGCCACAAACGTGGTCTCCGCGATACTCTTCGACTACAGGGGTTTCGACACCCTCGTGGAGGTGACGGTGCTCTTCGCCGCCTCGGCCGGGGTGTCCTGCCTCTTCAGCTCCTCCCTCTACAGGTCCAGCTCCGAGGGGCTATCGCCGATAGCCAAAAGGTCCTCCCTCTTCGTCCTCCCGATCGTGGCCTCCTACGGCCTGTACATGACCCTCTGGGGGCACGTAAGCCCAGGAGGTGGCTTCCAGGGAGGGGCGATCCTGGCGGGCCTCTCCGTCCTGATGGCCGTCATATACGGCTCTGACTTCGAGGACAGGCACGTCAAGTTGAAGACCAAGGAGAGGATCGAAGCCCTCTGCGCCCTCGGCTTCCTGCTCGTCGGGCTCTTTGGGATGGCCCTGGGCCATCCCTACATGTCCAACCGAGCCGCGGGCCTACCCACGGGGAGCAGGCCGCATCTGCTGAGCGCCCCCTTCATCTCGATCCTCAACGTCCTGGTCTGGGCCAAGGTGGCAGCTGGGCTCTCCGCGATCTTCCAGTCCCTCTCCAGGGAGCTGAGGAGGCCTTGAGCGGCCAGGCCTCGCAGCTAACCGCCCTGGTCCTGCTGTTAGTGGCCTCCCTGGGGCTATCCTGCTGCAGATCCCCCATGAAGCTGGTCATGGCCGTGGCCACCATGGAGTGGGGGGTGCTGCTCCTGGCCGTATCCCTGGGCCACGTCGAGGGAGGGGTGGCGCCGATCCTGCCCCTGAGCGGGAGGGCGGCAAACCCACTGCCCCAGGCCTTCGCCCTGACCGCCGTGGTGATAGGGGCCTCCACCGTGGCCCTGGCCCTCGCCCTGGCCGCCAGGGCACAGCGAGCGGAGGAGGATAGGGAGAGCCCCGAAGGGGAAGATCGAGGCCGAAGGAGGTGAGAAGCCCGATTGGCGCAATGGACGCCGCCCAGGGCATTCGCCGCGCCCACGGCCTTCTCGAGCGGGCCCAACCCGCGCAGGGGGCTGAGTACGCAGCTCCGGTGCCGGGACGCCTGCCCATCGACCGCACGGCCGCGGCCGGCGTCGGAGGAGCCCTCCCTCGAGGGGTTCCTCCTCGCGACGCCTCTGGTAGAATCCTTCAAGGGGACAAGAGAGGGATTTAGGGGTGATAGATCGTGAGAAGCCAGAGGATCTCGGCCACCGCCCTCGAGGAGCTGGTCCTCCAACTCGCGCGCTACGAAACCAGGTCGATGCCGAAGATCAGGTCCGAGGCGGAGGTGGACGAGGAGCGAAGGAGGGGGGATCGCGCGGCGAGACCCTCGAGGTTCAGGGATGACCCGGAGCCTGCCTGCCGCGCGCCCCGGTGCGAGAAATTCGAGGACGCGGACGCCCTGCGCGCCCTGGTCCCAAGCGTCGGTCCGCTGGAGCGCAGCTACGACGGAAGGGCACGGCGGGCAGATATGGTCCTGGACCATCGCCACAGCTGAGATGCCAGTCCTCCCGGTGATACTCCCTCTGGGGCTTTCCTTCTTAGCCTCCGCCCTGGGGGAGGGCAAAGCCCGTGGAACACTCCTGGGTGCCCTCGCGGCCCTGGCATCCCTGGGGAGCCTGGTCTCCTCGGCGGCGATGCTCCTAAACCCCAGGCCATACCACCTGGGCGGATGGCCGAGCGAGCTGGGCATAGCCCTGGCCGGCGACGAGCTGGCGGCCACCTCGATCGCCCTCTTCTCCGCCGTCTGGGGCTCGTCCTTCGCCTGCGCCCTGGCCAGAGGTCAGGCCTCGGGCAAGAGGGGGAGCTTAAGCCTGCTCCTGCTCGCCGCCATCAACGGGGCGGTGCTGACGGCGGACCTCTTCAACCTCTACGTTTTCCTGGAGCTCATCTCCATAAGCGCCTGTGCCCTGGTGGCCAACGAGGAGGACCCCGGCTCCTTCGAGGCGGCCTTTCGATACCTGATATTCAGCTTCGTGGCCGGAAGCGCCTTCCTCCTGGGGGTCTTGCTGCTGTTCTCCCACTCGGGAACCCTTAACCTGGCCGTCCTGAGGGATCGGCTGGGCGAGGTGCCGAAGGGGGCGCTGGAGCTCTCCTTCGCCCTCATGGCCCTGGGGCTGTTCGTGAAGAGCGGGCTCTTCCCAGGACACCTCTGGCTCCTGGAAGCCCACCCCAGGGCCCAGGGGCCCGTCTCCTCCGTGCTCTCCGCCCTGGTCGTCTGGGCCCCCGCCGCGGCCTCCGCGAGGTTGTTCCACCTCCCGGGACTCGAGATACCCTCCACCAGGGCGGTGGCCACCGCCCTGGCCCTCCTCTCGGTCGGGCTCGGCCACGCCCTGGCCCTGAGGGAGGCGAACTTCAAGAGGATGCTGGCCGCCTCGACCACCGCGAGCATGGGGATGGTGTACCTCCTGACCCTCCACGCGGGCGAGACGGCGGCCGCCCTCTTCGCGGCCGGGCACGCCCTGTACAAGGGCCCCCTCTTCCTGCTCTCCGGACCCATCAAGGAGGCGGCGGGGCCGGGGATCAGGGGGCTAAGGGGTATCAGGCCCGCCAGCGCCACCCTGTGGCTCGCCGTCGCGATCTCCCTCGCCTCGGCGCTGGGGTTACCCCCCTTCCTCTCTTTCTGGGCCAAGGCCTTCCCCCTCCTCGAGCCCGGGATCGGGCCCCTAGCCCCCATCTCCTTGCTGGCCTCTGCGGCCCTATCGCTCCCGTACCTCATCGGGGCCCTGCGATCGGCGCTCTCGGGCAAAGGGGGAAGCTGGAGCAGGCCCAAACTGGAGGAGAGCTCGGCCCTGCTGATGGCCCTCCTCTCCCTGCTCCTCGGGACCCTCCTCCTGCTGGGGCCGGGTCCCCTCCGTCTCGATTCCGCCAGGATCCTGGAGGCGATGTCGAGATGAACCTCCTGGCCCTGGAGGCGGGCTTCGCCCTGGTGGGGCTATCCTGCGTCCCCTTCTGCCTCTGGTACTTCGGAGGGAAGGTGGGCAGGAGGAACGCCGCCCTCTGCCTGGCCTCGGCCGCCTCGGCCGCGCTGGCCGTCAGGGCTGAGGGGGCGATAACCACCCTGGCCCTGCTGGAGCTCAGCTCCCTCCTCCTGGCCCTGGTCCTGCTAAAGGACGGAGCGCTGCTCTCCGTCTACCTCTCCGTGCAGGTGATGTCCGGGACGGCGGCCCTCTCGGGCCTGGCCCTGGCCGGGTGCGGGGGCTACAGGGAGCTGGGCGTGGCCGTGGCGACCCTGGGCATGCTCCTCAAGGCAGGGGCTTTCCCCCTTCACTTCTGGCTGCCCAGGGTGCACGGGGACGCGCCGGCCCCGGCGAGCGCCCTGCTCTCCTCGGTCGCGGTGGCGGGAGGGGCGATGGCCCTGAGCAGACTTATCCCCCCCGGCGAGGCCTCGGGCCTGCTGTTCTGGTCAGGCGCAGCGAGCATCCTGTGGGGCACAGGGCAGGGCCTACTGCAGAGGGACTCCAAGAGGGCCCTCGCCTACTCGACCGTCGCCGCCATGGGGGTGGCCCTGGTGCTGGCCTCCAGGGGGGAGGAGGGCAGGCTGGCGCTGAGCGCGCACCTGCTGGCCCACGCCCTCTACAAGGCAACCCTCTTCATGGCGGTGGGGGTGGTGGAGAAGAGCTCGGGGAGGGACCTGCTCCTGGCTCGCGACCCCTTCAGGGGGGCATGGCCCATCCCCGTCGCCATGGTCGTGGCCATCGCATCCGCCCTGGGCACCCCCGCCACGATCGGCTTCTCCTCCAAGGAACTATCCAAGGAGGCCCTGCTCCAGGTGGGCAAGGGCATGGCGCTGCTAGCTGGGGTGGCCCCGACGGTCGTGCTGGGAAGGCTTCTGGCCCTCCTGGTGGCGGGGGGCCTTGGGGGGCTCTCGAGCGGAGCGCTCAACCCCAGGAGGGACCTGGGCGTCCTATTGCTCTCGGCGAGCCTGCTCCTTCCCATCCTCGCGGGCCTTCCTCCTGCCGAAAGGGCGAGGGCCTGGGCGGGCGAGGCGGCGCTGGCGCTAAAGCTCTCCATCGCCGCCTACCTCCTCGCCAGGCCCCTGGCTCGACCCTGGGACCTGGAGGACCTGCTGTTCGGCAGGGGCCTCCTCAGGATGAGCAGGCTCCTCGCGGGGCGGGCGAGTCCCGAACGGGAGGGGGATGAAAGCCCGCCCTACCCCCTGGCTATACTCGCGATATCCCTGGCCCTGCTGGCCGTGGCGGTGGCGAACACCGCGGCGAGGTGATGAGATGGGGTGAGACCTTCTGCCCTGATCGCGATCCTCGCGCTCTCGATCGCCCTATCGGCCGCCCTGGTCCGCCTCGAGCGAGGGGGGAGGGTCGCCGAGAGGAGCTTCTTTGCCATGAACACCCTCTTCTCCCTCAGGGCCAGCGGGAGGGGTGCCGAGGGGGCCCTCTCCGCCATGGAGGAGGAGGTCAGGCGCCTGGAGGCGATGCTCTCCGCCAGGGACCCCAGCTCGGAGCTGAGCGCCCTCTCCAGGGCGGCTCCCGGTCCCATGAGGGTGAGCCCCGAGCTGGACGAGGTCCTGAGGGCGGCCCTGGAGGTGGCGAACCTGTCGGAGGGGGCCTTCGACCCCACCGTGGGGGTCCTGACGGAGCTGTGGGGGATAGGGACCGAGAGGGCCAGGGTCCCGGAGGAGAGGGAGATAGAGGAGGCCCTCAGGCTGGTGGACCGAAGGGGGCTCAGGAGGGTATCGGAGATGACCTGGACCCTGGGAGTCGGGCAGAAGCTGGACCTCGGGGGCATAGCCAAGGGCTACTGCGGGGACAGGCTTTTAGCGATGGCCAGGTCCCTCGGCCTCAGGTGGGCTCTGCTGGACCTGGGGGGTAACATCGTCCTCCACGGGAGCCCCGGAAGGCCCTGGAGGATAGGGATACAGCACCCCATGAGGGGAAGAGGGGGGATCCTGGGTGTCCTGGAGGTGGAAAGCGGCCCCATGGCGGTGGTCACCTCGGGGGTATACGAGCGCTTCCTCGAGGTGGACGGAAAGGTCTACCACCACATCCTCGATCCCAAGACCGGAAGGCCCGCCGAGGGGAAGCTGGCCTCGGTGACGGTGGTGATGCCCAGCTCCACCATGGCGGATGCCCTATCCACCGCTTTCTTCGTCCTCGGGCCGGAGCGCTCCAGGAAGCTCGCCAGGGAGATGGGGGCCAGGACCATCTGGGTCCTGGAGGACGGGACCACCATGGTGGACGAGGAACTCGTCGGGCGCTTCGAGCTGACGGACAAATCCCTCAAGGTGGTGGTCCTCAGGTGAAGAGGCTGGACCTGGTCGTCGCGGCCCTCCTCTTCGCGCTCTCCTTCCCCCTGATCCTCAGGGAGATGGGGGATCCCCCCAGGGGAGCCCTCAGGCTTTCGGTGATCCAGGGGGACAGCCGACTCGATCTCCCCCTGAGGGAGGGGGTCTCCTGGACCAGGAGGATCGAGGACGGCACGGGGGGATACAACGTCCTCGAGGTGGATGGCACCCGCGTCAGGATAAGGGAGGCCAACTGTCCCGACTTGCTCTGCGTCGACACGGGCTGGATCGATAGGCCGGGCCAGACCATAGTCTGCCTCCCCCACAGACTCGTGGTGAGGATAGAGGGAGCGGAGGGGGGATTGGATGGCGTATCCAGGTAGCCCTAAAGCCAGGGAGCTGGTGACCTCAAGCCTGCTCTCGGTGGCGGCCCTGGCGGTGAACCAGCTGGAGGGCCTCTTCCCCTACCCCCTTCCAGGGATAAAGCTCGGGCTAGCCAACGCCTTCGCGCTCTCCGCCTTCTCCCTCTTCGGGATAAGGGCGGCGGCCGCCGTGAACCTCACCCGGGTTCTCCTCTCCGGGCTCCTCTTCGTAGGATTCGGGCTGGCCTTCCTCTGCTCCCTCTTCGGGGTGCTGGCGGCCCTCGCGACCCTGTGCCTCCTCGGGCGCCTATACCCCCGCTCCATCTCCGCCAGGGGGATAGCCCAGGCCCAGGCCATGGCCTTCAACGCCGCCCAGCTGGCGGTGGTCTCCACGGCCGTGAGCTCGACGGAGGTCTTCCTCCACTACCTCCCGGTCATGGCCCTGGCCTCTCTGGTGACCGGACTGGCCACCGGGACGGCCTCCGAGCTCATCTGCTCCCTCGCGAGGCGAAGCGGGCTGGGCTAAAAGGCCATCAGGATGGACCTGGTGGGGCACCTCTGGGCGCAGGCACCGCAGCTGGTGCACTTGTCGAAGTCCACCACCGGCAGGTTGTCGGCGATCGATATGGCCCCCTCTGGACAGACCCTGGCGCAAAGCCCGCACCCTATACAGCCGAGCTGACAGACCCTCTTCACGTCCTGCCCCTTGTGCCGGGAGGAACAGGCCACCCTGACCGCTTTATCCTGTGGGACCAGCTCTATGACCCTCTTGGGACAGGAGCTCACGCATATGCCGCAGCCGGTGCAGAGGAGGCTCTCCACCCGGGCCAATCCGTTCTCGATCCTGATGGCCCCGAAGGGGCAGACCGCCGCGCAGGTCCCGAAGCCCAGACAGCCGAACGGACAGGCCTTGGGACCGCTGCCGGGCACCACCACCGCCTCCCTGCAGTCCAGGACCCCGTCGTAGACGTACTTGACCCTGGCCACGTCGGGAGAGCCCTTGCACCTGACGAAGGCCACCTTTTTGACCATGGCCTCCGCCGATATGCCCATTATGCTGGCCACGGCCGCGGCCACGTCGGCACCCCCCGGAGCGCACAGGTTGGGCTTCGCCTGCCCGCTCACCACCGCCTCGGCGTACCCATCGCAGCCGGGATAGCCGCAGGCGCCGCAGTTTATGCCGGGAAGGACCTCCCTCACCCTGCTGACCCTCGGGTCGACCTCGACTCTGAACCTGGAGGCCGCCAGGGCCAGCACCAACCCGAAACCAAGGCCCAGACCACCGAGTATGGCGGAGGGAAGAAGCACCCCCTCTAGGCTCAACAAGCTAGACACCTCCTACATGATCCCCACGAACCCCATGAAGGCCAGGGCCATCAGGCTAGCCGTGACCAGCGCTATGGGGAGCCCCCTCATGAAGGCGGGCATGGTCTCGGACAGATCGAGCCTCTCCCTGATGCCGGCCATCAGGTAGAGGGCCAGGAAGAAGCCCAAGGAGGCCCCGAAGGCGTTGGTCACGCTCTCCAGGAAGCCGTAGTTCCTGTTCATGTTTATGACCGCTATCCCCAGCACGGCGCAGTTGGTGGTTATGAGGGGGAGGAATATCCCCAGGGCCTTGTAAAGAGGGGGGTTGACCTTCTTCAGCACCATCTCCACCAGCTGGACCAGCGCCGCTATCACCAGTATGAAGGATAGGGTGTAGAGGTACCTGAAGCCCAGAGGGACCAGGATCGCGTGGTAGACGACCCAGGTGATGGCCGACGCCATGACCATCACGAAGACCACCGCGAAGCCCATCCCCCTGGCGCTCATGATCCTCGAGGAGACCCCGAGGAAGGGGCAACAACCCAGGAAGAGCGAGAGGATTATGTTGTTGACGAATATGGAGGCGAAAAGGATGCTCAGCAGGTTCATCGCCCATCATCCTCCGGCCTGAGGACGCTGCAGACCTCGCACCTCTCGCAGCAGGTCTGGGCCTCGAGCCTTCTGGCCTCCGCCCCGGCCTCCACGAGACCCTCCCGGGACCTCATGAGGGCCCACCTTCGATACCAGTTCACGCCGCCCAGCAGGAAGCCGAGGGTGAGGAAGCCCCCCGGCGGCATTATCATTATCAGCAGCGGATCGTAGCCGCTGGGCATCACCCTGATCCCGAAGAGGCTGCCGGATCCCAGGAGCTCCCTGATGGACCCTATCAGGACCAGGGCGCCGGTGAAGCCTATGCCCATCCCTATCCCGTCGAAGAGGGACGAGAGGACCCCGTTCTTGGAGGCGAAGGCCTCAGCCCTCCCCAGTATTATGCAGTTCACCACTATGAGGGGGATGAAGATGCCCAGGGCCCTGTCGAGCTCTGGGGCGTAGGCGGCCATCAGGAACTGGACTATGGTGACGAAGCCCGCTATCACCACTATGAAGGCGGGTATCCTTATCTGATCCGGTATGATCCTCCTCAGCACCGATATGACCACGTTGGAGCCCACCAGCACCGCGGTGGTGGCAAAACCCATCCCAAGCCCGTTTACCGCGCTGGTGGTGACCGCCAGGGTTGGGCAAAGCCCCAGCACCTGGGCGAAGGTGGGGTTCTCCCTGAAAAGGCCGTTCCTGAGCCTCGAGATCAGCTCTCCCAAAGCCTCAACACCCCCTCGAACTCCGCCTAAAGCTTCCTGAAGACCTCCAGGGCCAGGTTCACCCCTTCGAGCACCGCCCTGGAGCTTATGGTGGCCCCCGAGACGGCCTGGACCTCGCCTTCGGAGGAGGGAGAGGACTTGACGAGCTTGAAAACCTCCACCCTCTTGCCCTCGAACTGCGAGGCGAAGGCGGCCTCGGCGGCCTTGGACCCAAGCCCCGGGGTCTCGGAGTGGCTCAGGACCCTGATCCCCTTCACCGTCCCGTCCAGGGATAGACCGACCACCATCACCATGCTTCCGCCGTAGCCCTTGCTGGACACGGTTATGGCGTAACCCACCGCCTCCCCGCCCCTGAAGCCCCTCTCC
>CAYRKT010000018.1:0-26463 GCA_964425005.1 uncultured Synergistia bacterium
CTCAAGGCCCTGGGGGTGGAGCTCGCCGGGGGGCAGGGGAGGCTCTCCGGTAAGGTCCTCAGGCTCGCCCACATGGGGCTTCCGGCTTTGGAGTCCTTCCCCGCCTTCGCCTTCGCCCTCTGCAGGGCCTTAAGGGGGCTGGGGAAGGAGGGACCCTTCGGGTCCGCCCTGGAGGCGGCGCTTCTGGAGATGGGGGTGAGGTAGATGAGGCACAGGGTGTTGGTGACGGGGCAGATATCGGAGGAGGGGCTTAAGGTCTTGAGGTCCGACCCCGATCTGGAGCTGGTGGTGAGGCCCGGGCTCAAGGGGGAGGAGCTCCTGAGGGAGATCGCCTCGGCGGACGCCATAGTGACCCGAAGCGAGACGGCGGTGGGCAAGGAGCTGATGGAGGCGGCCCCGAGGCTTAAGGTCATAGGGCGCGCCGGGGTGGGGGTGGACAACATAGACCTGCAGGAGGCGAGCAGGAGGGGCATAGTGGTGGTGAACGCCCCCATGGGCAACACCATCGCCGCGGTGGAGCTCACCATGGCGCTGATGCTATCCCTTCTTCGGAAGGTCCCGTGGGCCAGGGAGTCCGTCCTCAAGGGGGAGTGGGATCGGAAGCGCTTCATGGGGGTGCAGCTCTACGGCAAGACCCTGATGGTGGTGGGGCTCGGGAGGATAGGGAGCCGGGTCGCCGCCAGGGCCAGGGCCTTCGGGATGAACGTCCTGGCCTACGACCCCTACGTGAAGAGGGACAAGGCCGAGTCGGTGGGGGCCAGGCTGGTGGACGACCTGCTTCTGGGGCTATCCCAGGCCGACGTTCTCACCGTCCACACGCCCCTCACGGCCGAGACCCGCGGCATGATAGGGCGGAGGGAGCTTCGGGCCATGAAGAGGGGTTCCTTCGTGGTGAACTGCGCCCGCGGAGGGGTGATAGACGAGCTGGCGCTGGTCGAGGCCATAAAGGCCGGGCACATAGCGGGGGCGGCCCTGGACGTCTACTGCGAGGAGCCCTTGCCCCTCGATAGCCCCCTAAGGGACCCGGAGGTGGCCGAGAAGGTGCTCTTCACGCCCCACATAGGGGCCAACACCTTCGAGGCCCAGGACATGGTGGCCGTCATCTGCTGTAAGAACGTCCTCCACGCCCTGAAGGGCCTTCCCTGCGAGAACGCGGTCAACCTCCCCTTCTGCGAGGAGAGCCTCTCCGAAAGGGAGAGGGCCTTCCTCAGGCTGGCCAGGGCCATGGGCCACATAGGGGCGGGGCTCCTGGAGGGTAGGCTCCAGCGGATCAGGGTCTCCATGAAGGGGCCTCTCTTCGCGGAGGAGGACGTCGCCCCCTCCTTCGAGATGCCCTACCGCTACAGGAGCTACACGGTGGCCGCCCTGAAGGGGGCTATGGAGGTCTTCGGTGGTCCTGAGGTATCCTTGATGTCGGCCCCCGTCCTGGCCGAGGAGAGGGGGCTCTCGGTGGAAGAGCTCACGGAGGAGAGGGGAAGCGTCTTCGTCAACACCCTGGAGATCTCCCTGATGGCCGAGAGGGAGGAGCTCTCCGTGGTGGGCACCGTCACCGAGGACATGAGGGAGAGGGTGATATCCATAGGGGGATACTACATAGAGTTCGTCCCCAAAGGACACCTCCTCTTCTTCCTCAACAGGGACAGGCCGGGGGTGATAGGGAGGGTGGGCACCCTCATGGGCGACAACGACATAAACATAGCCAACTTCGCCCTGGGCAGGAAGAACGGAGGGGGGCTCGCCATGGCGGTGGTCCAGCTGGACAGCCCTCTCCCCAGGGCCCTGGTGGAGAAGATCTCGGCCATGGACGACATCATATGGGCGAGACAGGTGGAGCTTTAGCCTAGTTCGCCCAGGAGGGGGTGCTTCGGTCGATGAGGCTGTTTCTGGCCAGGCATGGAACCACCGTGTGGAACGAGCTTGGGCTCTACCAGGGGAGGAAGGACACGGAGCTAAGCCCCGTGGGCCTCTCCCAGGCCAGGGCCCTGGGGGAAGCCCTCAGGCCCATCCCCTTCGACGCCATCTACTCCAGCCCCCTAAGGAGGGCCCTGGACACCGCCCTCCTGGTCGCCGAGGGGAGGGGGATGGAGGTCTCGGTGGACGAGGACCTATCCGAGATAGACCACGGGGAGTGGGAGGGGAAGAGCCGGGACGAGGTCAGAGCCCTCTTCCCCCACGAGCTGGAGGACTGGCTCAGGGCGCCTCACCTGGTGAGGATGCCGGGCGGAGAGAGCCTGGAGGACGTTAAGAGGAGGGTCCTCTCCTTCATGGGGCGGATCTATGGCTCGGGCTTCGAGCAGGTGCTGGCGGTCTCCCACGACGCGGTCATAAAGGTGATGCTCTGCACAGTCTGCGACGCCCCGTTGAGCTCCTTCTGGAGGTTTCAGGTGGCCAACGGGGCCTTCTCGGTGATAGAGCTCAGCTCCCCCACCTCCGGGAGGCTGGTGCTGCTGAACGAGTCCTGCCACCTGGGAGCGGGCTTCTCCTTCCCCGAGCAGAGGGGCCTCTAGGGACGATCCCTGGGGGCGCGATGGCCATCGCGCCCCCAGGGTGCTTCCCGGCGCGGGCCCTATACCTCCATCTCCTCCCCGGGGGCGAGGATCACCACCTTGGCCCTGTCCCCCACGAGGGAGACGAACTCCTGGGGTTTTGCCTCTATCACGGGCCAGGTGTTGTAGTGGAAGGGGACCACCACCCTGGGCTTTATCAGGTCCACCGCTATGGCGGCGTCCTTAACGTCCATCACGTAGTTGCCCCCTATGGGGAGGAAGGCCACCTCCACCGGCTCGTGCTGCAAAAGCCCCATCTCGGCCGAAAGCCCGGTGTCCCCGGCGAAGTAGAGCTTCTTGCCCTCCACCTCTATCACGAAGCCGCAGGGGTTCCCGCCGTAGATGATCTCGCTGCCCTCGATTATGCCCGAGCCGTGCAGGGCAGGGGTGACCTTGACGCTGCCGAAGGGGAAGCGATATCTGCCCCCCACGTGCATGGAGTGGACCTTGAGCCCCTTGGACTGGAGGTAGTTGGCCAGCTCGAACACAGCCACCGCGGTGGCGCCGGTCCTCCTGCCGATCTCCACCGCGTCCCCCAGGTGGTCTCCGTGGCCGTGGGTGACGAACAGGTAGTCCAGCTCCCTGAAGTAGGAGGGCCCCACCGGGGCCTGGGGGTTCCCGGTGAGGAAGGGATCCACCAGCGCCCTTATCCCCCTCCCCTCCAGGTAAAAGGCCGCGTGTCCCAGAAATCTGACCTTCGCCATCCTCCGCACCTCCTCACCTTAAGCTCTCGGGAGACGGGGATGTCTCCACCAGAAGGGAGTCCTCCCTCACCTCCACCCGGGAGAGCCTCCCGGGGAAGGCCAGCTTGTCCAGGTCCAGAAGGGGCTGGATGCGGTTTACGACCGGCTCGGCCCTGCTCCTGGGTATCTCCAGGCCGTCGACCCTCATGGTGTAGTCCGAGACGTAGACCTTCCTGCCCCTCACCACCTCTAGCTTCCCCTCCAGCACCACGTGGGTCCGGAAGGGCAACCCCGAGAACTTGTAAAGCCCTTCCCCCCTGATCCAGCCGTCCTTCAGGTCGAAGCGGATGAAGAGCCAGCCGCTCCTCCTGCCGGGTGGGTACTTGAGGAGGAAGAAGTCGTTTACGTCCTTCTCCAGCACCCGCATCCTCAGGGTGGCCAGCTCCGCCGACCTCATCTCGGCCGTCTTCCTCCACTCCTCCTCTCTGTTGAAGACCGCCCCCAGGGCGGCGGCCGTGAGCTCCTCTATCCTCATCCCGTCTATCCTGATCCCCCTGGCCTCCAGGAAGAAGCGCTCGAACCTCACCCCGTCTTCCAGGACCAGCGGCGGTGCGGTGGTCAGGCGGAGGCTGTCGGCGGAAAGCTGCCTCGCTAAGGCCTCGTAGAGGGGCGGGTAGAAGTCCCCCTCCGCCCTCGAGGCTGTGGGCAGGAGCAAAGCTACGGCCAAACCCATCGCCATGGCGCTAAGACCGAGGTAGCGCGCGAACCTCAACGCCGTGACCTACCTCCTTCCTCTTCGTTGCCTTTAATGATAACATATAGAGCGATCCTTAGGCTTGGCTCGAGGAGTGGTGGCCTTGGAGGGCTTCTCCGTGGGGTGGGTTCTGTGCGCCGTGGCCTTCGCCCTGGCTTCGGCGCTGCTGTGGAGGGGTCGTCTCTTCGCCCTCTTCCCCGGCCCCAAGAGGGCCTTCATGCTGGACGTCCTGATCACGGTGTTGCTGCTGCTGGGCTTCGTCCTGCTCCTGCCCGACAGGACGTCCCTGCCCCTGACCCTGGGCTGCGTCCTGTTCTCCCTGATAGGGCTCAGGGCTTCGTCGGAGGGTTTCGCGGAGCCCTGGGCGGCGTACGTCCTGGAGCTCCTGGCGAGCGCTCTGGTGGCCCTGGCGGGGCTGCGGATATCTTACGTCTACGTGGCCGGGAGCGGCTACGCCTACTTCTCCTACCCGGAGTCCCTGGCCTTCGGGGCCCTCTGGTGCTTCGCCATGGTGAGGGTCTTCCACGGCCTTGACAGGGTCCCGGGGATGGCGGGCTCCATGGGCCTCGCCACCACCTTCATGACCCTGGTCCTGGCCTTCCTCCAGGGGCAATCCCTCTACGAGGCGAAGGCGGTCGGGCTCTGGTGCGCCCTGGTCTTCGTCCTGTTCTGGCACAGGTTGCTCGGAGTCCACGTGAGCCTGGGCGAGTCCCTGAGCCGCACCGTGGGGTTTCTGGTGGCCTTCAGCTCGGCAGTAGGGGTTTCCAAGGGGGCCTTGCTCTTCTTCCTGCTGGTGCCCCTGGCGATGCTCGCGGTCCCCATTGTGGAGGTCTCCTACTCCTTCGTCTCCAGCCTGGTGCTGGGCTCAGGGGAGCTTTCCCCCAGCGCCGTCTACAGGACCCTCATGAGGAAGGGCTTCTCCCACGGGGAGGCGCTGGCCTTCTTCCTGGCCCTGACGGTCTACAGCGGCATGGGGGCTTTGCTCCTTTACTTCGCGGGGGGCGCGGCCCTGCCCTCGGTGGCGCTGGGGGGTTTGGCGCTGGCCTTCGCCTACAGGAGGTTGAGGAAGGGCTACATGGCCAGGAGGTTCATGGGGGGAGATCTGCTCGGGGTGCCCTTCGACGGCATAACCCTGGACGGGGCCGCCGCCAGGGTGGCCGGATGGATAGAGGGGAAGGACTCGCCCCGCTACGTGGTGACCCCAGATTCGCTCGCCGTCCTGCGCTACAGGGATGACGGGCTCTACAGGGACGCGGTGGCCGGGGCCTCGATGGTGCTGCCCGACGGCACCGGTGTGCTCCTGGCCTCGAGGCTCCTGGGGCTTCACTTCCCCGAGAGGGTCTCCGGCATAGACCTGGTGTTGAAGCTCCTGGAGATGGGGTCCAGGAGGGGTTGGCGCTTCTACCTGCTGGGGGGCGAGGAGGGGGTGGCCGAGGCGGCCTCGGAGAGGATATCTCGCCTCTACCCGGGCGTCGAGGTGGTGGGCTTTCGCCACGGCTACTTCGGTCCCTCCGAGGAGGAGGAGGTGGCCCGCTCCGTGAGGGAGTCCTCCCCCGACGTGGTGCTGGTGGCCATGGGGGTCCCCAAGCAGGAGATCTGGATGCGCCGCTGGGTTCCCTCCCTGGGGCCGGTGGTGGCCATAGGGGTAGGGGGGACCCTGGACGTCCTCTCCGGAAGGCTCAGGCGGGCGCCCCGCTGGATGATAGCGCTCGGCCTGGAGTGGCTCTACAGGCTCCTGCAGGAGCCATGGCGGATTCGAAGGGTGGCGAAGCTTCCGCTCTTCGTCCTGCTGGTGTTCTGGAGCTTCCTCTCTCGCCTCTGGACCGAGGACTAGGTCCTGTATAAGGTCCATCTCTCGTCTAAAGAGGTGGTCTCCTTGATAAGAGCGGCCGATTTCATGACCAGGGATCTCACCGCCGTAATGCCTACCGACCTGATAGAGGACGCGGTTCAGCTGCTTGCGGCCCACAGGCTCACGGGGGTCCCGGTGGTGGAGGAGGACTGGAGGCTGGTGGGCTTCCTCAGCGAGAGGGACGTGTTGAAGCTCGCCCTGCCCACCTTCCTGGAGATCGTCGCCGGCACCACCTTCCTGGAGGAGGATCAGATGCTGCTCTCCAAGCTCAGGTCCATAGGCAAGAGGAGGGTGGAGGAGGTCATGAACCGGGAGGTCGTATGCGTGGACGTCAACGCGAGCCTGCTCTCGGTGGCCGACCTGCTGATAAGGGGAAGGGTCAAGCGCCTGCCGGTGGTGGACGGGGGGAAGCTGGTGGGCGTGATAGACCGGGGCTCTTTCTGCGAGTTCATGCTGGAGGGCGACCATGGAAAGGGTAAACCCTAAGGGTTCGCTTGAACCCCCCGGCCTGGAGGCCGACTCCCGCATAGCCCGCGCCAGGGAGGCCCTCCTGGAGAGGGAGAGGGCCTTGAAGAGGGAGCTCGCCCAGATGTACCTGGGGGCGCTGGAGCTCGCTCGGGTCAAGAGGGAGAACACCTTGGCCCAGTACGAGTCGCGCCTGCTGGAGGAGATGGGGGCCGACCTAAAGGGGCTGGAGGATAGGCTCAGGGGGGAGCTGGCTAAGAGGCTTTCGAAGCTGGAGGAGGCCATGCTCTTCCTCAGGGGTTCTCTGGAGGAGGAAGTCGAGGCCATAGCGAGGAGGGTCCTGGGCGAGGAGGTGCCCAAGGGTTGATAGTCGACATGTCGCTGGTGCGGGTGGTGGCCCTCTCCTCGGTCAAGGAGGAGCTGGTCGAAAGGGTCCAGGAGCTGGGGCTTTTGCACCTGGAGATGTCGAGGGCCGCCTCCTCGGGGGAGAGGGCTCAGGACCTGAAGAAGCTTTACGCCCTGGTCATGAAGCTTCGGGGGGTCCTGGACTTCCTGGGGGTCAGGGAGAGGCCCCTGGACGCCTCGGCCCTCGAAGAGATGAGGAGGAAGCTGCCGCGGGAGCTGGAGTCGGTGGCCTCGGAGATAGAGCACAGCCTGGACGTCCTCTTCGAGCAGGTGAGGGACCTCTCGATGAGGCTGGAGGAGATGTCCCGCCTCCACGAGGTGGCGCACCGCTACCTGAGGCTCGCCAACCACGCTCTCCCCTTCGTCAGGTCGGCCCAGAGGGATGGGAAGGGGTGCCTGGTCCGCTGGGTCGAGGCCGAGAGGATGGAGGGGGTCCTCTTCGCCCTCGCGCCCCTCCACTCCAGGGGGGTCAGGCACGTGGTCTTCGAGCACGGCAGGGAGAGGGAGTGGAGGGTCCTGGGGCTCTCCTTCCCTCCGGCCCTCCTGGAGGAGATCTCCGAGCTCCTCAAGGGCTTTCCCGTCTACGAGTTCTCCTTGCCCCCCGAGCTCTGGCGGGGCGACCTGCTCGCCTCCCTCGAGGAGGTGGTCAGGATATGCTCCGACTACCCCGAGGAGATCGCATCCCTCAGGGCGAAGGTGAAGGGCGTATCCGAGAGGTGGAGCGACAGGTTGCTCAGCCTCCTCTACCTCCTGGAGGACCGGATAGCCCAGCTGGAGGCCTTGAACGCCTTCTCCAGGGACGACCAGGTCTTCGACATGGTGGGGTGGATCCCGACCCGCGACTTCGAGTCCTTCTCCAGGGATCTGAAGGAGCGCTTCGGCGACAGGGTTTTGATCTACCGTCGGGACGTCTCAGCCGAGGAGTGGGACCTGGTTCCGGTCAAGATCGAGAACAGGCCCCTGTTCTCCCCCTTCGAGATCTTCCTGAAGCTGGTCTCGTTGCCCCGGTACGGGAGCTTGGACCCCACGCCCCTGGTGGGGGTCTTCTTCCCCCTCTTCTTCGGCATGATGGTGGGGGACGTGGGCTATGGCCTGCTCATGCTCTCGCTCTCCCTGTGGGGGCAGAGGAGGTGGGGGGATAGGCCCCTGGTCAGGCAGGCCATGCAGGTGCTGCGCGTCTGCTCCCTCCAGGCGATCCTCTGGGGCTTCGTCTTCGGGGAGCTCTTCGGCGAGCTGGGGCACGAGCTGTTGCACATGAGGCCCCTTTGGGTCAACAGGCTCGAGGCGATAGCGCCCACCATGGTCTTCTCGGTGGCGCTGGGGGTCTTCCACCTGGTCCTGGGGCTGGCCATAGGGGCGATAAACCGCTTCAGGGCGGGGGACGAAGGGCACGGATGGGCCAACCTCGCCCTGATAGGGGTCCTGGTGGGTCTCTTCGGGCTGCTCATGGAGCTGGTGGGCCTGGTCCCCGGGCTCTTCAGGCACGCCTCCGTGGCGCTTTTGTCCGTGAGCATCCCGCTTCTCCTGGTGAAAGGGGGCATCTGGGGGCTTATAGAGGCCTTCGGCGTCCTGGGCAACGCCCTGAGCTACGTGAGGCTCATGGCCATAGGGCTCTGCTCGGTCATACTGGCGGTGCTGGCCACCACCATGGGGGCCTACACGGGCTCCTTCCTGGCGGGGTTGGTGGTGGCGGTCCTCTTCCACCTGCTCAACTTCGTCCTGGCGATGGTGGACTCCTCCCTTCAGGGGGCGCGCCTTCACTACGTGGAGTTCTTCAGCAAGTTCTACGAGAGGGGAAGGAAGCTCTTCAGACCTTTCAGGAGGAGGGGTTATGCGGATGCTTGAGAAGGGTCTCATAGCTTTGGCTGCCGCTTTGGCCATAGGGATCCCGGCGCTCGCCACCGCGTACGCCATGGCCAAGATAGGGTCCGCGGGGAGCGGGGCCTTGGCCGAGAAGCCCGAGCTCGCCGGCACGGTCATAATAATGGAGGCCATCCCCGAGACCATGGTGATACTGGGCTTCGTGGTGGGCATAATGATCCTCTTCAGGCTCGCCTGAGAGGGGAGCAAGCCTTGGACGAGGTGGATCTCTTCGTCAGGTCCATGGAGGAGGAACACCGGCGCAGGATGGAGGCCCTGCGGGAGAGGGTCCAGAGCGCCGTGGTGAGGGCCCTCTCGAGGGAGCGGGCCAGGGCCGAGGCCGAGACGGCGGACCTGGAGAAGAGGATAAGGGAGGAGTGGAGGAGGCGAAGGAGGGCCCTGGAGGGGAGGTACGTCCTGCTCTACCACCGCGAGCTATCCGCCAGAAAGGCCTCCCTTCTGGCCTCCGCCCGCGACAGGCTCGAGGCCGAGGTGAAGAGGAGGGTGCTGGCGGGGCGGGAGGGGTTCTTAAGGGCCCTGGTGCGGGAGCTATCCCACCTCGCCTCGGAGGGGTCGGTGCTCCAGGTCCCGCCGGAGGACGTGAGGGCGGCCAGGTCCCTGGTCGCGGAGATGGGCCTTCCCGTGGAGGTGGAGGGCGCGCCGGACCTCTCCCTGGGGGTGAGGCTGGTCCTGCCCGGGGGGAAGGTGGTGGCGGAGAACACCCTGGAGGGGAGGATGGAGAGGGCGAGGGTGGAGCTCGCCCTGGCCTGTGGCAGGGTTTTTGGGAAGGCTGTTAGGGGCTGAGTCCAACTACGACTACGTGTGCGCCAGGGTCAGGGGGATGGGGAGTCGTCTGCTCTCCTCCGCCGACGTGAGGGAGCTGGGGATAAGGTGTCCCTCCCTGGAGCTGTTGAGCTCGGCCCTGGAGAAGACCGACTACGGCCTGGAGATAGAGCTCAACTCCATAAGGGACTTCCCAGACGCCCTCGCCTTCCTGGAGGTCTCCATCTCCCAGAGCGTCGGCAGGTTCATCAGGAAGGTCCACTCCCTGGGGGTGGGGGAGACGAGGGACCTCCTGGGGATATACCTGCTCTGGGGGGACCTGCACAACCTGAGGATCTGCCTCAGGCAGCTGGCCTCCGGCTCGAGGGAGGGCTTCAGCCTCAAGGGGCTCGAGTTCTGGAGCGAGGCTCCCACCTCCTTCTACGAGGAGCTGCTCTCGGCGGAGGGGATCTCGAGGGCGAGGGATCTGGCCATATCGCTGGGAAGCCCCATCTCGCAGGCCTTCGTGGAGGCGGTCTCCGTCCTGGAGAGGACGAAGAGCCTGGCCTCGGCGGAAAGGCGCCTCTTCCTCTCCTACAGGGAGGAGGTGGAGGGGCGCCTGTCGCTTTACAGCTCTTACAGCGCCAGGAGGGTCAGGGAGGCGGTAGGGGTCTATCTGGACGTGATGAACGTCGTGGCCTTCATGAGGCTGGGCGCAGGGCGCTCGGGCAGGGGAGAGGACCTGTTCCTCGGGGATGGTCTCTTTCTGGACGCGAAGCGGTGGAGGGCGGCGCTGGAGAAGGGGATGGGCGCCCTGGTGGTGGGGACGCCCTACGAGTCGCTGGTGGTCTTCGGGGATCCCCTGGCCTCGGAGAGGAAGCTCGAGAGGTATTTCCTGGAGAGGATGTGCTCCATGTACAGGGGCGATCCGATCTCCGTGGACGTCCCCTGGGGCTACATGAGCCTCAAGAGGCGGGAGGGGATGAACCTTCGGATCCTGGCTGTGGGCATATACTTCGGCAGGCCGCTGGAGGAGGTCTTCGCCAAGTTCGTCTAGGGGGGGTCCTTTTGGCGGGTAAGGTCCTTTGCGTGGGCAGCGCTCCGTTCGTGGAGGTCCTGGAGATGCTGGGCTTCGAGGGGTTGGTCCTCAGGGGCGGCGACGAGGAGCTCGCCGCTCTGCTCCGATCGCTCCCGAGCGAGGTGGAGGTGGTGGTGCTGGAGGAGTCGATGGCCGGGGCTTTCGGTCCTTCCTCCAGGAGGGTCGTCTCCTCCAGGGCCGTGCCCTTCGTGCTCCTCCCTGGGGGGATGGGAAGGGATGGGTGAGGCCAGGGTCTTCGGGGTTTACGGCCCGGTGGTGGCGATAGAGGGCTTCAGGAGGATCTCCCTCTACGAGGTGGCGAGGGTGGGGGAGGAGGGACTGCTGGGGGAGGTCATAAAGGTCCAGGGGAGTAGGGCCTTCGTCCAGGTCTACGAGGAGACCTCGGGCGTGGCCCCGGGCGACCCGGTGAGGCTCACGGGCGAGCCCCTGACGGTGGAGCTCGGGCCCGGGCTTTTGGGGAGGATCCTGGACGGGCTCGGCAGGCCCCTGGACAGGGTGGAGGACCCGTTCCTGGGGAGGGGCTTTGCGCTCTCAGCCCTGGACAGGGAGGTGGGCTTCAGGTTCACCCCCCTCGCCAGGGAGGGGGAGGTGCTCTCCCCCGGGGATCTGATAGGGGAGGTCTTCGAGACCAGGAGCGTAAGGCACAGGGTGATGTATCCCGCCGACGCGAAGCCCGCCAGGCTGGTGGAGGTGGCCAAGGAGGGGTTCTACAGGGTCGACGACGTGGTAGCCAGGACCGAGAGGGGCGAGGAGATAAGGCTTTGCTCCCGCTGGAGGATAAGGGTGCCCAGGCCTGTCGGGAGCAGGCTTCCCTTCGGGGAACCGCTTCTCACCGGCACCAGGGTGATAGACACCCTCTTCCCCGTGGCGGTGGGAGGGGCGGCGGTCGTCCCGGGGGGCTTCGGCACCGGGAAGACCGTCACCCAGCAGTCCCTGGCCAGGTTCTGCGCGGCCGACGTGGTGATATACATAGGCTGCGGCGAGCGGGGAAACGAGATGACGGAGGTGCTGGAGGAGTTTCCGAGGCTGATCGATCCCCGCACGGGGCACTCCCTGATGGAGAGGACGATCCTCATAGCCAACACCTCCAACATGCCCGTGGCGGCCAGGGAGGCCAGCCTCTACCTGGGGATGACGATAGCCGAGTACTACAGGGACATGGGCTACCGGGTGGCCCTCATGGCGGACTCCACCTCCCGCTGGGCCGAGGCCCTCAGGGAGATATCCGGGAGGCTCGAGGAGATGCCGGGGGAGGAGGGCTACCCCGCCTACCTCTCGTCGAGGCTCGCCCAGTACTACGAGAGGGCTGGGGTCTGCGAGTGCCTGGGCAGGCCCAGGAGGGAGGGCTCCATAACCGTGGTGAGCGCGGTCTCTCCCCCCGGAGGCGACTTCTCCGAGCCCGTCACCCAGGCCTCGCTAAGGCTCGCGGGGGCCTTCTGGGCCCTGGACAAATCGCTGGCCCAGAGGAGGCACTTCCCCTCCATCCACTGGAGGAACAGCTACACCCTCTACTGGGACGTGCTCTCGGGCTGGTTCGAGGCCGAGATGGGCAGGGAGTGGCTGGAGCTTCGCGACTTCCTGCGGTGGATCCTGGACAGGGAGGCCGAGCTGATGGAGGTGGTCTCCCTGGTGGGGAGGGACGCCCTGTCCGAGGAGGACCTCATGACCCTCGAGGTGGCGAGGCTCGTGAGGGTCTTCTACCTCCAGCAGAACGCCTTCGACCCGGTGGACTCCTGCACCCCCCTGAGGAAGCAGCTCCTGATGATGAGGGCGCTTAAGGCCATGTACGAGGGGGGCAGGGAGGCCTTGAGGAGGGGTGCCACCTACTCGCGCTTCCTCTCGCTGGACCTGGGTTCTCTCCTCAGGGACATGGCCGCCATGGAGTTCACCCATAACTTCGAGGAGAGGGCTTCGCCGCTCCTGGAGGAGATCTCCTCGCGGCTGGCCCGGCTGGGGGTGGTCTGATGGGATCCTTCTACTCCCTTCGCAGCAGGGAGGTCCTGGGGCTCAACGGGCCGCTCCTCTTCCTGGGAGGAGGGGTTAGATGCGGCTACGGCGAGCTGGTGAAGGTCGTCTCCGAGGGGGGCGAGGTCAGGTTCGGCCAGGTCATCCAGGTGGACGAGGATCTGGTGGTGGTCCAGGTCTTCGAGGGGTGCCTCGGGCTCTCCGTCCCAGGGACCGAGGTGGTCTTCGAGAGGGAGGTCTTCAGGGTGGGCCTCTGCGAGGACCTGGTGGGGAGGACCTTCGACGGCAGGGGTAGGCCCATAGACGGCCTGGGACCGGTGGTCCCCGAGAGGCTCGAGCCGGTGGTGGGAAGCCCCATGAACCCCGCCCAGAGGGTGACCCCCTCCGACTTCATAGAGACGGGCTTCTCCGCGGTGGACCTGATGAACACCCTGGTGAAGGGGCAGAAGCTGCCGGTCTTCGCCGGTGGGGGTCTTCCGGCGGCGGAGATAGCCGCCTCCATGGTCTTGAGCTCCCGGGTCAGGGAGGGCGACTTCCTGGTGGTGCTGGCGGCCATGGGGATATCCTCCAGGGAGGCCCAGTTCTTCCAGAGGCGCCTCTCCGAGGAGGGGGCCTCCAGGTTCGTCTTCTTCCTCAACCTCGCCTCCGACCCCGCCTCCGAGAGGCTTTTGACCCCCAGGTGCGCCCTCACGGTGGCGGAGTACTTCGCCTTCGAGCTGGGCTACGACGTGCTGGTGATCCTGATAGACATGCTCAACTACTGCGAGGCCCTGCGGGAGATAAGCGCTGCCAGGGAGGAGGTCCCCGGCAGGAGGGGCTATCCCGGCTACCTCTACTCCGACCTGTCCACCATCTACGAGAGGGCGGGTTGCCTCAAGGGGAGAAAGGGGACCTTGACCCAGGTCCCCATAGTCACCATGCCGGCCGACGACATGACCCACCCGGTGGTGGACCTGACCGGCTACATCACCGAGGGGCAAGTGGTGCTCTCGCGCAGGCTCCACTCCGCGGGGGTGTATCCGCCGATAGACGTCCTCCCGAGCCTGTCCAGGCTCATGAACAAGGGGATAGGGAGGGGGAAGACCTTCCCCGAGCACAGGGCCCTGGCCGATCAGCTGTACGCCTGCTACGCTCAGGCCAAGGACCTGGAGAGGCTGGTGGCGGTGATAGGCGAGGAGGGGCTCACGGAGGTGGAGAGGAGCTACCTTCGCTTCGGCAAGGCCTTCGAGGAGCGCTTCCTCTCCCAGAGGGGGAGGAGGAGCCTGGAGGAGTCGGTCCAGGCGGCCTGGGAGTGCCTGAGGATCCTCCCCAAGTCGGAGCTGGTGAAGCTGCCCAAGCACTACCTGGAGGCGAGGTACTGAGGAGGTGGCCCGCTTGGACGAGATCCTGTCGCCCAGCAGGGGGCTTCTGGCCCAGCTCAGGCAGAGGCTCAAGCTCGCCCTCTCGGGCAAGGAGATGCTCGAGCGAAAGAGGGACGCCCTCATAAGGGAGCTGGAGGACGCCTCCTCCAGGCTCGAGGAGGCCAGGGGGAGGGTCCTTCGCTTCTGGGAGGAGGCCCTCTTCCTCCTGGAGCTGGTTCGATCCCTGGAGGGCTCTGGCACCATAAGGATGGGCTCGGCCCTGCGCAAGGGTTCCATCAGGGCCATCGCCGCCCAGAGGCGCGTCATGGGCGCCAGGTACCACCAGCTCAGGCTGGAGAAGGCCCCAGCCCCCTTCGAAGGTGAGCTCCTGCTCTCCTCCATCAGGCTGGACGAGCTCCTGTCCAGAATCGACGACAACGTCGCCGTTATAGGGGAATATCTCGATCTTTTCCTGAAAGTTCAGGCCCTAAAAACTGAACTTAAAAGGACTAACAGGCGGATTGGGGCTATAGAGCGCAAGTTGATCGACCCGCTCAAGTGTGCTATATCTAGTGTGGTCCTGGCCCTCGAGGAGAGGGAGAGGGGCGAGCTGCTGGTGAGGAAGAGGCTCAAGAGGAGAAGGGGTGGGGCCTTTGCGCAGAGGGGTGAGGTTGCTCCCGGGGGACGTGCTTCGGCTCAGGAAGGCTCACCCCTGTGGGGGGAGGACCTGGGCCGTGGTGTCGGTGGGGATGGACGTGGAGGTGCGCTGCCTCACCTGTGGGAGGCTCGTCCGGTTGAGCCGGGCCAGGCTTGAGCCGCGCATAGTGGAGATAGTCCGTGAGGGTGAGGTTTCTGGCGGTGGGTAGGCCCGCCAGGACCTTCCTCCCCCTCCTGGAGATCTACCTCCAGAGGATAGGGGCCTTCTGCGGGGTGGAGCTCTCCTGGGTCAGGCCCTTCGGGGGGGACGAGGCCCTGGCGCGCAGGAGGGACGCCGAGGCGATGCTCTCCAGGGTGAGGGAGGGAGAGTTCCTCTACGTGGCCGACGAGCGGGGGCTCTCCTACACCTCCGAGGGCTTCGCCGAGGAGATCGGGGCGCTTAGGCGCAGGGGTTGTCCGGTGGCGTTCGGGGTAGGTGGTCCCTCGGGCCTGGAGCTCGAGGTGTTCTCCCGTCTGGGCGGAAGGTGTAGGGTTCTGTCCCTTTCGTCGATGACGCTGCAGCACGAGGTGGCGCTGCTGGTCCTGATGGAGCAGGTCTATCGGGCTTTCGCCATACTGGAGGGGCTTCCCTACCATCGGGGTGGAGGTGATGGCGTTGGGCGCCTTCGATAGGGTGATGAGGGAGGCGCAGAAGCTGCAGGCCAGGATGGCCAGGATCCAGCAGGAGCTGGGGGAGGAGAGGGTCGAGGGGAGCTCCGGCGGCGGCGCGGTGAAGGTGGTCTGCGACGGGCACCAGCGGGTTTTGGAGGTCAGGATCTCCCCGGAGGTGGTGGACCCCGACGACGTGGAGATGCTGGAGGACCTGGTCCTCTCCGCGGTTAGAGACGCCCAGGAGAGGAGCAGGCGGCTGGCCGAGGAGAAGCTGGGTGGGATTGGCCTTCCCGGCATGCCCTTCTAGGTGGTGTCGATGGGGTTTCTGCCCGAGGGAGTGGAGGAGCTGATAGGTGCTCTGTCGCTGGTCCCAGGGCTTGGGACCAGGACCGCCAGGCGGATGGTGCTGTACCTCCTCTCCAGGAGGGACGACCTGGCGGAGAGGCTGGGAGGTCTCCTCGTATCCCTTCGCAGGGACCTCTTCCCCTGCAGCTCCTGCGGCTTCATCACCGACGTGGACCCGTGCAGGATATGCTCCGATCCCTCCAGGGACAGGAAGCTGCTTTGCGCGGTCGAGTCCCACGAGGACCTGATAGCCATCGAGTCGGCGGGGTTCTACAGGGGTCTTTACCACGTGCTGGGGGGTCTCATATCGCCCCTGGAGGGGGTCTTCGCAGAGGACCTGAACCTGGAGGGGCTCTTGAGGAGGCTCGATGGGGTGGAGGAGCTGGTCCTGGCGTTGAGTCCCAGGCTCGAGGGGGATCTCACCTTCCAGGAGATCCTCTCCAGGTTGGGGGAAAGGCCTTTGAGGGTCAGTCGCCTATCCTTCGGGCTCCCCGTGGGGGGTAGCGTGAGCTTCTCCGACAGGGCCACCCTGCAGATGGCCTTCGAATCGCGCTTCCTGGTCAGGGGGTAATGGGTCTTGGGGGTCTCCTCCGAGAGGGAGAGGGCTAGGAGCAGGTTCTGGAGCCTTTTCGTCTGGGCCATAAGGCTGATATTCGCGCTGGTCTTCGGCATGACGGGCTACCAGCTGGTGGTCTACGGGGCCTCCTTCGGCTTCTACGAGCTCACCCCCAGGACCATGGTGGTCTGGGTGCCCATAGCCGTCAGCATGCCGGCCATCGTGGGCTTCGTGCTGGCCTCAGCCGTGCTGGACTGGGTCTATCGGGTCTCGCTGGTGGTGGAGACGGCGCTCCAGGGGGTTCCCCTGTCGGACATCCTCGCCGGGGTCCTGGGGCTCACGGTGGGGCTCTTCCTGGCCTTCCTCCTCAGCTTCCCCCTCTCGGACATCCCCGTGGTGGGGAGGTACCTGCCCATCCTCGCCAGCCTCCTCCTGGGGTACGTGGGCTTCACGGTGGCGGTCAAGAGGAGGGAGGACCTGGGCAAGCTCCTGGGGAGCATAGGGAGGCTCAGGGACAGGTTCAGGAGGGACGAGGACAAGGCCTCGGGGGGCTTCGAGGACAAGCAGCTCAAGGTGATAGACACGAGCGCCATAATAGACGGTAGGATCCTCGAGGTGGTGAGGACTGGCTTCCTGAGCGGCATGATAGTGGTGCCCAAGTTCGTTCTGTCGGAGCTCCAGCAGATAGCCGACTCCTCTGACCCCATCAAGAGGGCCCGCGGGAGGAGGGGGCTCGAGGTGCTGCAGGCCCTGAGGGAGATGCCCGGCAGCTGCGTGGTGATGGACGAGAGCACCCTCAAGGGGCTCGACGCCGAGAGCGTGGACGAGGGGGTCTTGAAGCTCGCCGACAAGCTCGGGGCCGACCTGATAGTGACCGACTACAACCTCAACAAGGTGGCCGGCATAAGGGGGATAAGGGTCCTTAACGTGAACGAGCTCGCCAACGCCCTCAGGCCTCTGGTGATGCCGGGGGAGGAGCTGTCGGTGGACGTGATAAGATATGGCAAGGAGGCCGACCAGGGCGTGGGATACATGGAGGACGGCACGATGGTGGTGGTGGAGGGAGGGGCCAGGTTCCTGGGCCAGAGGGTGGAGATAGTGGTGACCAGCGTGCTCCAGACCTCCGCCGGCAGGATGGTCTTCGGAAGGCCCAGGAGGGAGGGTCCCTAGGGTGTCCCCCTTCAGGGTGGGCGTGGGATACGACCTCCATCCCCTGGTCGAGGGAAGGCCCCTCTACATAGGTGGTGTGCTGGTGGAGTTCGAGAAGGGCCTCCTGGGGCACTCGGACGCGGACGTCCTGCTCCACGCCATAGCCGACGCGGTGCTGGGCGGCTGTGGGCTTCCCGACATCGGGATCCTGTTTCCCGCCTCCGACGAGCGCTATCGCGGCATCTCGAGTCGCCTCATCCTGGAACGCGCCCTCGAGATGGCCGGGGAGGCGGGTTTCAGGGTCTGCTTCGTGGACTCGGTGGTGGTGGCCCAGAGGCCTCGCCTCCTGCCCTATCTGGACAGGATAAAGGGGAGCGTCGAGTCCATGCTGGGCAGGGGTCTTTTCAACGTGAAGTTCAAGAGCCCCGAGGGCGTGGGGGCTCTGGGGAGGGGCGAGGCGATCTCGGCCACCGCGGTCTGTCTTCTGTGTAAGGAGGAGTAGGGTTTGGAGGGTTTCGAGGGTAAGCTCGCTGAGGTCAGGGCCTCCGTGGAGGAGGCCGTGGAGATAATCAGGTCCGGCGGCATGCTCATAGTGGTGGACGAGGAGGACCGGGAGAACGAGGGCGACCTCCTCATGGCCGCCGAGAAGGTCCGTCCGGAGGACGTGGCCTTCATGGCCGCCTACGGCAGGGGGCTTATATGCGTCCCCATAACCCCCGAGAGGGCATCGGAGCTGGAGTTAAAGCCCATGGTGGACGTGAACACCGATCCCCACGGGACGGCCTTCACCGTCTCGGTGGACGCCTCCTGCGGGGTTAGCACCGGCATCTCGGCCCACGACAGGGCCAGGACCATAAGGCTTCTGGCGGATCCCGCGGCCAGGGCCTCCGACTTCAGGAGGCCGGGTCACGTCTTCCCGCTGGTGGCCAGGCCAGGGGGGGTGCTGCGCAGGGCCGGACACACCGAGGCGGCGGTGGATTTGGCGAGGCTTGCGGGCCTGTATCCCGCCGGGGTCATATGCGAGATCATGAGGGACGACGGCCAGATGGCGCGCCTCCCCGACCTGGTGGAGTTCGCCCACAGGTTCAACCTCAAGATCCTCACCATCGAGGACCTGATAGCCTATCGCCACAGGCGGGAGAAGCTGGTCAGGCGCGTGGCCTCGGTCTTCTTGCCCACCGCCCACGGCGATTTCACCGCCATAGGCTATCACTTCGCGCTGGACCCCGACCCGGACAGGGTCCACGTGGCCCTGGTCAAGGGGGATGTGGCGGGGAAGGACGGCGTCCTGGTGAGGGTTCACTCCGAGTGCCTCACGGGCGACGTGTTCGGCTCCCTGAGGTGCGACTGCGGGGTCCAGCTGGACAGGGCCATGGAGATGATAGAGAGGGAGGGGCTCGGGGTTTTGCTCTACATGCGCCAGGAGGGCAGGGGTATAGGGCTTCTCCACAAGCTCATGGCCTACGAGCTGCAGGAGCAGGGGCTGGACACGGTGGAGGCCAACAGGGCCCTGGGCTTCCCCGACGACCTGAGGGACTATGGGGTGGGGGCTCAGATCCTGAGCGACCTGGGACTCAGGAGGATAAGGCTTATAACCAACAACCCCCGGAAGATAGTGGGCCTTCAGGGCTACGGGCTCGAGGTGATCGAGAGGGTGCCCCTGGAGGTAGAGCCCAACGAGCACAACAGGAGATATCTGAGGGCCAAGAGGGACAAGATGGGGCACCTGTTGGGCTGCGTCGACTAGGCTGAGGAGGTGGTGGGATTGAGGACCTGGCAGGCCGACCTCATCGGGGAGGGCCTGCGCTTCGCGCTGGTGGTCTCCCGCTTCAACGAGTTCATCACCTCGAGGCTGCTGGAGGGGGCAAAGGACGCGCTCCTGCGGCACGGGGTTAAGGCCTCGGACGTGGAGGTATTTTGGGTCCCCGGCAGCTTCGAGATCCCCCTGGTGGCCAAGGAGCTCGCGCTCACCGGGCGTTTCGACGCCGTGGTGGCCCTGGGGGCTGTGATAAGGGGCGATACCCCCCACTTCGAGTACGTGGCCTCCGAGGTGGCCAAGGGGATAGCGATGGTGTCGCTGGAGCAGAGGGTCCCCGTGGCCTTCGGGGTGCTCACGTGCGACGACCTGGAGCAGGCCATCCAGAGGGCTGGCGCCAAGGGCGGCAACAAGGGCGCCGAGGCGGCGCTCAGCGCCCTGGAGACGGCGAACCTGCTCCGGAAGATCCGCGTCGGCAAGGAGGGGTGATCTATTGCTCAAACGCAGAAACTGCAGGCTCTTCGTGGCCGCCTCGATGTTGCTGTCGCTGGCCGCCACTCACGCTCTGGCCGCTACCACCTCCGTGAGGGAGGTGGAGGGCTCGGTGGAGGTGTGGTCGGGAGGGGTGAAGCTCGCCTCCTTCCCCAGCTCGCTCAAGTCCCAGGCCCTGGAGATGGCGAGGTCCCTGTCGGACCTGGTGCTCAAGGGCTTCAGGCTGAGGGATCTGCGGGTGGAGAGCCTCGGGGGGAAGTTCGGGATCTTCTACAGGGGAAAGCCCCTGGTGGTGTTCGACCGGGAGCTCCTTCGCTGGCACGGGGCCTCTGCCGAGGGCCTGGCCGCCGAGTGGATGAGGAACATCCACATGGCCGTGGCCCAGAGCCTCGTCCTGGAGGACCCCAGGGGGAAGTTGGGCCTGGGCAGGATCCCCTTCGAGCAGGATGGGCTCGCCTCCTACTACGGGGGGGTGAGGTGGAACGGAAGGCGCACCTCCTCCGGCGAGATCTTCGACGACAGGCAGCTGGTGGCGGCGAGCCTGGTGTATCCCTTCAACTCGGTGCTGCTGGTCACTAACCTCAGGAACGGCAGGAGCGTGGTGGTGAGGATCATAGACAGGGGGCCATACGTCAAGGGACGGGTCATAGATCTGTCCACCGCCGCCGCCAGGGCCCTGGGGATGCTTCGAAGCGGCGTGGTCCCGGTGAGGATCCAGCTCCTGTCGGTGGGGGACAGGGTGGCGGGCGTTGGGGGCAGTGCGGGTCAGGTTCGCCCCTAGCCCTACGGGGCGCCTCCACCTGGGAGGTGCCCGCACGGCCCTTTTCAACTGGCTCCTGGCCAGGAAGACGGGGGGTTCCTTCGTCCTTCGCATAGAGGACACGGACTTCTCCCGCGGCGATCCCTCCCTCGAGGCCTCCATGATGGAGGACTTGAGGTGGCTCGGTCTCCTCTGGGACGAGGGTCCAGACGTGGGGGGGCCTTACGGCCCCTACAGGCAGTCCGAGAGGGGTTTCGTGTACAACTCCTTCCTGGAGGAGCTGAGGGGAAAGGGACTGGTCTATCGCTGCTTTTGCTCCGAGGCGGAGCTGGAGGAGGAGAGGAGGAGGAGGCTCCTCGAGGGGCTTCCCCCCCGCTACGGGGGCAGGTGCGCCCGCCTGAGCGAGGAGGAGGCGGATCGCCTCGCGGCGCAGAGGCCCTTCGCCTGGCGCTTCAGGGTGAGGGGTGGACTTTGCTCCTTCGTCGACCTCGTCAGGGGGGAGATCTCCTTCAGGGGCGAGGAGCTGGGCGATTTCGTGGTGGTCAGGAGCGACGGCAGGCCCACCTACAACTTCGCGGCCGTCTGCGACGACATCGCCATGCGCATAACCCACGTGGTCAGGGGGGAAGACCACCTCCCCAACACCCCCAGGCAGATCCTCCTCTACGAGGCCCTGGGATCTGTTCCTCCCGCCTTCGCCCACCTGCCCCTGGTGGTGGACAGGGACGGAAGGAAGCTCTCTAAGCGGGATGAGGCCTTGAGCGTGAGCTCCCTGAGGGAGATGGGCTTTCTGCCCGAGGCGGTGTTGAACGCCCTGGTGCTGCTGGGATGGCAACCCCCTTCTGGAGAGGAGCGCGTGCTGAAGCTGGAGGATATGGTGAGGCTTTTCGACCTCTCCAGGGTCTCCCCCTCCCCCTCCACCTTCGACCTGGCGACCCTCTCGCGCCTGAACAGGAAGCACCTCTCTTCGGCCTCGAGCGAGAGGATAGCCTCGCTTCTGGGGATCGAGCTGAACGGCGAGCTCTACAGGGCTTTGGACCTCCTGAAGACGGAGGCCTCGGACCTGGTTCAGCTCAAGGAGGCCGTACTCCTCCTCCAGGGGAGACCTCCCCTGGGACCGAAGCCCCGCTGGGCCGACGGACTCGTCGAGAGGCTCCTGGAGCTAGAACCCTGGGGGCCAGAGGAGATAGGCAAGGCCATATCCTCCGCCGCCAGCTCCCTGGGGGTGAGGACCAGGGAGCTGTTCGAGGGCTTGAGGCTTTGGCTTCTCGGAAGGGAAGAAGGCCTGCCCATCTGCCTTATGCTCTTCCTCCTGGGGAAACAGCGCCTGGCCGGGCTAACCCGCGGGCCCTATAGAGACTAGCTAGCGCCTTATAGATGTTTTTTATGCCTAAAGTGTCGTCTCCTGTCTCCCTTTTGTGTAAAATTTAGGTAGAATTTTTCTGTTCTTCGTCGATCTTCGCTCAGGAGGTGTCGCGTTTGGGCAAGAGGTGGATGTTTCTGGCGGGAGCCGCGGTGGGCCTGCTGTCCGTCTTACTGACGAAGCTGGGCAACCCACCGAACATGGGCGTTTGCGTGGCCTGCTTCCTGAGGGACGTGGCGGGGGGGCTTGGCCTGCACAGGGCTCAGGTGGTTCAGTACCTCAGGCCTGAGGTGGCTGGTTTCGTCCTGGGCTCTTTCCTGCTGGCGCGCTCGAGGGGTGAGCTGAGGGCTGCTGGGGGTTCCTCTCCGCTGATACGCTTCGTCATGGGGGCCTTCGTGATGGTGGGGGCCATGGTGTTCCTGGGGTGTCCGCTGAGGATGGTCTTGCGCCTTTCCGCCGGCGATTTGAACGCGTTGGTGGGCCTGTTTGGGTTCGTCGCTGGTATATACTGGGGTTTGTTTTTCCTCAAGAGGGGCTTTTACCTCGGCAGGAGCCAGAGCCTTCCCCAGGCGAACGGCTACGTGATGCCCCTCATGGCGGCGGCGCTTTTGGCCCTCCTCCTCGCGCACCCATCCTTCGTGTTCTTCAGCGAGAAGGGGCCTGGTTCGATGAGGGCCCCCGTGTTGGCTTCGCTCCTGGTGGGCCTCGCGGTGGGGGCTTTGGCCCAGAGGAGCAGGCTTTGCATGGCTGGTGGGATAAGGGATGTCCTCTTGATGGGCGACTTCCACCTGTTGAGCGCTTTCGGCGGGATATTCCTGTCGGCTCTGGTCTTCAACCTGGCGGTGGGCAACTTCAAACTGGGCTTCGTCGGACAACCCATAGCCCACTCGGATCACCTGTGGAACTTCCTGGGCATGTCCCTGGTGGGGCTTGGCTCGGTGTTGCTCGGCGGCTGTCCCCTTAGGCAGCTGATCATGGCCGGCTATGGGGACGCCGATGCGGCTGTGACGGTCCTGGGCATGCTCTTCGGCGCTGCCTTCGCCCACAATTTCGGCTTGGCCTCCTCGCCTCAGGGGGCTACCCTGGCCGGCAAGGTAGCGGTGGTGGTGGGCTTGGTCTTTTCGTCAGCTCTGGCTGCTTACGGGGCCGGGGTCTTCGAGTCCGCCTTTTCGCCTGCCGCGCGGGAGGGGGAGGCTTAGATGTCCCAGCGGGTGGACGCCAGGGGTTTGTCCTGTCCGATGCCGGTGGTGCTGGTTAAAAAAGCCCTCGACGGGGGCGCCTCCCAGCTGGAGGTTTTGCTGGACAGCCCAGTGGCCTGCGAGAACGTCTCGAGGCTTCTCTCCTCGAGGGGTTTTTCTGTTACAACCGACAACAGGGGAGATCACGTGGTCTTGCTGGCGAAGAAGGGCTAGGGGCCGAGCGGAGTGCGGGCGTATCTGGCCTCGGGAGCTCCCCTCTCAGGCCAGGTACGCCTTCATCTCCTCCCGGAGTTTCGGGTCGTCCAGCGCCTCAAGCGCCTGGTCCAGGGGCATGTTCCTTCTCTCCCAAAGGGCCTGGGCCCTCCTCCTCCCTATGCCGGGGATGGCCTGCAGGAGCCTCGGGGTGCTGTCCCTCAGCCTCAGGGGGTATGGGATGGCGGTGATGGACCTGTAGCCGTAGTCCACCACGCACAGGTCCAGGACCTCCCCCTTGGGGAGGGGATGGGGTACGCCGGCCAGGAGGGGGTAGGTGGCTATCTGCCTGGCGAAGGAGATCTCCCCCTCCTGCTGCTCCACCAGGGCGTGCTCCAGGACCGTCCCCGGAGGGGCCACGCGCCTGAGCATCTCCCGGTCTATCTCCTCCCTCACGCGCCTCTTCCACCTTCTGAAGGGTTCCGGGCCCACCCTGGAGGGATGGAGCTCTAGAAGCCCCTCCAGGGGCGTTCCGGGAAAGACCATGGCCTGCCTCAGGTTTATGCGCCTCACCATCAGGCCCTCCTCCAGGATCCTCTCCAGGAAGGCCATGTCGTGCTCCAGGGTCTCCTTCGAGTCGCCGGCCAAGCCCACCAGGAAGTTGAGCCCAGGAAGGAGCCTGGGCAGGGAGCTCCCGTCGCGCCTGGAGCCCACCTCGTTGACCGCCCTCACCGCCTCCAGGGCCTCCTCGGCCCCCACCTTCAGGCGGTTGAGGGCCACGACCCTGGGGTCCAGGCTCTCCAGGCCGAAGGCTATCACGTCGCCCGGGGTGTTGTGGGAGGCTATCACCGAGAGGGCCTCGCGGGCCTCGTCGGGCCAGGAGACCACGGTCAGGGGGTTCCCGTTGTCCATGTGCAGGACCTTGAGCTGGGGGGCCGCTCCCCTTATGCCCAGGTATAGCTCCCTCAGGGCGGCGGGGTTGGGCCTCCAGGTGGGACCACCCCTTTCCCCCATGTAGGAGAGGAGGTCAGATTGCCTGCCCAGCCTGAAGAAGCGCGCCCCTTCCCCGTGTAGGGCTTCGACCTCGCGCGCCACCCCCTCGGGCCTTCTCCAGGAGATACCCCCGTACAGGGGCTCGGTGCAGAAGGAACACCCCTCGGGCCTGCTGCAACCCCTTCCGGTCTCGAGCTCGCACATGACGTATGGGTAGCAGGGATGCTCCCTGATGAGGGGCGCTCCCAGAGGGGCGACCAGGTCCACGAAGGCGTAGTCCCTCGTGGCCCCCTCCCTCAGGATCCCCTCCCTCAGGAGCAGGTGCAGGCCCATCTCCAGATCCCCCCTCACCAGGACGCCGTGGGGCAGGGATAGGCTCTGCGGGGGGAGGGCCTTGACCCCTCCCCTGAGGGCGTAACCCCTGCTTATGGGGCCTCCCACCAGGGCTGGTCTGCCCATGCCTTCCGCCAGCTCCAGGAGGCCCTTCAGCTCCGAGAGGGTCATGGGGCTTCCTCCCAGGTATCTGCCCGGCACAGAGGTCCCCATCACGACGCAGACCAGATCGCAGGAGCCCAGGACCTCCCTTCGCTCCCGGGGCCCCATGCCCCTCCATGAGTCCACCGTGAGGTACCTGGGCGTCCACCCGTTCAGGACGAAGACCCCCCACAGGTATCTGACGTGGGGCGACACGTAGGGGGGGACCCCCAGGCACGCGGGCTCGTCCAGATATCCGTCCACTATCAGACCAGTTCCGCCCAACTCGACCACCGAGCTCGATTATACAGCTTCGCGCGGTCCAGCGGGCCTGCCCTTTTGGCAAATTAATTCTTAGTTTTATAGTTGTCTACATGATATAATTTATCGTCCGTTTGAGCTCAGGATCCTCGAGGGGTGGTGTCCTTGCGGACTTTGGGCTTGCTCTTTGTCTTCGCTTTGTTCCTCGCCCCTTCGGCCCTCGCCCGGACCGAAGGGTTGACCCTCAAGGTGTCCCACGTCCTGGAGCCCGAGTCGCACTACCACAGGGGGCTTCTGGAGCTGGACAGGTTGCTTCGGGAGTCCTCCGGTGGGAGGATGGGGTTGAGCATATACCACTCCGCCCAGCTGGGCTCGGAGAAGGACGCGGTTGAGGCTGTGCTCATGGGGACTGTGGAGATGACGCTGGTCTCTTCGGCCCCTCTGTCGGCCTACACCGACGCCTTCCTGGTCTTCGACCTGCCCTTCGTGGTCAGGGACAGGGAGAGGCTTTACGCCTGGCTGGACGGCCATCACGGGAGGGCCCTCCTCGATTCCCTGAGGTCCTTCAACCTGGTGGGGCTCGGTTTTTGGGAGAACGGGTTCAGGCATCTAACCAACTCCAGGAGGCCGGTGGCCAGGCCGGAGGACCTGTCTGGCCTCAAGATCAGGGTGATGGAGAACCCCATCCACGCGGCCACCTTCAGGCTTTTCGGGGCCCATCCCGTGCCGATGCCCTTCGGGGACCTCGCCTTCGCCCTCAAGGTGGGGACGGTGGACGGCCAGGAGAACCCTCTGGTCATCATATACACCTCCAGGTTCTACGAGTCTCAGAGGTATCTGACCCTGACCGGCCACTTCTACTCCCCTGCGGTGCTCCTGGCCAGCGGCTCCCTGTGGGAGAGGAAGTTGACCGAGGAGGAGAGGCGGTTGATACGGAGCTGCGAGGCCAAGGCCAGGGCCTGGGAGAGGGACTTCAGCCGCAGGACGGAGGAGGAGGTGCTCTCGAGGCTAAAGGAGCGCGGGATGGAGGTGATAGCGCCCGACAGGGAGGTCTGGATGGAGGCTTGCGGGCCCATCTACTCCCAGTTCGAGGAGAAGGTGGGGAGGACTCTGCTGGAAATCTTCCTGAGCTCTCAGAGCCTGAGCCGAAGCGATGGTAAAATCTCCCAGTAGGTCTTCAGCTCGAGGGGTGATGGCATGGCCTCCGCCTTCGTGTCCATATGCGACGACCTGACCGGCTCCGGGGTCCAGTCGATCCTCGCGAGGGAAAGGGGTCTTTTCGTCAGGCTGGTGGTGGACCCATCCCTATTCCAGGGCGATCCAGGCGAGGGGGTCTTGGTGGTCAACGCCGACACGAGGGTGAAGGGGGAGGAGGCGGCGGCGAGGACGATCAGGCGTCTCCTCTCCCTCCTGCCCGACGGGGTGCTGGTGGGGAAGAGGATAGACACCACCTTGAGGGGGCACCTCTCCCTGGAGACCTCCCTCTTCCTGGAGAGGTTCCCGGAGAGAAGGGCCTTCGTGGTCCCGGCCTACCCGGCCTCCGGGAGGACCACGGTGGGGGGCTTCCAGCTCCTCGGGGGCGTGCCGGTGGAGAGGACGGAGGTCTCCTCTGACCCCATCTGGCCCATCAGGGAGAGCTTCGTGCCCGCCTTCTTCGAGGGGCTTTCCCCCTCCCTCGTCTCCCTGAGGGAGGTGAGGAGGTCCGATTTGGCCGAGGTCATAGGGGAGAGGGCATCCTCCAGCAGGGTCCTGGTCTTCGACGCCGTCTCCGACGCCGACGTGGAGAGGGTGGCCGAGGCCGCCCTCTCCTCGGGGGTGCCCTTCTTCCCGGTGGACCCAGGTCCCTTCACCGCCGCGGTGGCGGCGAGGGCCCTGGGGGTGGGG
>CAYRKT010000019.1:0-25416 GCA_964425005.1 uncultured Synergistia bacterium
CGCAAGCCCCCTCGGAGCCCGTCCCCCCCGCGGGAGCCTGGGCGCACACCTGCACCCCCACGGGGCTCGGCAGGCCCTCCAGCCCGGTCGCCGAGACGGAGACCGCCCTCTTGCGCCTGTTCTCCTCGCTGAAGGTCACCGAGTAGCTCCGCCCTGGGGTCACTTCCCCCAGAGAAGCCGCGTAGTAGGCGAAGCCGAGGCGCTTTCCTTCGACCTCCAGCTGCCCCCCAGCGGGGACGACTGCCCTGAAGCGGGCCGAACCTCCCACGAGGACCACCTCGCCCGTACGGTACACGCTCCCGTCTGGGCCCTTGGCTTTATAGGCCGCCGTCTCCAACCAAGGGGGACCCGAAACCGCCACTTCTACTCCGGAGACCGTCTCCTCTAGCGCGCCGCATCCCCCTACCAGCACAGCCAAGGAGAGCCCCGTAAAAACCCCTACAAAGGCCTTCCTCCTCATCTCCTAGCCTCCTTCCAGTACCCGTACACCTGGAGCACTCGGTAAGCGTAGCGCCAGCCCTTTTCGTCTAGCCCGTTGGCCGCCAGACGCGTGGGGCCGCGGTTGTAAGCTGCCAGGGTTCGCACCCAGTCGCCGAAGCGCAGGTAGAGGTCCCGCAAATAGCGGGCCGCGACCCTCAGGTTAGTCAAAGGGTCCCAGAGGGCTTCCGCCGACACCCCGTACTCGAGGGCCACGATGGGCTTCACCTGTCCTAGGCCGATCTCTCCCGCCCTCCCCACCGCCTGAGCGCAGTAGCGGCTCTCCACCCAGACCACCGCTCCGAGAAGGAGGGGGTCCAGGCCTGCCTCGAGGGCCGCTCGCTCCACCAGGGCCTGGATGTCCGCCCTGGGGTAGCCGCAAGCGAACGCCTGGCCGAAAAGGAGGAAGAACAAAAGCGCGGGCCTCCGCATCCTCAGGGGCTAGCGGACCTCGAGGCGCCCGCGCCAGGCGGGAAAGAGGCCACCAAGATCCTCTCTCCCGCTCCCTTCACCAGGGCTCTCACGATCTGGGTCGAGTTCTGGGGAAGGGCGAAGACGTTCCCTATCCTTCCGAGGGAGTAGGTCCAGAACGGGGCCGCCTCGAAGGTCGACACGGCGATGGGACCGTTCGGACCGCTCACCACCTGCGTCTGGGTCTGCCTGTTGAGGGCCTGCACCCAGTCGGAGAGCCCTGAGACCGCCGCGCGCAGGAGGTCAGCGGCCAGCGTGGGGGCGATGTCCGCCACCGTCCCGTTCAACCCGAAGAGCCTGTCTTTGGGGTCGAAGGCGAATCCGTTCAAGGTGTAGACCTTGCCTTCGCCCGTGACCGCCACGTCGAAGCGGACTAGGGCCCTGGCGTTGGCGGAGAACGAGGCCGTCCCCATGAGGACGAGCCTCGGGCAACGCTCCTCGCCGCACCAGTTGGCCGTGGACTGCGCCACCACGGGGGTGTCCGCGAGAGGGGTAGCGAGGACCCCCGTGAGGAGCTCGGCCTCGAAGAGCCGGCCCACCGGGAAGGCCTCCCCTCCGGGGCTTTGGACAACCCCCTGGGCTCCTTGCGCCCCTTCCCCCGAAGGGGTCTGAGGGAAGAAAGGCACGGAGTAGTTGACCGGGAGCTGCGGCACAGTCTCGGCTCCCTGCCCTTGCGCCGCCCCCCCAGAAAGCGCGGGTGCCTGCGTAAAGGGGGTGCTCCCTTGGCGCTGCCACAGCACCGTGTAGCTGTCCACCGCGCCCGGGCGCGCGTAGAAGTCGTTCGCCGCCCCGACGGAGACCGTCGCCGCGAGGAAAAGTAAGGCCAACTCTCCCTTTTTCATCCCTTCGACCTCCCTCGCCTCAACAACACCACTTGGCAGGGCTTGGGCCAGCACAGGGTCGAGACCAGCCGCGCCCTGGCCCTCGAGAAGACTCCCCAGGCCTGGCCCGCGTACGCGGCGCGGTACGCCCGGACCTTGCGCTCCACCTTGGAGACCGGGTAGCGCAAGTCCACCTCCACCGCCCAGGTCCCCTCGGGCCTCTCCCACAGGGCGTCGGGAACAACCTCACCGAACCCCTTCGGAAGCCGCCACGCGGGAGGAGCCCCCAGGGCTTCCCAGAGCTCCCTGAGGTAGGCCAGATGCGGCAGGGAAGAGGGGGCCAGGCCGTCCCAGACCCCCGGGGGAAGGGCCAGGCGGATCGTCCCGAAGGGGGAGAGGGAGACCCTCCGCTCGATCCATCCCTCCGGCCTTTCCCTGGAGCCCTCGAGGACCACTGGCAGCTTGGCCATCTCACTCATCCCTTCCCGCCTCCACGCTCCTCACCAGGCGGTGCAAGAGCCCCGTCATCTCGGTGGCCATGATGCCCACCAGTCCGAGGAAGAGCCCAAAGGGGAGAAACAGGGCCAGCACCGACATGCCTCTACCCACCCACACGAGAACGGTCAGGTACTTGTCCTGGTTCACCTTCACCTCCAGAAGTGGAGCACGATAGCCTCGGGACTGTAGAGAAAAGGCGAAGACCGCCTCAGGGCCTCGCGGACCCGCGCGAGCGCCGCGGCCACCTCCTCCCCCTCCAGGCGCTCCAAGGGGCCAGAGGCCCCGAGGCCCCGGCCCCTGAAGGCCACCTGGTTGTTCACGATGAGGAAGTACTCGTCTACAGGTCCCAGGTAGAGGTACGCCCCCGCGAGGTAGAGCCCTAGAAAGTAGCTCGCCTTGTCGAGGTAGGTGTGGGGCGAGGTGAGGAGAGCGACCGTCCCCCCCTGCTTGGTCACGAGGCGGTGAAGAGCCTGGGCCACCTGGGGGTGCCTCAGGTAGCTTCCCACGTATACGACGCTCTTGGCCCCGCTGAGTTCAGAGAGGAGCTCCGGCAACGAGGAGGGACTCGCCCCCCAAGCGGGGACGAGGAGCACGAGGGCGGCGACGAGAACCCTTGGGCTCATCCTCATCATTCTACTCGGGTCGCGAGGGAAGAGAAGGCGCGCGGGGGGACGCGTCCCCCCGCGCTTCTCAACGGCAGACCTCAGTCCCTCACCAAGGGCTTCGTCTCTTCGGGCTTGCCCGGGTAGTACACCTCCTTCGTGCCGACCCAGGAGAAGAGGTCCTCCCAAAAGCCCGGGGGGAACCGCTTCTTGACGTGCTTGTAGAGCCTGTAGACCCCGTAGAACACCGCGAAGAAGGCGATCAGGGTGAGGGTGGTCCCGAGAAGGGGGCGGAAGGCCAGCACCACAAAGAGGGAGATGCCCGCCAAGATCGTGAGGGTAGGCAGGTCGAAGACCACCACGGGATCTAGGTCGGGGGCCTCCAGGGGCTTCTCGGGGTCGAGGATGTCTTCCACAGCTCGTCACCTAATCTTAGTCTGCCGTAGACCCCTTGATGCACTGGGTAAACTGATTCCCCGCTCCTCCCGAGCTTGCCCTCGCCTGGAGCCACTGGTTGCCCACCATGAAGAGGATCGCGGTCACCAGGGAGACGATCATGTAGCGGATGGCCCCGCGGCCGCCCGCCACCAGGAGGATGATGCCGATGGCGAAGACCACGACGATGGCGATCCAGACCATTGGCCCCGCGACGAAGCGGATGAGCGGGCAGAAGGCCTGGATGAGGTTGTCGACGATGCCTGTGAGGTCCTGTTGGGCAGCGCGGGCCGCTCCGAGCCCAAGAGGAAGACCCCAAACCGCCGTGCGTCCAAGCTTCCTCAGCGTCGTCACATCGCACCTCCTTGTGCGCCCTCATTATACGACGACCTACCTCTTCGGTAACGGCAAGACCGGGACGGGCACACCCCGCGCCCTGGGTATGGGGTAGGCGTCGGGGACGGAGACCCAGTCCCAGTAGTACCTGGGCCCCGAGTAGAGGACCTGGTAGGGCGCGATGAAGATGGGGCGGATGTTGGGGAGGTCCGGATAAGTCGGGAAGATCACGAAGGGGGGGAACGGGACGAATATGGGTTTGGTCGTGTCTACGATTATGGGGACGTGGATGACGTGGAGGCTCCTCATGAACGCCACCGCCGCGTACTCGGCGGCGCCCCAGTCCTGCCCCGGATCGGGGAGGGGGGCGAACTCGAGCCTGCTGAACACCTGGTGGTAGCTCGTGTAGCCCAAGGCCTCGTGCACCTGGGGCAGGCTGGGGGGGAGCCAGCGCTTGAGCTCCTCGAGGGGCCACACGCCCCTCGCCTTCTCGTCCCGGTACTGGTCTCCCCACATGAGGGCGCTCAGGGCGTTCCTCGCCCCATCGGGGATCGAGGGCAAGGGCACGGGAAGGTTCAGCCGCTTCACTAAGCCCTCAAGGACGGGCACGAAGTAGGCGTACCGCGCCACCCCCAACAGGTTGTCCGAAAAGCTGGTCTTGGTGAAGAGCGTCTCCAAAACCTTCTGGAGGTCGCGGGCCGCCTCCGCGTTCGGCGCGATTCGGATCACCGGAGTCATGGTCGCTCCCAGGCCCACCTCGTGGCCGCTCCACGCCGTGGGGAGGTAGACCTCGGGGTCAACCGGCGCCTGCCCCTTGCCGAGCCCCTCGAGGACCCCCTTCAGGGATGCCAAAAAGTCCGTGGGGCTCCCCCTGGGGGCCACGGCCTTCAGGACGTCCGAGATGTACTCGGGGACGTACTTCTTTTCCACCAAGGCCAGTCCCCTCCGGGCCCGCTCCTCGAACTCCCCCATGTCGATCCAGACTGGCTCGGGGTACCCCGGCGTGGTGATCTCGCCGAAGGGCGTGATGATCTTCACGCCGCTGATCATGGGGAAGAAGGGAAGGTTGCCCGCGTCCAGGCCCACGTCGTCGCAGTAGTCCTCAGGCCGCACCCGCGCCACCCCAGCGTGGTAGCTGGTGTACCAGTCGAGCCTGAGCTTCCCCTCAGCGCTGGCCTTGTTCGGCGGAAGAGGCTTGGCGTACCCCTCCGGAAAGACGTCCGTGGGTGTCCCCACGGAGACCTCGGGCTTAGGAGGGTTCAGCTTGACGCCGCTCTCGACCAAGGGCCAGAGGGCCTTTTTGACCGCGCACGTCACCTCCGTGACGCCGAATTGGTAGTGGATGCGGGTCATCACGTGCCAGTAGGCCCGTTCCTCGAGGCGCTGCCAGGCGAGGAGGATGTCGCGGGAGACCGCCCTCGTCCCTTCGAGGGTAGACGCGGGAATGTGCCACTCGTAGTCCTTTGGGACGGCTTTCGGGTCTCCAGCCTCGGCCTTTTTCGCTTCCCACATGCGGTCCAAGCGGTAGACCGTCACGTAGGGCAAAATTCCCTTGTCCAGCGCGTCGGGAACTATCCAGGGCAGACCGCCGTAAGCCCCGTCTTTGTACCTCGATGCCCCCAAGGCGGTGAGGGACGCGGCAAGCAGCAGCGTTGCAGCGACTCCCTTTCTCATGCCCTAGATTATAGGACGCCTCTCGTCTTTCATTTCTTCGGTCGCGTCCCTTTGCACTCCGGGTACCTCGTGCAACTCCAGAACTCTCGCCCGGCGTTTTTCCCCCTCTTCGCCACCTTCAAGACCATGGGGCTGCCGCACACCGGGCACTTGGGCGTTCGCGCTTTTTCCTCCTCGCGCTTGACCTCTTTGGCCTCTTCTCGGGGGCGCTTTCCCTGCGCCTCGCCAACCTGACCCCGCTTCTCGGGTCTCTTTGGAACTGGAGAAGGGGAGCTGGGCTCGGCCGCCTCCTTCTCCACCTCCGCACCCGCCTCCTCCTTTCTTCGCCTCCTCTGGCCTAAAAGGAGGGTTTGAGCGTCCACCTCGCCCCGCCACCAGAGGGTCGCGAGGTCTTGGGTCGCCGCCTTGCCCTCGTCCCCTTCAGGGGAGGAGGGAGAAAGCGCTGGGGGAGCAGAGGAGGAGGCCGCGTCTTCCTGGCCTCCCTCCTGAGCTCTCGCCTCCCCCCCTTTTTCGGCGGCCTCCTTTTGACCTTCTTCCTCCTCCGGAGCGGGAGGGCTTGAGAGGACTTCCTCTACGATGGCGCACGCCACCCCCATTTCGCTTAGGGTGTGGTAGCCGTTCGACCTCTCGTAGAACAGGGCCCGCACGGCCCAGCCGCTTCCGTCGACGACCACGAAGGGGACGACTTCCTGGGCCACTTCGTCCGGTAAGCCCCCCTCCACGATCAGCCCTACGGGGACGAGGGGGACGACCCGGTTTTCAGGGAAAGACTCCTCAAGCCTCCGCCAGATCGCAAGCTCCTCCTCCGCGAGCAGCTGCAGCAGGCGGAGCTTTCCCTTCGCCTCCCTTCTCAGCCACTTCAAAAGCCCCATGTCAACCCCCAGCCATCCTCCTCAGCCTGCCCGCCAGCTTGTCCGCCCTTTTCACCCTTCGGGGCAGCACTTCCCAGAGGGTCCTTCGAGAGCGAATGAAGCGGTAGGTGGCGTACACCAGGCCCTTGCCTCCCTTTTCTTCCAGCGCCCTCACCCCCTCCGCGGCCAGGAGGAGGCTCGCGTCCAAGAGGGTGCGGGCCCAAAAGGGAGAGCGCACCCGCTCGCCTGGCGTGCGCACCGCCAAGAGAAAAAGCCTTTCCCACTCGAGGTCGTCCAGGTCTAGCTCCGACAGGTCCATCTGTTTGGGCAAGGCTACAGGCAAGGGCACGGCGGCTCCTAGAGGGCCCGCCGCCAGGTCGCCCACCCTCCACCCGAGACGCTTCCTCTTTCCCTCTCCCTCGACCACAAGGTAGTGTCGGTCTATGGCCACCACGCGCTCCCCGTGAGGCAGCCTGTGCGCCGCGAGGTGCAGCGCCGCTCTGAAGCTAGCCGTCCTCGCGGACAAGTGGGCCAGGCGAGTCCCCCTCAGACCCGACTCCCTCTCTCCGAGGGCGCTCAGACCTACGATGGGCCCCACCAGGCTGTCTGCCACCCTTACCAGGGCGCGCGCTCTGGCCCTGTTCAGGAGACTTACGGCCTCACCGCGGAAGCTCGGTGAGGCCAAGGGGAGGGCCCGCCAACGGGAGACCCAGGTCAGAAACTCCTTCAGCGAGCCGTCCCCCGGAGGACGTAGTAGGTCTTGGGCGAAGCCACCTTCCACTCCCAAGCGATCTCCCCCTTTTCCTCGACCACGATGGCCCCCGAGGCCGCGGCGCCGGGGGCCAAGGTCTCCGGGTCGTCGCCAAAGGAGGTACGCAGCACCCTGAAGGGGAGGGGCACCGCCCCCGACCGCACGGTCAGGTCCCTCACCCGCAGGGTGAGCGGCTCCCCTCCCTCGTTGCGCACCTCGTAGCGGATGACCCAGCCGTTGGCGCTCCTCTCTGGAGAGAAGGAGGCCTTCAGCCAAGAGGGCAGCGAGGCTCCCCCTGCCTGGCCCCCAGGGAGCTGAGCCTCCTTGGGCTCAGCGCCTTCGCCCCTGGGGGCCTCCGTAGGGTTTGCCGCCCCCGCGGAGCCGCCAGAGCTCCCCTTGGAGCGAAGGACGACCACGTAGCGCCTCGGAGAGTCCATCTTAGGGTCCACGACCACCTTGAAGAGGGCCACGTAACCCCCGACCCGCACCACGAGATCCGCGCTTCCCGCTTGCTGCAGGGCCTTCAGAAACATCAGGTTGGGGCCGCTCTCCGCCACCCTGATCTGTAGAAGCGCTGGCCTGCTCGTGCCGATCTCGTCGATCAGGTCGGAGAACTCCACCACGGTGATGTACTTCGGACTCACGTAGATGACCCCTGGCTTCTCCGAGAGGGTGGCCAAGTCGTACGTGTAGCTGACGGAAGACCCGTAACCTTGCCCCAAGACCGAAGACGCTCCAGGGGCCCCTAAGGCCAGCAAGGCGAGGGCGAGTCTCAAACCCTTCCTCATACGCCCCCATGATACAAGCCAGGGGCGCGCGGAGTATCCTGAAAACGGATGGCCCGGGATCCCGAGTACGTCCGCGCGCGGGTTTCGTCCCTCCTAGAGCGCTACCGCGAGGGCACCCTCGTCACCCTCGACCTCGAGGGAAAGGAAAGCGAGAGGTTCTGGATCCCCACATGGCGTCTGGCAGAGGGGGACTGGGTCCAGGGGCCGTTCCTCCCCGGTAGGAGGTTCTGGTATCCTCCCAAGCCCGAGCTCGTCAAGGTCTTTCCCAGGGAGGCCGACCCCGTGGCGAGGGAGCTCGGGCAGGTGGTCTACACCGTGGCTCCCGGCTTCGGCTACCAGCGGTCCCTGAAGCTCGGGAGGGACCCCGATGCCTTCGCCTACCTCCTCGGGGAGAAACCCATCGATCCCCTTTTCGCTCCTCCCGAGCGCTACCAGCTGAAGGAAGCTAAGGAACAGCTTCTGTCTTGGCGCTGGTTTTTTGAGGCCTTGCGGGAGCTCGTGCAGGCGGGCTTCACGCCCCTGGAAGGGCAGAGGATCCTCGACGCCTTGGGGGAGCCCGCTCTGGACCTCGTCAGAAAAAACCCCTTTCTCATGACTCAGGTCGAAGGGGTGGACTACACCTCCCTCGTCGCGCGCTTCCGCAGAAGGGATCCCTTGGGCGAGCTTCTCCAGCGCCTCAAGGAGGAGTACGTCGGGAGCGGCAACACCGCCGTCCCCCTCGCGTCCTTGGCCAAGAGCGAGACGGAGGTTCAAAAGCTTCTCCAAGAGACCTCGGGGCAGGTCAGGTTTGAGAGGGGCTACCTCGCCCTCTCGCGCTTCGCGGACCTCGAGGAGGAGATCTGTGAGAACGTCCGCGAAGCCTCTTCCCTGCCAGAGATTCCTCCACCCGAGGGCCTCGGAGAGGACCAGGCTCCGGTCGTGGGCCTAATCCGGCACAGGATCGGCGTCCTCACGGGCGGCCCCGGCACGGGAAAGACCTACACCCTCTCCAGACTGGTCCAGGCGCTGATGCGCCAGAAGGTCCCGGTCACCCTGGTCGCCCCCACGGGCAAGGCGGCCCAGCGCATGGCCCAGCTCGCTGGAATAGAGGCCCGGACGGTCCACAGCTTCCTGAGGACCAGGCCCCACGAGGTGTTTCGCACCTCCAGCGTCAGGTTCCCCGTGGGGCTCGTCGTTCTGGACGAAGCCTCCATGCTGGACCTCGAGACCATGGTCCTCGTGCTGAGGTCCTTGCCTGAGGGAGCCTCCCTCCTTCTCGTTGGGGATGTCGACCAGCTCCCTCCCGTCCAGCCCGGACAGCCCTTCGCGGACCTCCTCAACCTGGCCCCCTCCCTGCGGCTGAAGTCGGTGAGGCGGCAGGCCGACCCGCGCTCGGCCCTCTTGAGGGCGGCGAGAGCTTCCCTCGAGGGGATCCCTTGGCGCGAGGTCCTCAAGGGACAACCAGAGGACTTCCTCTACCGGAGGGTTCGGGAACCCGACGAGGTTCACGCCCTGCTCCGCTTTCTCGTCTCGTACTACCTGGACCGCGGCTTCGGTCCGGAGGATGTCCAGGTCCTCACTCCCGTGCACGAAGGCCCGTTCGGGACCAAAGCCTTGAACGGGGTTCTCAGGGAGGTCTTCCGCCAAGCCCGAGAAGCTTCCTCCTCGCGCTACGTCGAGCTCGGAGACGGCCACATCGCCCGGGTGGGAGAGAAGATCATCTTCGGAGAGAACCGCTTCGACTACGGAGTGGCGAACGGAACTACGGGCATCGTGGAGGCCATCGACGACTCCGAGTTCACCATCAGGGTGGGGGAGAGCTACCTCGTCCTTCCCCGCTCCCTGGCGGCCCAGGCCACCCTCGCTTACGCCATCACCGTTCACCGCTCCCAGGGGTCCGAGTGGAGGGCGGTGATCCTCGTCCTTCCCGAGAGCCCGCTCACCACCAGAAAACTGGTCTACACAGGGATCACCCGCGCCAAGGAGCAGGTCGTCGTTCTCTCCACCCTGGACCTCGAGGAAGTCCCACTCCCCAAGGACCGCGAACGGACCACCTGGCTCAACAGGGTCCTGAGCCCTAGGGCTTCTGGTCGGTAAAATGACCCAGGATGCGCGGGGCGGGCGAGTGGGCTCTCCACTATGCGGGGATGGGCTACCGCGTCCTCCCGATCGTCCCTCGAGGGAAGCTCCCGATCGTGGACAGGTCTTTGGGGTTCACCCGCGGTAAGGACGATGCCACCTCAGACCCGGAGAAGCTGGCCCGGGCCTTCGCGGCACATCCGGAGGCCAACGTGGCCGTCCTTCCTCCGGAGGATGTCGTCGTGTTGGACCTCGACTCGCCAGAAGCCCTGACCGCCCTCCTCTTCTTCGGGAAGGCCTTCCTCGAGGCTCCCAAGGCGAGGACGGGCAGCGGTGGGGCCCACGTCTGGCTGCGCTGGCCCGAGGGGTGGCCAAAGCCTAGGGTCCGGGCCAAGGCCCTCCCTTCTCTCGCCCTCGACCTCAGGGGCTTCGGGAAAAGCTACGTGGTGGCTCCTCCCTCCCTGCACCCCTCTGGGGGGCAGTACGCCTGGATCGCTCCGCTCACGCTCCCCAAGGACCTCCCCACTATCCCGGAGCTCCTGGCGGAGCGGCTCCTCGAGGGGGAGCGGCCCAAGGCGGTCTCCCTTCACTCTCCTCAAACCGCTCCCTCTTCCCTCGAGGGGAGAGGAGGCGGTAGAGAGAGGGCCTACGCCCTAGCCGAGCTCAGAGGGCGTTGCGAGGAGATGGCCTCCACGCCTCAGGGAAGGCGGCACGATGAGCTCGTCCGCCACGCCGTCGCCCTCTGGGGCTGGGTGCGCAAGGGGGTCCTCAAGGAGAGCGAGGTCTTTTCAAGCCTCTTCCAGGCAGCCCTTCAGAGCGGGCTCGGCGAAAAGGAGATAGAGGGGGTCCTCCGTTGGGTCAGGAACACTTCTCCAGACCGGACCCTTCCTGAAAGGAGGTGAGCGCTTTGAAAGGAGTCCTCTTCCTCTTCGCCTTCCTCTTCTCCCTCGAGGGGCTGGCGCAAGGGGGGTGGGAGGCCCTCGAGCGCTGGCTGTGGCAAGCGGCTCGGGCGACGAGCTCCATACCCTACGTCTACGGCGGCGAGGACCCGAGGAGGGGGATGGACTGCTCCGCCTACGTCCGCTGGGTCTACCAGCACCTCGGCGTCAACCTCCCGAGGACGAGCAGGGAACAGTTTTACGCGAGCGTCCCCATCCGGGAGTACGTGCCAGGAGCCCTGCTCTTCTTCTCCGAAAGCGGGCGCGAGATCGACCACGTGGCCATCTACATCGGGCGGGGATACATGCTCCACGCCTCCGCTTCCCGCGGTGGCGTTGGGGTCGACCCCGTGAGCCGCTACGCCAAGATCCTGGTAGCCATCGCTCTGCCGAAAGCCTTTTACAGGGGGTCCCCTCCTCCCCTCTCATCCAGGGGGCCGTAACATGGTCTCATGAACGGTCAGATCCAGCGCCTCTTAGGTGTCGGTTTTCTGGCTTTAGGCTTCGGCCTCCTCGCGTGGGGCTTCTCCTCCAGCTCCGACGCGCTCGCAGAGGCCGTTGGTCGGGGCTTCTCCGCCTTCCTGGACGGCTCGCTAGGGTTCCTCCTTCTCGCCCCCCTCGTCTTGGTGGGCGGAGTGGTCAGCCTCGCCCAGTCGGGGCGCGAAGCGGGAGAGGCTGCCCCCGCCGCGGCCCTTCTGGTGGGAGCGTCTGGTCTCCTGGGCCAGAAGTTGGCCGAGGAGCGCCCGTGATAGACTTTTAGGCATGAGAAAGCTATTTTTCTTCGGAGCAACCCTCCTGCTTGCGGCTTCTCCGGCCCCTGCGGTCTCCAGCTTGGGCGAGCTCTACTCCTTCTTGCGGCCCATCTTGTGTGCGGCGAGGAACAAGGTGACCAACTGCGACCTCCCTAAGGACCTCGTCGTTCCAGCTCCTTGGGACATCGTGAGGGCCAACCTCGAGAACGCCAAGGCGGTCTACATCGTAGGCGTGCCCGAGGACGCCGAACGGATCAAGTCCATCCTGGCCCGGCGGTACCGCGTTGGTCCAGCGGGCAAGGGCACCTGGCTCGCGATCCGCAAGGACGCGGAGAAGCTTCGGGAGTGGCTCAAGGATCTCAAGAACTCCGCAGGCAAGGACTTCAGGCCCCCGTTCGAGATCGAGATCGTCCCCGTGGAGGAGGCCGACATCATCGGCACCGTGGCCCGCATACCCTTCGTGCTCACCGACAACAAGACCTTCTTCCCTCTCGTTGGGGCCCTGTGGGCCGAACCCACCTCCTCTGGCGGAATCGCGGAGACGGTCCTTCAGGTCCTCAGGTCCGGGGTGAGCTACTTGGCGGCCCAGGCGTCCCTGAGGGCCAAGGTGGAGAGCGAGGAAAGTCCATGAGGGCTTACGTCTTCCTAGCCTTTCTCTTCCTTCCGTCGCTGGCCCAGAGCTTGGGGAGCGTGCCCAACCCCGCGGCGGTCTACCCCCTCTCCGGTCCCGTCTACGTCCTCGCTCGTCCGGGAACCAGCTTTCCTCCTGAGATCAAGGCCCTCATCGCCCGGGCGGGCGAAGTGAGGATCCTCCTCGACGCCAGGGCGGGGCAGTGGAACAGCTCCTCTTTGCGGAACCTCCGGAACGCTCTGGGACTGCCCAAGGAGACCAAGGTCGCGTACAGACTTTACCCTGGCTACCCCCCCATCGTGCCCCTTGTCTTGGGCCCTAACTGGCTCTTTGTGCCCCCGGGTTACTTCACGGACCTAATCCCCGAGGTCGGGGCCTACTGGAAGGTGGTGACCGATGCGTGGGAAAAAAGTCGTCCTGTTCCTTACTAGTCTCCTTCTCTTCGGCCTCGCGCAGACTCCGCCCTCTAGACGCTACGAGGCCTCTTTGCAGACCTTTTTGGCCGCGCTCGCCAGCGGCGCCGACCTCGAGGGGATCGTCCTCGCCAGCCTCCCCCCTAAAGACCCCGCTTGGCCAACCCTGATCCAGGCGGCGGGCTCGGGGAACACGGGTCTGGTCGTCCTGGCCACCGTTTGCCCGGAAGTTTCCGTCGGAGGCAAGCAGGTGTACCGCCTGGGAGGAAAGACCTCGGGGACCTTCGGGCTCCTGCGTGTCAAGACCACCACCTTTTTCCTCTCCGAAAAGGGGAGGGGGGTCTTCGAGGTCCTCGAAGTGAGCGACCCCCAGGCCGCCTTCTACGGGCTCCTCCGCCGCCAAGCGGGCCTCGATCAGCTCCACCGCGCCGCCCCTAACCTCCCGAGGTGCCCATGACCCTGGCCGAAGCCTTAAAGGCTGTGGGCGGATTCGGCGGGGGCGGGTCGGTCTACTTCAAGTACGCTGGGGTTCCCTACCGCCTCGTGGTGAGGGACGGATACTTCCGCCTGGTCCTCGTGGAGCTGGGGGAAGGCGAGCCCCTTCCCCCGGATCGGGCGCTGGAGCTCCTCAAGGAGATCGCTCCTCGGGCCGACACCATAGAGGCCTTCCCCAGTCCCGTGGAGGTCGCCCTTCGCCCCCCCGCTTTCATCTTCCTCGCCAACCCTCAGAAGCTCGGGTTCAGCCCTTAGCCGATGAAGGGCCTTCTCGCAGTCCTAATCTTGCTGGGCTACCTGGCCACCTTGGCGGTCTCCTCCTGGCACTTGGCCGAGTGGTATGCCCTCAGCAGAGGGAGCCTTCCCCCTTGGCTCTCCTTCGCCTTGGCCGTGACCCTCGAGGCCAACGCCTTTATCCTCTCGCTCCTCTCCAACTCGCTCCTCCGGAGGTCCGTCTGGGCCCACGGAGGCAGCCTCGCGGCCCTGACCCTCGTCTGGGTGGGCAACTACCTCTCCATGCGCCGGGCCGCTCCCGAGCTTTCCCCCCTGGAACTCTTCGCCGCCAGCATGTTCGTCCCCATAGGCACCTACGTCATGGCTAAGGTCCTAGGCGAGCTTCTGGCTCACCCACCTGGGTCTTCGGCGGCCTCCCCGGACGGAAGGACCCTCACCGAAACCTCGGAAGTCCAGGGGACTTCGGACCTCGAGCCCCTGGTCCTCGAGCTTCTGAGGGAGCCGAGGCGGACGAGGGAGCTGGGCATTCTCCTCCCTGAAGAGGGGAGGAGGAAGCTCCCCGAGCTTCTGGAACGGTTGGAGCGGGCTGGGCTTATACGCCGCGAGGGCGCCTTCTGGGCCCGCGTGTACCCTGAGGTGAGAAATGAAGGCGCGGCATCCTGAACCGACCACCCCCTCCCGTAGGGACACCGACCTGGGAAAGGAAAGTGGAGCTTCTTCCCTGCCTTCTGCCTTGGATCCGGTGACCGACTTGGGGCTTTCCCCGGAGCCTCCAGGGCACGGTCTCCAGTTTGACGAAAAGGCGGGAATAGAGAAGCTCAAAGAATACCTTCCCCCTGCCCTCCACCCTTACATCGACGCCCTCGGAGACAGGCTTGAGGAGATCGTGGTCATCAAAGGGGACTACCCGAGCTTCCGGGTAGACGGCAAGGAGTACTACGCCTCGTGGGAGTTCACCCCCTCCGAGCTCAGCTACCTCACCTCCAAGCTCGGGGAGATCAAGTCGAACAACCGGGTAGGGATCGAAGGCACCCTTCACCGCATCTCCGTCAGGCGTGACGTGAACAACATCATCTTCGGGGCCACCATCCGCATCGGCAGGGCCATCGTCGGCCTCGCCGAGCCCTTGAGAGGCTACCTCATGGAGTCCCAGGGGAGCATCCTCGTGGTCGGGGCGCCAGGCACGGGGAAGACCACCCTTCTCCGGGACATCGTCCGGATCATCTCCGATCGCTACGGCAGGAGGTGCGTCGTGGTGGACTCTTCCAGCGAGATCGGGGGGGCTGGGCAGACGCCGCACCCCATCATCCGCAAGGCGAGCAGGCTTCCCGTGCCCGACCCCATGCAGCAGCCCCAGAAGATGCTGGAGGCGGTGGCCAACCACTCGGCTCAGGTGGTAGTGGTGGACGAGCTCGCCTGGGTGGAGGACAGCAAGGTGGTCGAGATCATCGCCGGAAAGGGGGTGAGGGTGATCGCCACGGTCCACGGGAGCAACCTGGCGGAAGCCGTGCAAAACCCTGCCTACTTCCCCATAACGGGGGTGAACCGAGACCTCGTCCGCAGGCGGCTGGTCGTGGAAAAGCTGCCCGTGTTCAAGGTGGGCGTGGAGGCCTACGCTCTCGGGCGGATCCGCCTCTACCCCAACCTCGAGGAGGCGATCCGCAAGATTGTCGAGGGCGAGAAACCCGGGTACATCGACATCGACCTGAGGTCGGGGGTGAGCGAACGTGTTGGTCTTTGACGAGAGAGATGCCCTCTTGCGGGCGGTAAAGGACCTATTGGGCCCGCGGGCGCGCAGGCTCGCAGTAGAGAAGCTTGAAAGGGAAATGGGGTCGGTCAAGGGAGAGCTTCTCCTCTCTGGAGGCAGGACTGCTTCTTTCCGCTTGCTCTTGTCGGCCGAAGACCTTCAAGCGGCCTACGGGGAACTCCCCCTCCCTGGCAACGAGCTCCTTCTCCCTTTTCTCCAAGGAGAGTCTTTGGGGAAGGCCCTCGAGGGCCTCGGCGCTCTCCTCGGATGGGGAAAGGTTCACGAGGTCTCTCCCTCGGGAAGCCACCTCCCCGTCCCTCAGCGCCAGGCCCTAAAAGAGCTGTACGGAGGGGAGGTCCTCACGGTGCGCTACCGCAAGAGGGGCCGGCCCCTCCTTCTCATCGTCGAGCCCCCCTGAAGCTAGACAAGGAAAGCTCTGGGGCGAGGCAGAGCGCCTCGCCCCATCGGTCTCGAGGGCGCTACCTCGGTAACGCCACTCCCGAACCGAGGTTGAACCCCTGGACGATGCTCGCGATCCGCGTGGTCAGGAGCACCATGGCGCTTGCCAGGACCGATGCCAGCACGATGGAGGCGGCGACGTTGATGGTGAGCAGAAGGTTGATCCTGAGGAGAGGGGCCGTCATCTTGTCCATCAGGCTCTGTGAGGCCAAGACGTTCCCTGTCAAGCGGTCGTTGAGCCAGTTCTCGAGGCTCGAGATGGCCTTCCCCATCTCAGAGAAGCAGGCCGTAAAGGCCTCTGGGTTGAGCCGTTCTCCCTTGGCGCCCGTCGTTCCAGGGCACTCGTAGACGCTGACCGACAAGTAGGGCTCGCTGCCTCCCTCCTCTATCTTGCCCACCCCGAAGGCTATGTTCGAAGGCGTGATCGTGGTGACCACTTCCGGGACCCACGAGCCTCCCACCGTCCTGTAAGTCACCCCCCACCACGGCCTGTTGCCTCCCACCATGATGGTCCCCCCTTCGTCCACTCCCTGGGAGAGGACGCTCGTGTAGTAGCCCTCCCACGACTCCTTCTGCACCTTGAGCTGCTTCAGCAAGGACTGGGTTGTAGCGGCGAGGGTCTTGGACTTCTCGATCTGGACCTTGGCTTGATTAAGGGAGGCCTGGATCTCCTTGTCGACGGGCAAGGTGAAGCTCTTGATCAGCCCTCCCAGGGTCCGGTAGAGCGTGGCCGAGGCGGCGGCGAAGGCGACTGCGGAGACGCCCAAGGCGAGAAAGGAGCCTAAGTAAAGCCCCACCACCGTCAAGAAGGCTTTCTCTCCGCCTTTGAACATGGCGAGGGCCGCAGGCAAGGGCAAGAGAAAAACGCTCGCGATGAAGATCGCCAAGGTGCTGTAGATGATGAGGGCGTGCGCACCCATGAGGATGAGCATCGAGAGGGTGAGGTTGGCCATCGCCCTGCTCACCATCTTGTCGAAGTCTTGCAAGGCCCTGTCCAGCTGCTTCTCCACACCGCAGACCACCGACACGAGGGGCGCGCGCTTGGTCACCTGGCCGATGACCCCCCCATCGCAGGCTATGCCTATAACGGACTGGAAGCCCTGATAGAGGACCAGGGTGCCCGTAAGCACTGCCTTGTACCCCAGGAGCCGCTGGAAGCCCTCGTGCATGTCCTTCAACGCCTGGGCCATCGGCCCCTTGCCGCCGTTGATGAGCCAGCGGTAGTAGAGGGAGTCCTTCTGTCCACCTCCCCCGTAAATGCTCGAGTAGAGTCTGTGGAAGAGGACCCACGACTGCGGCTGCTTCGATGGGGGGGTGGTGGTCGTCGGGCTCCCCCCAACCAAAGAGGGGTAGAAGGAGAGCACCACCAAGACGATGAGGAGGCGGACCGCGCGCGCGGTGATGGGGGCGAAGCTTTGAGTGAGGAGCATCTCGTAGATGATGACCGCGAAGGCCACCAGAACAAGGATCCAGCTCAGGGCGTAGACGACGATGGGCACGCCCATCTGCCACAGGCCGTCGAAGGCCGTGCGCCAGAAGAGGGCTATGTCCGGTACGAGGACCCTCAGCAGGTTGGTGCTAAGCAGGTTCTCCATCCTTCAAACCCCCAGCGTTTACAGCGGGCTCACGGAGCCCCCGAGCTCGCGGTCTGGGGCCCTAGAAGGGCCCTACAAGAAGCCTCGTCTTCGCTCCCCCCGTAGAAAGCGCAGAGCGTAAAGGTGAGAACGCTCAATTGCTCCTTCGCGGGGTCGGAGGCCTTCAACTTGCTCTCGTAGTACTTGGCCATGGCCTGCTCAGAGATGGAGGAGGCCGCTTCCTCAGCCTCTCGCTGCTGCTTCTTCACGGCGTCTATGACTCCCTGGGTGGTGAAGACCTGCTGCCTGGCGATCTCCACGAGCAGCTCCGCGGTCTTGGTAGCGTACGTGGCGTTTTGCTCCATGATGGAGGCTAGGGCCTCCACCTGAAGCTCCAAAAGCCTCCTGTCGCTCGGGGCGTTGCGGGCGTCTTCCACGAACTGCTTGGCGATCCCCTTCTCTCCCGTGGGGGTGATCTCAGCGGTCACCTGGGACGCCGCCTCGCTGAGGGAGCGCAGCACCTCCGTCTGCTTTTTGCTCTGCTCTTTCAGTATCGACTGGCGGAAGCCAGCCTCGCTCCTTTCAGCGGCTCGTTTGGCCTCCTTCTCAGCGTCCGCTTGGCGGGCAGCTTCAGCTACGCTCTTGGCGTACTCTCCCCCCATCTCGCTGAGGGTGCTCTCTACCCGCTTGGCCGCCGAGTTGGCCTCCGCCACCTGGCCTGCGGTCGGCCTCGGAACCTCGTAGTCGCCCGCGAGCCCTTGCACTTGCTCTGGCGGGGTCAGCTCTCCTAGAACGCCGTCCGCGTCCACTGAGGGAGCAGGCGCGCCCCTGTCCTTTTTGAGGGCGTTGAGGGTCTGGTAGTAGAAGCGGGCGTAGGCTTCGCTCGTCACTGAGCTCACCGCCTGGTACGGGATGCTGTAGAGGGTGTCGATGGCCTCCGAGATCCCGTCCATCACCTTGTTGAACCCGTCAGCGAAGGCCCTATACCCCGGATCCGAGGCCAACCCGCCGCTGAGGCCAGCCAAGAACCCGTTGACCGCGTTGGAGATGAGGTCCTGAATCGCGTTTCTTCCCGTGCTGTTGAGAAACTTTTCGTAGTCTTTCAGCTTCACCAAGGCATCGTAGGTGCGGCAGAAGGCTTTTAGATCGAGGATCGAGGTGATGGGGGGGGTCTTGACCTTGACTCCCCCGATGTCTATGGTCAGGCTGTTGCAGACCAAGCCATACAAGCTGTTCAGCATGCCCCAAACGTCCAAGGCGGCAGCGTGGGCCCGCGTGTGGGGCCCTAGGGTGAGCGCGGCGAAGACGATCGTCCACACGGAACCCTTACGCACGGCGTCCTCCTTTCCCTAATCCTATGACGGTTGCCCCTCCGGGGAACTCGAGGGCGCCCCCTCCAGGGCCTCCTTCGCCGTTAGGGGCAGGTCGTAGAAGCCCCTCTTGTTCTCCCAACGGACCTCCTTGCCGTACTTGGCCGCGAGGTCTTTAGAGATGCCCAGCTCGGCCAAGCTGTCGAGGGAGATGACGACTCGGTTCCTCTTCCACCGCCCGATGGGGACCTGCGAAGAGTCTTGGGCTGGGTGCCCTTCCAGCCGCCTCGCGTTTGCCTCGACCCAGCTCCTTAGCCTCCCCGCCAGGTCCACCGCCTCCACCAGGTCTCCGTGGGCCTCGATGAACCCTTCCAGGGCAGGTGGGACAAGCCCGATGACCTTCTTCCCTTTGGAGAGCTTGACCCACTTGGCGTTGGCCCAGTTCTCCGCCTCTTCGGGCAAAAGCCCGGCTGGGGGGTAGAGGTCCAGCTTCGCCACTTTGCCCTCTGGCGACCTGTGCACCACGACCTCTGCCCCCTGCCGCACCATCTCGGCGAACCACTCGTACAGGGCCTTCTTGCTCTCTTGAATGCCCCGCGCCGCAGCCTCGAAGGGGGTCTCCTCCTCGTCCTCGGCTTGAGGGACGAGGTAAGGACCCGTCAGGTAGTCCGCGGCGAACTCCGCCGCGTTCTCCATGTCCAAGGAGAGCAGGTCCTGGTACTTGCGCTCGGCTTCGGCGACAAAGGCTGCGAGCTCCCTCAGCTCCTTCGGGGCCTTCGGGTCTCTTAGGACCTCGTCGAACCTCGGGGCCTGGGCCACCAAGGGGTCTCCGTCGCTGAACCTGAGGAGGACGCTCCCGCCCTCCAGGTTGCGCATCTCTTCGGGGGAGAGGAGGGGGAGCTTCTCCGGCCTGTAGTTGACGCTGTAGCTCGGCCAGAAACTCCTGAAGTCTAGGAAGTGCGGGCTGTGCTCGCCATCCGCGACCAGGAAAGCTGTGGTGTTGCCGAGCGCCTTGGAGATCCTCTCGGCGTCTATGTCCGAGAGCGCCTTGGGAAAGATGACCCACGTGTTGCAGTTCGCGATGATGGACTCCAGCTCCTCTTCCCTGTACCTCTCCAGCCCTTGGCTGAAGCTCTGGAGGGCCAGCACGTAAGCCACCCGACGGGAGCGCATTGTAGACAAGTTGTCCGACATCCTGGGCAGGAACCCTAGGTTGGTGAACTCGTCCAGGAAAACTTCCACTGGCACCTCGAGCTTTCCGGTCTTCTTGCTCTCTTCCAGAAAGACCCAGTCGAGGTAGCGCTTGAAAAGCTGGAGGAGGATCTGGCCGCCGGCGTCCTGCAAACGCTCTTGCGGGATGCCGAAGTACACCAGGGTCGGTCTCTTGGTGGCGGAGCGGAGGTCGACCTCCCCGGGGCCGAAGCTGGTGAAGCGGTCCACCAGGGGGTCGCCGAAGGCCTTGAGCTTCCCCACAAGACCCCAAGCGATCTCCGCCTGCTTCCCTTTGCTCAAGCTGAAGAAGGCTCCGAAGTAGCTCTTGGCGTCTGGAGCCTTCTGCTCTATGTACTTCTGGATCTCGTCTGGCCCCCTCTGGCATACGAAGCGTATCTGGCCGAGGCTCCCCTTTCCGTAAGTGGCCTCTATGTGGATGAGTCGCTGGAGGAGCTCACGCTCGATGTTGGCGTAGTAGCTCGTCACCCCTTCCCGCTCCTCTACGGGAATGATGACCTCGGCGATCTTCTGGGCCACCCTTTCGTCCTCGGCCCCGCGGAGAAGAGGTAGCCGGGGCGAGCGCTTGTCGTAAGGCAGGAGGACGATCACCTGGCGCTCGTACGCTTCGAAGACCGAGACCATCCCCAAGAGGCCCACGTCCGGGTACTTGAGGTCGATCACCACCGCGCTCCGTCCCTCCTTGGCGGCGTAGGCCAGGGCGGGACGGATGAGCCTCGAGGTCTTCCCCGCGCCGGTCGAGCCGATGATGAGGGTGTGTCTGAAACGCAGGTCGCCCGGGTAGCGGAGGATCTTCCCCTCCTTGACGCCGAGGTAGCTTATCCCCTTGGTCAGGTGTTCCCAGGTCTGGGCCAGCTTGGCCGCTCCCGGCAACTTGCTCGGCTTCACCCTGAGAGCTGCTGCGCTCAGGGCAAGGGCCACTAGTCCGGAGCTGAGCCCTAAGAAGGCCACCCAGTGAAAGGGGACGAAGTGAACTCTCCGCGAGACGAGGAAAAGGGCCTGCCTACAAGCTCCGTCCGTGAGGCAGGACAGGGTGGCGTTCGGTTGGGCCTGTACTCCCAAGTACCTTCCCCACTCGGGCCTCGAGGAAAGCATCACCGAGGAGGCGTGAACGGCCATGAGGGCAGCCACCAGCACCAAGGAGAAGAAGAGGCCAGCGATGACCCGCCACCTCTGCGCCCTTCGCTGGGCGGCCAGAATCTGGCCCCCGGTGTCTAGGGACTCGGGACGGTAGCCCGTCATGACCCTCCCACCCCTTTCGCGCTCCCACGGAAAGCCTTCCCACCCCAGGCTTGGGGGCGAAAAGCCTCGGTTTCAGGGTCGTGCTTTAGCCGTCCTCGCTCTCCCGTAGCTCCGATCATCTCCAGGCGGCCTCTACCGAATTATACCGGGGCCCGGCGCCCCGTTGGGTATCATGGTAGCGGTATGGCTTTCCTGAGGCCCAGGCCTAAGAAGGCAGAAGGAACGCCTTCTCCGCCTCCCCCTGTGCAAGAAGAGGGGTTGCAAGTACCCGAGGACCTTCGTGCCAAGCTCGAGGCGGCTTTGGGGACGAAAGTCCCCGAGCGCCTGACTCAGAACGAGGCCGCGAACCTCGCCAAGGAGATCACCCAAAAGGCGCCCGCCCTCCACAGGGAGTTCGCGGAGGCCATCCTCAAGACCTACGAAGCGAAGGCTAAAAGCGCGAAGAGCGGGAAGACCCTGCCCAGGCCCGCCAACTTCCTGCGCATCTTCTACGTCCAGACCGAGGACGGGAACTGGGTCTTCTCACGGACCAAGCTCGTCACGACCCTCGTCTTGGCTGGAAGCGCCGCCATCGGAGTCTTGGCCGTGTTTTCCATGCTAAGGTTAAGCTCTTCCAAGGCAGAAGCAAGCGATTCTACGCCAGTTCAAGCTCCCCCCGCGGTAACTTCCACAACTTCCGTCCCCCCGGGAGGGACTGCTGAACCCCTTCCCTCGGACCAACGGCTCGGCGAGACCGTGCCCCCTCCACCGGGGGTGCCTACGGGAGTCCAAAACCAGGAAAGCGGGAGACCCGCCCTTACGGCCACAAACGACGTGCTCCCCCCGCCTCCAGCAGACCTGCCTCCGCCTCCTGACATAGAGAGAAGCTCAGCCGCGTTCGGCGATCAGGTCCAAGGAGACACCGTCGTGGTCTACCGCAGACAACAAGGGGGAGGCTCTGCGGGCCAGGAAGACGGAAGCGCCTCTGGTTTCCTGGCCGTCTCCCGCCAGGAGGGCGAGGTTTCCCCCCTTTCCCAAGAGTTCGCCACCCCCAAGCTCGCAGGCCAGGAGGCTCCGAGCGAGCCCTTCTGGGTGAGGGATAGGGGAGGAGAGTCCGTCCAAGGAACCGTCGAGGGGGGCTTTTGGGCGCGCACCCCAGAGGCTAACCCAGAAGGGGACTCTCAAGGCGCGCCCCGGGGTGGCGCTCTCGTCAAGGAGGGCGACCTCTCCATCGTCTACAAAAGGCAGGAGGAGCGCGGGGTCCCCGGGGTCATCCCCCCTCAGGGGACGAGCCAGCCCCCGCAGGCCCCCTAGGACCACTTCCTCACCGCAGGTCTCCCCAGGACAGCACAGGGACGATGCCCCAAACTGCTCCTCTGGTCCTAGGGACCAGGGGCCACCCTGGGGGCGATATGCTCGCGAGCCTTGGGTCGTAGGCCAGGTTCGTCACCCACCCCCTTCCTCCGTGGAAGAAGGAGTGGAAGTGTTTGACCGCTATGGAGCCCATAAAGGTCAGAAGCCTCCTGTCCGTGGGGAGGGACTCTGGCCTGAAGCTCCCTTGGGGCGCAAGGACGGCCGCGTGTATGTAGACCTCGGGAGGGGTGTTGAGGCTGAGGACCACGTCTCCCGTCTCCGAGACAAGGCCCAGCATCCCGTTGCCCCCTCCCCCCGGGCAGTCTGGAGGCTGGGCCACACCGTTAACGAAGGCGGCGGGGGATCGGCAAGGGGGCTCCTGGGAAAAGAGGTTGCCCTCCAGGATCAGGTTCCTCTCCGCGACGATCGTAAGCGAGGTGCGCGTGTGCCACGCTGGGCTCCCCACGGGGCCCACGACCCGGACATCTCCGCCAGCGAAGCGGAGGATCCTCGGAGAGCCCGGGAAGACCGTGACCGTCCGGGTGCCCGTCGTCGTGGTGACGCGGAGGACGGTCATCGAGGGAGACTCGTGGGCCTCGAGCTCCACCCTGGCGCCCCCGGTGGCGTCGAAGTTGTCCGTCGGAGTTCCTTCCCAGTACAGGCTGACGGGCGGGGCGTTCCACTCCACTCCGCCCCCAAAGCGGGGGCACGCTGGGCCGTAGCACGGGGTAAAGGGCGTCGGGAAAAGCTCCGCCGGAGGAACGCTGCCCACGTCCACGAGCTCTACATTGCCCCTCCCCCCAGGGCAGTTGTCCACGCCCACCGCGAGGCAGCGGGCCGTGAAGAAGGGGGCCAGGAAAGCGGGACCAGGAGCGTCCGCGGCCCCGACCCCGAAGATGGGGACCCCCGCGACGTAGACCTTTCCGTTCCAGATTCCCTGAGCCCGGAAAGGGTTTGGCGTGCCGTCCGCCTGGTAGTTCGTGGTCGCAAAGAGCTCGAACTGGGCGGGGGTGGCCCTCCCGGCGTAGAGGTAGAGGGTGCCTGGGGCTGTGAGGGTCCGCCTCGCGTCTCCCACCTGGCTTCGGGTCAAGACGAGGAAGTCCAGGCCGTAGGCCTGGAGTCCCCCTCCGGGGACGCTCCTCTGGGCAGCTCTGAAGCCATCGGGAGCTGGTTCGCCGCACGCGCGAGGCGAGAAGAAGACCCTCACCTCCCTCCCACCGAAGTCGACCCCGCAGGTCTTGCTGTCGGCCAAGCGCTGGGCCTCTTGGGCGAGGGCACCCAAGGTCGCCGCGGTCGCCCCACCTGAAAGTTGGGCCTCCGCCGCGGGGCGAAGCTCCTGTGCGACCTGGTAGAGGACGTTCGCCGCATGCCCTTTCGCCGCCGCCGCAGCGGCCTCGGCCAGGTGTCCTTGGCCGCGCTCCCTCGCGGCCAAGATCGCCTGATACCGCACGAAGGCGGCGGTGCTCGCTATGGAGGCCAGCAAGAACAGACCGAGGATAGCGTAGATGATGACGAAGCCCTTTTCTCTCGCGTTCCTCATCCCTCACTCCTTAACCGCTTCCGCCTTACTCGAGACCTGGTCAAGCAGAGCGCACATGGGGCCGTCCTGCCGTTTGAGGTTCTCCCTGGTCTGACCCTCAAGCAAGCGGTTGTAGGCGTAGCGCACGGCGGAGGAGAAGCGGCGCATGAGGTCCAGGGTGGCCTTGTGGTCTTCTCCGGAAGGGAAGACGAGGAGGGCGTGGACTCCGGTGAAGGCCTTCTCCTTCTTCCTCTTCCTGGAGCTTCCCCGAGAAGCGGCTTCGCTGATCACCGAGGGCCTCCTGTGAGGGAGTATAGCCCTTCCAGGGCTTTTCATCGCATGGGGCACGCTTGGGTGAAGAAGTGTGCGCTATGTCCCAACTGTTTGCACCTCCTTCGCCCGCGAGAGCAAGAGGCCCGCGAGGGGCGAAAGGAGGTAAGCAGCCAGGAAGGCTTCTCGCGCCCAGGAATAGGGGGAGGGCTGGGGGACCTCGCTGTAAGAAGCGGCCAAGTAGGCAGGCGTTCCTTCTGGCGCCCTCTTCAAGACCCTGCCCAACGGGTCTATGACCCCCGTAAAGCCCGTCTCCCCCACCCGCAAGTTCCAGAGACCCGTCTCTACGGCCCGCATCCTGTCCTCCCTGAACCTGCGAAGCTTGTAGAGGGTGCCATCGAAAGTGTTCTCGTTGCTGATGGTGACCAAGACCCGCGCGCCCTTTCTCCGGAGCCCCACCGCCGCCCCCTCGAGCGACCCTTCGTAGCAGATCAGCGCCCCATAGGGGCCGAGCGGGAGCAAGGACCCAGGCCTCGGGCCGTAGTTCTCCGGCAGACGGACGCGTCCTCCCACCGCTGCCTCAAGAAGCCTTCTCCTGACCCCCTCCAGCGGTCCCGGGGCGTACTCTACCATGGGCACGAGAAAGGCCTTCGAGCGCTGGGCGACGACCCTCGAGCCCTCCACTAAGACGGCCAGGTTCAGATCCCCCGTCCCCACTCCTCCAAGCCAGCGCCACCCCCTCTCGCCGAGGGGCGGGCTAGGCGTAGCCGCCTCGGGCCAGACGACGATGCCCTCAAAACCCGGGTTTGCTCGGCGGGCAGACGAGGTGAGACGCGGGTAGACCTCGGCGGCCAGATGCTTCCTCTCGGGCGAGAGGCCTCCTTGGACGAGGAGGGCTTGGTCGGTCGGCGCGCCAGCGCCCCACGTCACAGGCAGCGGGAGCGCCAGCAAAGCGGCGGCCCAAGCGAGACGGCTTCCCCTCCAGAGCCCTCTGCCGAGGAGCACGGCCACCAGGCTCACCAGGTAAACCCCTCCGAGCCTCCCCAAAAGGCCGAGGGGAGAGTCGACCAGGCCGTAGCCCACAATCCCCACGCCAGCTCCTAAGAAGGCCAAGCGCAGAACCTCGGAGGCCACCCAGGCGAAGGGCCACACCCCTTGGGGCAGGTAGCGTAGGGGCAAGTAGGCGAAGCCTAGGACGGCGAGAGCGATGAGGCCCCCTACGGCGAGGCCCACGACTTCCTGGTATCTTCCCACCGCCCAGCCTATGGGGAAGGCCTCCGCCGCGGCGAAGCCCACGGCCCACCAGAGGGCGGACCGAGGCCGCGCGAAAGGGAAGCCTAGGGCGAGGAGGAATAGGGGAGAGAGCCATCCTCCCAGGTCTCGCAAAAGGGGGGTGGCGGCCCCCAAGAGGAGGCCTTCCAGGAGGACCAGGGGCTTCCGCATCGCCTTTCACTTGCAGAAGGGCCAGGGCAGGTTGCAAGAGGGGGGAGGCGGAGGTGGCGGAGGCG
>CAYRKT010000020.1:0-23993 GCA_964425005.1 uncultured Synergistia bacterium
TCGTTGGGGTCTACAGGAAGACGCATCCCTTCGCCGCCGAGGACGTGAGGTTCGGCGGCTGGACCACGCCCGGTAGGGAGGCCCCGGTGTTCGAGACCGACCTCTGCAGGCTGGGGATCGTGATATGCTACGACGGGGACTTCCCGGATCTGGCCACCACCATGGCCCTCAGGGGGGCGGAGCTCATAGCCCGTCCGTCCGCTCTGCTTCGGACTTACGACCACTGGTGGGCCACCAACTTCGCCAGGGCTTACGACAACCACGTCTACCTGGTGGGCGTGAACGCCGTGGGTTCGGATCCGGGGGGGAACTTCTACTTCGGCCACAGCATGATCGTGGCCCCCAATGGCTGGAAGCTGGCCCAGGGCAGGTGCGCGGAGGAGATGGTGTACGCCAGGTTGAGCCCGGATCCCATGAGGACGATATACGGCGGAATGACCTCTTTGCAGAGCTTCGACCACTTGGAGGACAGGAACCTGGAGGCCTACGACGTGATGAGAAGCGGCAGGTGTCCTTTCAAGCCGGGCCGTCACGTAAAGGGAGGTGAGTAGTCCTTGGGCGTCGATCTGGAGAAGTCCAACAGGGAGGCCCTCTCCAGGCTGTTGTCGGCCAGACCTTTCTGGGTGGGGATGGGCTTAGCTAAAGAGCTCGTACCTGGGATGGGCGAGAGGACCTTCACCCACGCGGGTCCCCCCATATCCTGGGAGAGGATGTCTGGCCCCATGAGGGGAGCGGTCATAGCGGGGGTGCTCTACGAGGGCTGGGCCAGGACGCCGGAGGAGGCGGAGGCCTTCGCCGCATCTGGAGAGGTCGAGTTTCGGCCCAACCACGACCACAGCGCCGTGGGGCCCATGGCCGGCGTGATAACGCCCAACATGCCGGTCTTCGTGGTGGAGAACAGGGCCTTCGGCAACAGGGTCTACACCAACATGCTGGAGGGCCTCGGCAAGGTCATGAGGATGGGGGCTTACGACGAGGAGGTCCTCTCTAGGCTCAGGTGGATGAGGGATGTGCTATACCCGGTCCTGAGGAGGGCCATAGAGAGGGCCTCTTCGGTGGGCGAGGAGGTGGACCTCAAGTCCATAATAGCCCAGGCCCTTCACATGGGCGATGAGCTCCACAACCGGAACAAGGCGGCCACCTCTTTGCTGATAAAGAACATAGCGCCTCACATGGTGGAGACCTCGCCGCCCGACAAGGTCTCCGAGGTCATAAAGTTCCTGGCGAAGACGGATCACTTCTTCCTGAACCTGGGCATGGCTGCGGCCAAGGCCTCTTTGGATCCGGCCCATGGGATCGAGGGCTCCAGCTTGGTCACCGTCATGGCCAGGAACGGCACCGACTTCGGTATAAAGGTGTCCGGCCTCGGGGACGAGTGGTTCACCTGTCCGGCGGCGGTGCCTGACGTCCTGCTGTTCCCAGGCTTCACCAAGGAGGACGTGAACCCCGACATAGGCGACAGCGCCATCATGGAGACCGTGGGGGTGGGGGGTTTCGCCTTGGCCTGTGCTCCCGCGATAGTGCAGTTCATAGGCGGTTCACCTCAGGATGGGATCAACTACACCCTGGAGATGTACGAGATAACCATTGCCGAGAACGACACCTACACCATCCCTCAGCTCAACTTCAGGGGCACGCCCACGGGCATAGACCTGCTGAAGGTGGTGGAGACCGGGATAACGCCGGTATTGGACACCGGGGCGGCCTGCAAGAGGCCTGGGGTGGGCCAGGTGGGGGCTGGGATAGTCAGGATGCCGATGGAGGCCTTCGAGAGGGCTGCATCTCGATTCGTGGAGAGATACCTGGAGGAGTAAGGGGGTGAAGGGAATGCTTGCTTTCGAGGTGGAGCGTCCCCTCACGCTGAGCCAGGCCCTGGCGATACTGGGCGAGGGCCTGGGCGCCGCTGTGCCCAAGGCTGGGGGCACCGACCTGCTGGTGTGGATAAAGAGCAGGGCCGTACTCCCCAAGGTGGTGGTGGATCTGGGCTTGATAGACGAGCTCAGGTGCATGGAGTTCAGGCCTGGCGAGGGGCTTAAGCTCGGGGCCTTGGTCACCTGCAACGAGGTGGTCAGGTCCGAGGAGGTCCAAACCCACTATCCGGCCCTGTGGGAGGCCTGCCGCAGACACTCCGACTGGCAGATAAGGAGCAGGGCCACGGTGGTGGGAAACGTCTGCTCCGCCGTCCCATCGGGCGACACCATGCCGGCCCTCTACTGCTACGGGGCGGTGGTCCACTTGGTGGGGCCAAGGGGGGAGAGGGACGTGCCCATCGACTCCTTCGTCCGCGGGCCCAGGGTCAAGGACCTGAGGCACGACGAGCTGGTCAGCCACATCTTCGTCCCCGATCCCGGACGTAACGCCGGGTGCTACCTTAAGCTGGGCAGGAGGAACGCCCTCGACATAGCGCAGGTAGGGGTGGCCTGCGTGGCCCTGAGGTCGGGCGAGGGGGTCGAGTACAGGATAGGGTTAGGGGCTGTGGCGCCGACCCCCCTGAGGGCCCTTGAGGCGGAGGAGATGTTACGGGGCCACTTTGGCCCGAACGATGCTCTGCTGGAGAGGGCGGCATCCGCCGCCTCCGCTGCTTCCAGGCCCATATCGGACGTCAGGGCCAGCGCTGAGTATCGTAGGGCCATGGTGGGGGAGCTGGTTAAGGAGGCCGTCAGGATCGTCTCCTCTAGGCTCGTGGAGGGATAGGGACATGGAGAAGAGGGTGGTGCGCTTTACTCTCAACGGCAAGCCGGTAAAGTACGAGGTGGAGCCCTCTGCGACCCTGCTCAGGGCGCTCAGGGCCGAGGGGGTCACCAGCGTGAAGAGGGGTTGCGAGGAGGGTGAGTGTGGGACCTGTACCGTTCTCTTGGATGGGACGCCGGTCAAGTCGTGCTTGATCCTGGCGCTGGAGGTAGAGGGCAGGAGCGTGACCACCGCCGAGGGTCTTTTGGGGCCGAACGGGGAGCTCCATCCCGTCCAGAGGGCCTTCGTGGAGGAGGGTGGCATCCAGTGCGGCTTCTGCACCCCGGCGATGGTGCTCACCGCCTATGCTCTCCTGAGGGATAACCCCTGTCCCACGGAGGACCAGATAAAGGAGGCCATCTCGGGGAACCTGTGCCGCTGCACCGGATACGCGGGGATAATAAGGGCCGTCAAGAGGGCCGCTGAGCTCATGAGGGAGGAGAGGAGGTGAAGGTGCTATGGAGGAGAAGAGGGCTATAGGGGCTTGGGTTACCAGGGTGTACGACGATCAGAAGGCGGCCGGCACCCTAAAGTACACCGACGACCTCTCCTTCGGCCCGGAACTCTTGCACGCCAGGGCCGTTAGGTCCACCGTGGCCTCGGGCATCATAAAGAGCATAGATCCCACCGACGCCCTGAAGGTCCCCGGGGTCGTCAAGGTCATAACCGGCAGGAGCTTCCCGATCCGCTTTGGGTTGTACCTGAAGGACAGAAACGCCATGGCCATAGAGAGGGTCAGGTACGTGGGCGAGCCCGTAGCCCTTGTGGTGGCCGAGACGGAGGACGCGGCGGAGGAGGGGGCTTTGAGGGTGAAGGTGGAGTACGAGGAGCTTCCGGCCGTCTTCGATCCGCTCGAGGCGATGAAGGAGGGGGCTCCTCTGGTCCATCCGGACCTCGGGAGCTACGAGAAGGTCCCCTTCGTCCTCCCGGTCCCCGGCACCAACATAGCCCAGCACTTCAAGCTCAGGAGAGGCGACGTGGAGAAGGGCTTCGCCGAGGCCGACCACATCTTCGAGGAGGAGTTCTCCTGTCCCCAGATAGCGCACGCCGCCCTGGAGACCCACGTCTGCATAGCTGTCCAGGACAGGGCTTCTGGGGAGATAACCATATGGAGCTCTGCCCAGTCGCCCTTCACGGTGAGGGACATAATAGCTAGGAACCTCAACCTGCCGCTCAACAAGGTTAGGGTGATAACGCCTCCCATAGGCGGCGGCTTCGGCGGCAAGGCCGGAGTGACCATAGAGCCCCTGTGCCTGGCTGCCGCCATGGATCCGGACATCAAGGGTAGGCCCGTCAAGCTCTTCATCCCCAGGGAGGAGCAGATGGTCACAACCTGGGTCAGGCAGGGGTGGTACTCGAAGATAAAGATAGGGGTGAAGAGGGACGGCACCATCACGGCCATGAAGCTCATGCTGGTCTTCGACACCGGCTCGTCCGCTGAGTATGGGGTAAACCCCGTTAGAAGCGCTGGCTATACAGTTATGGGTTGCTACTACATACCCAACATCTGGGCCGACGCCTACGGGGTGTACACCAACAAGCCCTTCGGCGGTGCCTTCAGGGGATTTGGCCTTCCCGAGCTCATGGGTGGGCTAGAGGCCACCATAGACACCATAGCCCACAGGCTCGGGATGGATCCGGTGGAGTTCAGGCTCAAGAACCTCCTGCGCCCGGGCCTTCCCACCTGCACCGGCATGCCCATGCACCCGCACGCCCTGGACAAGATAATAGAGGAGGTGGCCAGGAGGATAGAGTATGGTAAAAAGGAGCCCCCCATCAGGAGCGGCTGGAGGAGGGGCAAGGGTATAGCGTTGGCCATAAAGGCCCCTGCCATGCCCGCCGACGCATCCTCCTCGGCCACGGTGGAGCTGCTGGGCGATGGGACGGTCAGGGCTTTGGCCGCCACCATGGACATGGGTCAGGGCACTTACACCGCTTTCGCCCAGATAGTCGCCGACGAGCTGGGGGTTCCCATAGAGAGGGTTAAACTTTACTATCCTGACACCGCGTCGCATCCTTACGATTGGCAGACGGTGGCCAGCAGGTCGCTTTGGTCCATGGGCATGGCCCTGAAGCAGGCCTGTCAGGATGTGAAGAGGCAGCTTCTGGAGCTCTACGCGGAGTACTGGCAGGTCCAACCCGAGGACATAAGGATAGAGAACGGCACGGTCTACTGCGATAAGCTGGGGATCTCCGAGCCCCTGGACGTGAAGGTCCAAAACGGCTTCAAGATGCCCAGCGGAGTCCTCAAGGGAGGTCCGATAGTGGGCAAGGGGCACTTCGTGCCGCCGGACGTGGTCTACCCCGACCTGGAGACGGGCCAATCCCCCAAGAGCGTCGTCCACTTCACCGTGGGCGCCGTGGGCCTGGACGTGGAGGTGAACCCCAGGACCGGCGAGATAGCGGTCAACAAGGCGGTGGCCGGCTACGACGTGGGCAAGGCCATATCGCCCATCAACGTCAAGGGGCAGATAGAGGGCGGTACGGTCCAGGGGCTTTCCGCTGCGGTGATGGAGGGGATGTACTACGACGAGAGGGGCAGGCTCCTCAATCCGGACTTCACCGACTACAAGATAGCCACCGCCATGGACGTGCCCGATGAGATAGAGAGCTTCTGGGAGGAGACGCCGGAGGAGCTGTCCCCATACGGGAACAGGGGTGTAGGGGAGCACTCCATGATAGCCCCGGGCCCAGCCCTCAGCAACGCCCTTTACGACGCCTTGGGCATAAGGATACATCGCTATCCCTTCACCAGGGAGAGGGTCTACATGGCCGTCAAGGCGGCGGAGAGGGGCGAGAAGGACTTCTGGGGTTGATCGGCCCTTAGGGGAGGCGAAGGGGGCGCACGGCCCCTGCTCGCCTCCCCTGGTGTGTCGTCGTATAATTTACCAAAGCTCGCCGAAGGAGGTGATGGGACGCCTCGGGTCTCTTCTAGGGAGCTTCGATTTGCACGTGTGTTTCTCATCCCATAAGACTTTTTCGGGAAAGGGGGTTCGGTAGGAGATGTCCTCCAGGAGGATAATTTACAGGGTGGACGACAAGCCTCCCCTGCCTATAATGATCCTGGCCGGCGCTCAGCACGTCCTCACCCTCTTTGGGGCCACCACGCTGGTGCCGCTGATATTCGGTCCTGCCATGGGCATGTCCCAGGAACAGATAGCCTTCTTCATCTCCTGCGTCTACCTGGCCATGGGGGTGGCCACGCTGATCCAGACCCATCCGGTCCTGGGATCCGGGCTTCCCATAGTCCAGGGCTCCAGCTTCAGCTTCATACCTCCTGTGATGACGGTCATAGGGATGTACAGCGCGCAGGGGCCCAACGCGATCATGCAGTATCTCGGCGGTGGGCTTATAGTCGGTGGATTGGTGCTCTCTGCCATAGGTTACAGCGGTCTCATAGGGTACGTGCGCAGGGTCATAACGCCCGTGGTCATAGGCCCGACTATAATGGCCATAGGGTTCTCCCTGGCCAAGGTGGCGGTGGAGTTCAACGCCGCCAACTACTGGCCCGCCTCGCTCCTGGTGGTGGCTCTGGTCTTCTTCTTCAGCCTGATATCTAAGAACAAGTACTTCAACATCTTCTCGGTGATCATGGCCATATCGATCACCTATCTGATATGTCTCTTTGCCTCCCTCTCCGGGATATTCGTGCCCGGGCATCCGGCCTACATAGACCTCTCCAACGTGGCTAAGGCCCCCTGGTTCAGGTTCACCGGCATAGCCCCCTGGGGTGCGCCCAAGTTCAGCGTGGTGGCCATAAGCGCCCTGGCGGCGGGCTTCTTCGCGGTGATGATCGAGTCCATAGGGGACTACCACTCCTGCTCCTACGCCTCTGGGCTTCCCGATCCCAGCCCCAAGACCATAAGCAGGGGGATAGGGGCGGAGGGGCTCAACTGCGCCATAGCTGGATTGCTGGGCGGCGTTGGGACCACTTCCTACACCGAGAACATAGGGCTGATAGGGATAACCGGCGTGGCCTCCAGGTGGGTCGTGCGGACTGGGGCCATAATACTGATACTCATGAGCACCATAGGGAAGCTCTCGGCCCTCATAGCCACCATACCGAGCCCGATAATAGGCGGCGCCTACATATCGCTCTTCGGCGTGATAGGAGCCCTGGGGATCCAGGTTCTCATGAGGGCCGACATGGGCAGCCAGCGAAACGTCATGATAGTGGGCTTCGCGTTCCTCATGTCCCAGGGGCTTCCCGGATGGGTGGAGGCCAACCAGAAGCTCTTCAGCGAGCTCGGCACCCTCGGCATGATGATATGGGCTATCCTGAAGACCCCCATGGCGGTGGCTGGCATCTCCGCCGCCATATGGGACTCCCTGATCCCGGGGACGGACAAGGAGAGGGGCATCACCCCGAGGGAGGAGTAGGCTGTCTCGTCTGGGCCAGGGACCGGGGCGAAGCTCCGGTCCCTGGTGGGGGCGTTTTTGCAACTTAGTTGCATTATCTTGCAAGGAGCGAGGTGTGTCTTTCGGTGAAGCTCACTTCCGTGGGTTTGGAGGAAGCGGTGGGGATGTCCCTGGCCCACGATCTGACCGAGATAGACGTGGACGGAGGCTTCAAGGGGGCCAGGTTCAAGAGGGGACACGTGGTGAGGCCCGAGGACCTGGAGGTCTTGAGGAGGATGGGGAAGAGCAGGCTTTGGGTCGTCGAGCTGGAGGAGGGGGAGCTACACGAGGACGAGGCCTCTAGGGCTTTGGCCTCTGCTTTGGCGGGGGAGGGCGTCAGGGTGGAGGGTCCGGGCGAGGGCAAGTGCGGCTTCTTCGCGGAACGCTTTGGGCTTTTGGTCTACGATCCGTCCTCGGTGGACGCGATCAACGCCTTCGGCGTATGGGCCCTGGTTCTGCTTCCTCCCTTCGTACCGGTGAGGGCGGGGGAGCTCGTGGGCTCGATCCGTCCTTTCGGATTGGTCGTGGATAGGGCCTCGTTGGAGGCGACCCTGTCGGTCGTCTCTCCCCTGTCAGTTAGGGCCTTCGAGCCCCTTAGGGTAGCCCTGGTCACCACCGGCGCGGAGCTGCTCGAGGGCAGGAAGAGGGATGCCTTCAGGCCGAAGCTGGAGGAGAAGATATCCCCCCTGGGCGGCGTCTTCCTAGGACAGGAGGTGGTCGGGGACGACATCGAGGCCATCGCCTCCAGCGCCAGGTCCTTCCTGGAGAGGGGGGCAGACCTTATCATATTCACGGGCGGCATGAGCGTGGACGCAGACGATCTCACCCCTAAGGCCATATCGTCCCTGGCGGACGAGGTGTTGTTCAGGGGGGTGCCCGTGATCCCAGGCAACATGTTGATGCTGGCGAGGAGGGGTAAGGCCTACCTGGTGGGAGCCCCAGCGTGCGTGGTCTTCGAGCGCAGGACCTCCCTGGACCTGCTCCTGCTCAGGCTGTTCGCTGGGCTGCCTCCTAAGGCGGAGGAGGTAAGGCGATGGGGGGTGGGGGGGTTTTGTAGCAGGTGCGAGGCGTGCGCGTTCCCTCGCTGCTCCTTCGCCGCCAGGCCTTGAGCTGGAAGGAGGTTCTGAGGGGGCTGGGCCTCAGGTCCACGCGGCCGAGGCTCCTGGTGCTGAGCCTGCTGGAGTTGGAGGGCAGACCCATGTCCCCTAGCGAGCTGTCCTCCTTTTTAGAGGGAGCGGTGGACAGGGTCACGGTCTACAGGGTCCTGAGCAGCTTGAAGGAGGCTGGGCTCCTCCACAAGGTGGTGGGTAAGGACGGGGTTTCAAGGTTCTCCTTGAACCACCTGAGGTCCGCCAGGTGCGAGGGGGGACATCCCCATTTCCTCTGCGAGGAGTGTGGTAGGATGTTTTGCCTTAGGAGCGAGGGCATACCTCGCGTTAGGGCGCCGCAGGGCTTTAAGGTCAGGGGCAAACAGCTTCTTCTGTATGGTATCTGCGGTGAGTGTGGTAGGACGAAAGATTTGCGAGAGGGCAGGTGATCCGTTCATGTCCACGGCGAGGGAGGAATCGGTTTTCCTCAAGCTGGCCGAGGATCTGGCCAGAGGGCAGAAGGGTATACTGGCGATGGTGGTGAGGAGCGAGGGGTCTGCCCCCAGGAACGTGGGCGCCTGCATGTGGATAAGGCCCGACATGTCCATAGAGGGCACCGTGGGCGGTGGCGAGCTCGAGCACAGGGTGATGCGGGAGGCCAAGGCTATGTTCGAGGAGGGCAGGCCCGAGAGCCTAATGGGGATGGATCTGGTAGAGGGTGCCTCGGGAATGCTCTGCGGAGGCAGGGTTGAGGTCTTCCTCAAGACGCTGGGATCCTCCGACGAGCTCTTGGTATTCGGTGGAGGCCACGTGGGGAGGGCCGTGGCCAAGCTGGGGGTATTCCTGGGCTTCGACGTGGTAGTTTGGGACGATCGGCCGGAGTTCTGCGACGTCTCAGAGCTGGGGGCCAGGGGCATATGCTCGCCTCTAGAGAGCTTCTTCGAACACCACCCACCGCTGAGCCCCAGGAGTTACGTCGTCATATGCACCAGAGGGCACGCCATGGACGCGAACGTGGTGGAGATGCTCAAGGACTCAAATCCCGCCTACATAGGGATGATAGGCTCAAGGGCCAAGGTGGCCGCCCTGCGGGAGAAATTGCTGGAGAGGGGGGTCCCCAAGGAGCACCTCGACCGCATATATCAGCCCATAGGGTTGACCATCGGTGCTGAGACCCCGGAGGAGATAGCTCTGTCCATAATGGCGGAGATAGTGGCCGTGAGGAGGGGTAAGGATGTTTCCTCTCTTCGCAAGTGGTAGGTCGATAGCATATTCGCTTTTAGCCGCCTTGTTGCCCGCTTGCTTGCTGCCTACGGCCTCCTTCGCCGAGGTTTTGGTGGGTTCGGCCGCGGGGGTTAGACAGCTTGTGGACGAAGCGGTGGAGCATTTCAAGGACTCGAAGGGCGTTGTGGTCTCCGCGTCTTATAGCTCCTCCGGCAAGCTCTTTCAGCAGATCTTATCCGGCGCCCCCTTCGACGTGTTCGTCAGCGCTCATCCCTCCTGGGTGGACCGGCTAGAAAAGGGGGGAGTGAAGCTACTGCGCAGGGATTGGGCTGAGCTGGACACCGTGGTTTGGTCCGTCAAGGAGGGTTTCGGCAGGATCTCCTCTGTCCTTGAGGGGAAGGGCGTTTACGCCACGGTCGACCCCTCCGTTGGTCCCTCCGGCGAGATGGCCGTTAAGTTCCTTAAGGACAGGGGGGTTTACGAGGACCTGATCTCGAGGAAAAGGCTGGTCTTCCTGCCCGATACCACAAGGGTCGTGCTGGCCGTGAGATCGGGCGCTGTGGACGGAGCCCTCCTAGCGGCTGTCGCCGTCAGGTCCCTGGAGGGGGAGTCGGAGGTCCTGCCGGGTTACTCCCTGGTGGCGACGGTGGCGCTCCTCTCGCTGGAGAAGGAGGAGGCCAGGTCCTTCTTCGATTTCATGTTCTCCAAGTCCTTCAGGGTATCGCTGATAAAGCTCGGCGCGAGGCCTCTCTTCTAGGAGGGTGAGCTTTGGGGGAAGCTCTCTGGTTGTCCGTTAAGGTTTCGTTGGTCTCGCTTCCGGCGGTGTTCCTGGTGGGCCTCGCCTTGGGCTTCCTCTTGAGCCGGGGTCCGAGGTTTCTGGCCGTGCCGATCTCTTACGCCCTGCAGCTCGCCATGATACTTCCCCCCTCCGTCCTGGGGCTCTACTTGCTTACGGCCCTCGGCAGCGCTCCCTGGGGTATCGGGAGGAAGCTGCTCTTCTCTTACCACGCCTGTGTGCTTGCAGCCTTCGTGAGCGCTCTGCCCATAATGGTTCAGTTCTCCAGGGCGGCCTTCATGGGCATCCCAGCCTCGCTGGAGGAGGCCGCTATGGTCCTGGGCCGGCAGAGGTGGGAGGTGTTCTTCAAGGTCCTTCTACCTATAGCCAGGCCTAAGCTCATCTTGGGCATCGCGATGGCAGGCGTCAGGGCCATGGGGGATTTCGGCCTGACCCTCACCATAGCCGGCAACATCCCCGGCAGAACCCAGACTCTCCCCCTCTACGTCTTCAGCAGGGCCGAGGTGCTGGACATGCGGGGTGCCCATCTGGCCTCCCTGGTCTTGCTCCTTTTGGGCTTGGCTTCGGTTTTGATGTTATCTCGCCTGGAGGGCGAAAAGCGTGAGCTTCATCCTTGACGTGGAGGTGGAGCACCGCAAAGGTTCTTTCGCCCTCTCGGCCCGCATGAGGGTTAGCGCCCCCATCTCGGTGGTGTTCGGTCCTAGCGGCTCCGGCAAGAGCACGCTGCTCAGGGTCTTGGCGGGTTTAGAGAGGGCTAGCGGAAGGTGCCTGATATCGCTCAAGGGCAGGGTCCTGGTGGATTCGGAAAGGGGCGTTTTCGTGGAGCCACAGAGGAGGAGTATTTCCTTGGTCTTCCAGGACCTGGCGCTCTTTCCCAACATGACCGTCCTGGAGAACCTCCTCTTCGCCCTCCCCAGGTCCGCGAGGGGGCTAAAGCGATCCACTGATCTGGCGCTGGAATGGCTCTGCAGGTTCGGGTTGAACGGTTTCGAGGACAGGTACCCGAGTCAGCTGTCCCGGGGGCAGAGGCAGCGAGTGGCCCTGGCCAGGGCGATCATGTCCGAGCCGGACCTGCTGTTGTTGGACGAGCCCTTTAGCTCCCTGGATGGCCCCATGAGGGTTAACCTCAGGAGGGAGCTGATAAAGCTGCAGAGGGAGAAGGGTATACCCATGATCTACGTGTCCCATCACCTGGACGATGTGGTGGAGCTGGGGGAGGAATCGTTCTTCATGGAGAGCGGCAGGCTGGTGGCTGTGCTGGACAGGAGCAAGCTCTGTCGCTCCCCATCTCCGGAGTGGGGGCGGCACATCCTGGATAGCTTCGGCAACGTACTGGAGGGACTTCTCTTGCCCGGAGAGGGGGGCTATCGCTTGTTCGAGGGGGAGGGTTTCAGGTTTCTGGTCAAGGGTGGCGAGGGTTTAGGCGCCTCTTTGCTGTTCGTCCCCCCGAGCGATCTGAAGCTGATCTACCCGGACTTACCCTTGAGCTACCCCCTGAGCTGCAACCTGGTGGAGGGGGAGATAGAGGAGGTTAGGGAGGCCTCCTCCTCTCGTTTTTTGTTGATCAGGAGCGGTTGCAAGCTGTGGAGGGCTGAGCATCACAGGAGTAGCTACGCCAGGTTGAACCTCGGGGTGGGGAAGAGGATCCGGTTCTCTTTCATGCCTGACGGTGCCAGCGTGTTTCTGAAGGGTGGGGCTTGAGTTGAGGTTCGGCGCGATAGTGCTGGCCGCGGGTGCGGGCAGGAGATTAGGGACGCCCAAGGCCCTGGCCCAGCTGGGCGGGGAGAGCTTCCTCGAGAGGGCGGTTAAGGCCCTCAGGGGTGGGGGCGTCTCGAAGATCCTGGTGGTCGGCGGTTGCTCCTTCGACGAGGTCGAGAGAGGGGCCTCGAGGCTAGGCGTTTCGGTGGTCTTCAACCCTAACTGGGAGGGGGATATGTTCTCCTCGGTTAAAGTTGGGGTGGGAGCGATGGGGGATGAGGTCGACGCCTTCTTCGTCCTGCCCGTGGATCATCCCTTGGTTAGGCCCTGCACCATCAGGTCTCTGGCGCTCGCCTGGAGGGGAAGGCCTCTGTACCTGGTCCCCACCTTCGCGGGCAGAAGAGGTCACCCCCCGCTCATCTCCTCCTCCCTAAAGCTTTACCTCCTGGAGCACGAGGGAGAAGGCGGCTTGTCGGCCTTTCTGCGGCGTTTCGAGGGAAGGGAGGTCCCCACCTGGGACAAGGGCGTGGTGATGGGCGTCAACTCGAAGGAGGATCTGCGCGAGGCTCAGAGGATGTTGGGGAGGGCCAATAGACCGACCGAGGAGGAGTGCCTCGAGCTGCTCTCGCTCCTTGGGGCTTCGGATAGGATAGTGAGGCATTGTCTAAAGGTCAAAGAGGTCGCCATGGGGATAGCCCGTTTCGTGGAGGGCGTGGACCTGGACCTCCTGGAGAGCGCCTCCCTGCTCCATGACCTGGCGAGGGGTAGGAGCAGGCACGACGCGTTGGCCCATCGTTTCCTCCGTTGCCTCGGTTTGGTTGAGGTGGCAGAGGTCGTCCTGCGCCACATGGAGCTGCTCGATCCGGGATCCTCCTCCTGGGAACAGAAGATACTGTTTCTGGCCGATAAGCTGGTGGTGGAGGACGAGCTGGTTGGCCTGGAGGCGCGCCTCCATAGGGCCCTCTCCAGGGTCGGCGACGCGGAGGGCTTGGCATCTGCTCGAAGGCGAATCGGCCAGGCCGAGGCGATCCTCGAGGAGCTCAGGTCTAGGGGTTTCGACCTCGGGGCGCTCCTGTGAGGAGGGCGATCGGGAAGGGTGGCCTGGGGCGAGATGGCTCGCCCCAGGCCGGCCTCACTCGAACAGGACTATGGCGTCGGGGTTAGCCACGTGGAAGGTGAAGGTCTCCGTGAAGTAGAGGTGGACCTCCGTCTCGGAGCTGCAACAGTAGCCTATGGTCACGTCCTGCCCCAGCACGATCCTCATGTTCTCGCTGGAGGGCGATAGGAGGATGCCCTTCTCCAACCTGGGGCAGAGGACGACCTCCGAGACCCCCGCGTCCTCCGCCAGCTCCATGAGGCTCTCCGTGCTCTTGGAGAAGGCCTCAGCCCACAGGGCTGGGTTGACCACCAAGACGTATGGCCCCTTGACCCCCTTGGATATCATAGCGCCCATCGCCTTGAACAGCTGTCTGGTCAAGCTCTGAGGGGTTCCCTCTATGGGCATCCTGACCGGGGCTAACCTCTCGAGGCCCGCTATGCAGGCCTCGTCCAGCCCCTTCAATATGGCCCTGTCCTCGAACTCCGCCAGCTCCAGCGCAGCCCTCTCCATGGAGGAGAAGTCGACCACGAAGTTACCCCTGTAGAGGTTGTCCAGCTCCCAGAGGCTCAGCTTGAAGGGCGCCCTCACCTCCACCAGAGGGAGGACGGCCCGAACGCCCCAACCCAGGGCATCCGGTGGGTTCTTGAGGTTGTTCAGGCTTCCCAGCGGGTAGGCGTTGTAGTCGAAGCCGTAGGGGCCCTCGACCTCCAGGAATTGCCTGCAGAAGAGGTTGCTCGTCAGTACCTCCCTGGCCCTTGACTCTATCTCCGCCCAGCCGCGCTCCCCTATGGGGGCTAGCTCTCTCCTGAAGAGGTCCATGTGCCCTTCACCTCCTAGCGCTTGATCTTGCCTATGCCGAGCCCAGAGGGAGAGCTGGAACTGCCTTGGGAGCCCTCCTCTATGGCCAGCAGATCTCCTTCGGTGAAGAGATAGGTCCTGAGCGCCTTGTCCCAACCTGGCATGTGGCGCCTGAGCCACTCCAGAAGCATCGCGGCGTGCTCCATCTCCTCCTCCTTGTTGTGCCTGACTACCCCCTTTATCGTGGGGTCAGAGGTAGTGGCCTCCCTCTGGTGATACCAGGAGACGGCTTCGATCTCCTCCTTGAGGCTGGTGAGCGCCCTGACGTAGTCCACGTCCTCCTTGGACATCATCTCCGCGGGGTAGTGGAGATCCATCAGCTCTTTTCCCCCTTTCTTAGAGTTTTTGACGGATCCGTTGTTATAATTTTAGCACAGGTTCGATCTCCGGTTTTGAAACGGGGGCAAGGGATTTGAGGAGATGGATCTACCTGGGGGCGATGGTCCTCGCGCTCTGGGGCGTATCCATGAAGAACTTCCTTTTCTTTCACACGGCGGTGGAGTTCATGGCGATATTCACCGCCTTCTTCATCGCCCTCTTGGGTTTGTCCACCCGATCCTTCGCCAAGAACAAGCTCTTCGCCAAGCTGGGAAGCCTCTACCTCTTCGTCGGCGTGGTGGACTTCTTCCACACCCTGGCCTTCAAGGGGATGGGGGTCTTCCCTCATTTCACGGCGAACGAGCCCACCCAGCTGTGGATATTGGGCAGGTCCGTCGAGGTCTTGGGGCTCCTCCTCTTGTTCGCCGCGCCGAACCTATCCCTCGAGTCAGCGTCGGTGGCCTTCGCCCTCTCGTCGGCGCTGGGGGTCTGGTCGGTGTTCGAGGGGGTCTTTCCCGACTGCTTCGTCGAGGGGGAGGGACTCACCACCTTCAAGGTGGTCTCCGAGTACGCCCTCGTGGCGGTGGTGGTACTCCTCCTCGCCAGGCTAAAGAGCTCCGAGGAGGCTGAGCTGGTGGAGTTCAGGGGGACCCTCTTTCCTGCCCTCCTCTTCACCGCCCTGGCCGAGCTCTCCTTCACCCTCTACGAGGACGTGTACGGTTTCTACATAGTGGTGGGTCACCTTTTCAGGTTCCTCTCCTACTACACGGTGTTCGAGGGGCTCCTGCTGCAGGCTCTGCTTAACCCCGTCAGGGTGCTCTCCTCTCAGCTTCTGGATGAGAAGAGGCGTTACGAAGTCCTGGCCTACCTGGACCAGCTCACGGGCCTTGAAAACAGGCACTTCTTTAACAGGTGGGTTGAGGAGATGGAAAAAGACCCGTCCACCTTCGAGAGGAACCTGCCCGTGGCCCTGGTCCTCCTGGACGTGGACGGCTTCAAGAGCATAAACGACACCTATGGGCACGTCCAGGGGGATGCCGTCTTGGCGTTCGTGGGGAGGTGCATCAGGTCCTCCGTGAGGAGGGGGGATTTGGCCGTGAGGTTCGGCGGCGACGAGTTCTTGCTGGTCCTGCCTAACTGCTCCGAGGAGCAGGCCCTCGAAGTGGTGGTGAGGATCCAGAGCGACATAAGGGCGAAGAACTCCTTCCCCCACGCCATCTCCCTGAGCTTCGGCGTGGCCTCCCTCGCGAGCAGCGACTGCGGGAAGCTCAGGGACGCGCTGATCGCCGCCGACAAAGCCCTCTACGAGATGAAGCGCAGCAAGGGGTGGGTCCCCCGCGTCAGAACCGGCTAAACGCCCTCTTTGCCCCCTCGACGCCCAGAGCTCCGATCAGGGCCAGGCTCAGCGCGGCTGTGAGCTGGTCCGCTAGCCCTCCCGTCCTGAAGAGCCTGAGCCCCACCCTCCTGTTCGAGAGGACGGAGAGCTTGATGCCGCCCTTGGTCAGGCTGTCCAGGAAAAGGTGGGAGAGGTATCCGAGCGAAACGGCTAGCCCATGCCAGAGGCCCAGGATCAGCGCCGATGCCAGGGAGATCGAGAGGGCGAAGTCCAGGGAGTGGCTTAGGCCCCTGTGCCCGAACATCAGGTTGAGCGCCCTGGAGAGCCTGGGGAATTTCCTCCCCACCTTGGTCGCCGTGCTGTCCAGGTCGGGGAGCAAAGAAGAGATGACGGCGAGCGACAGGAAGAAAAGGTCCTGAGCTGCGCCCTTCACCGAGACGGCGAGGGCCAGCCCGAAGAGCAGGTGCGTTCTCCCGGTCATGGTCTGATGTCCCCTCGGCCTGATGATTTCCTCTAGAAGACCTTTCTCCAGCGATGGCAATAAGGGGCCTCGCCGGTCTTATCGTAGTAATCCTGGTGGTAATCCTCCGCCAGGTAAAAGGTGGATGCCTCCCTCAGCTGGGTCGCCACCTTGTGCCCCATCTCCTTTAGCCTCTGGATCAACCTCTCGGCGACCTCCCTTTGCTCCTCGTCGGTGTAGAATATGGCGCTGAGGTACTGGGGACCGATGTCCGGACCCTGCCCGTCCTCCTGCGAGAAGTCGTGGATCTCGAAGAAATACCTCAAGATCTCCTCGACGGGCTTGTCCCCCTGGTAGATTACCTCCACAGTCTCCAGGTGGCCCGTCCTGCCGGTGCAGACCATCTTGTAGGTGGGGTTGGGGACGTGTCCGCCCATGTAGCCCACCCTGGTGTCCACCACGTAGGGGTGTCTTTTCATCAGGTGCTCCACGCCCCAGAAACATCCTCCCGCGAGGAATATCCTGTTTATCCTCGGCCTCTCCCCCTGCGGCAGGAAGCGCATGGACGCGGAGTTTACGCAGTGCCTTACGTTCTTAGGGGTAAAACCCTCCCCCTCGAAGACGTGGCCCAGGTGTGCCCCGCAGTAGGCGCAGGATATCTCGGTCCTAACGCCGTCCGGATCGGGGGATCTCCTTACAGCTCCCGGGATCTCGTCGTCGAAGCTGGGCCAACCGCAGCCGGAGTGGAACTTGTCCTCGCTTCGATATAGGGGTATCCCGCAGTTGTTGCATACGTAGATGCCCTTCTCGAAGTGGTCCACGTACTTGCCGGTGAAGGGCCTTTCGGTTCCCCTCTCGAACATCACCCATCTCTCCAGGTCGCTCAAGTCGTCCCTGAAGGGCTTTACCTTCAACGGAGCCACCTCCTCTCCCGCGGCGCACCACGCCATCGCCGCCGAAATCGAGATCACCAGGACGGCGAGCGCTCTCATCGCCCCATCTCCTCCAGGTATGAGTTTGCCCCCATCTCCTCGAGCTTCCTGGCTTTGGCCTCCACCGAGAGCCTCTCCTCCGCCATCCTCTCCCTCACCCTGTTCGCCACCTCCGGATGCTTGATCCCCAGGATCCTGGCGGCCAAAAGCGCTGCGTTCTTGGCGCCGTCTATGGCCACGGTGGCCACCGGTACCCCGAAGGGCATCTGGACGATGGAAAGGAGGGAGTCTAGCCCGTTCAGGGACCTGCTCCTGATGGGCACCCCTATGACCGGAAGGTGGGTGAGGGAAGCGGTCATGCCCGGCAGATGGGCGGCTCCTCCCGCACCCGCTATTATCACCTCTATTCCCCTCTCGTGGGCGGTCTTGGCGTACTCGAACATCCTCTCGGGCGTCCTGTGGGCCGAGACCACGGTGATCTCATAGGGTATCCCCAGCTCCTCCAGGACTTCGGCTGCCTGCGCCATTACCGGAAGGTCCGAGTCGCTGCCCATTATTATGCCGACCTTCATCTGCTGACGCTCCCCTTGACCTTCAGGGTCCTTCTAACCCTCTCGAGCTTTTCCTCCAGCTCCTCGTAGGTCTCAGCTAATACGGTCACGTGCCCCATCTTTCGGAAGGGAAAGACCTCCTTCTTGCCGTAGATGTGAACGTAGACCCCCTCCATCGAGAGGACCTCCTCCAGGCCGACGAAGAGGGGTTTGCCGTAGTGCCCTGGTTCGCTCACCAGGTTCCAGGTGGCGGCCAGGCTCGTCGTCCTGGGTGATCCCAGAGGCCATCCGCAGCACACCCTCACGAGTTGCTCGAACTGGCTGCAGAGGCAGGCCTCTATCGTGTAGTGCCCCGAGTTGTGCGGTCTGGGCGCTAGCTCGTTGAGCAAAACCCTCCCCCTTCTGTCCAAAAATAGCTCGACTCCGAAGACCCCCACGCCCCTGAGGGCCTCCACCGACCTCCTAGCTATCCCCTCGGCCTCAGAGGCTATCTCGCTGCTCACCCTGGCTGGAGCCACGAGGGTGTTCATGAGCTTGAACCTGTCGTCGAAGGTCATCTCCACCGCAGGGTATACGGCGCAACTTCCGCCCTCGTCCCTTACGACTATCACCGCGAGCTCTTTGTCTATCTCCACGAACTCCTCCGCGTAGGAAGGCCCCTTTATAGCCCTCTCCAGGTCGGAGACCTCCCTCATCACCACGACGCCTCTGCCGTCATAGCCGCCCTTCCTCGACTTCTGCACCAGCGGCAGGCGATCCCTCAGGTCCTCCTCTGATCTCACCTCCCAGAAGGAGGGCATGGGTATTCCCGCCTCCCTCAGCACCGTCTTCTGGACTAACTTGTCCTGTATGATCTCCACCGCCTCCGGGTTTGGGACGACCCTTAAGCTCTCGGAGAGCTTCCTCAGCCCCTGGGGGCTGACGTTCTCGACGTCTATCGTTACGACGTCGCAGCCGCGGGCGAAGGAGAGCACGTCCCTCTCCGAGTCGACCCTGCCCAGCTGTTGTTCGGCCACAGCGGAGGCAGGACAGCCAGGAGTGTGGTCCAGCACCCTCACCCTCACCCCCATTCTCTGTGCCTCCAGGGCGGTCATCTTGGCCAGCTGGCCTCCGCCGAGAACGCCTATGGTCTTCAATCCCCCTCTACCTCCTCCCGGATTTCAGGATGTTCCGCGAACTCGGTCATGTGCCTCCTGTACCTCAAGGGGACCTTGGACAGCTGAAGCCGTCTGTTCTCCCTCTCCTCCACGGCAACGCTGTGAAAGTAGCTCCTCCAGAGCCTCTGGAACAGGTTCTCTCCCTCAGAGGGCTTGAGCCCGGAGGCTTCCACCTCGACCATGGCGAATCGTCCGTCCTGTACCAGTACGGCTAGCCCCCTCCTCGTGTCGTGGATCAGCAACCTCTCGGACCTCATGCGCCTGGCGAAGTGATAGCTGACGGGAGGGAGGACCTGATACCTGGGCTCGAAGGCCCCATACAGCAGGCCACAACCCATCTCCCTGAACCTGAGGAAGCCCTTGAACCTGTGGGCCTCCCTCTTCACTGCCCTGGAGACCTCGACCACGCGCCCGAAGATGTGGTGCAGCGGGTCGAAGAGGCGATGAGGCTCCGAGCGAGCTAGCTTGAGGAAGGCGATGGCGACCATCTCGAAGTTCTCCTCCTCGGATAGTACGTAGTGGTAGAGCACGTCCACCGCCTCCCTGGGGAGCTCGGAGAGGAGGCCCGTCAGGTCCTCCTCGAAGAGCAGAAGCTGCACCCTCCGCAGGAAGGCGGCCAGGAAGGGCCTGGGGGAAGGCTCAAATCTGCCCAAGGGGTAAGAGGAGCTGTCCGCCCTCATCTTTGGAGAACTCCTCCCTCAGGTCTTCCCAGCTCTTCGCCCCGGACGGGTATCTACCCCCCAGCGTCACGAAGGGGCGGGCTCTCCTGAGCACGACGCCCAACCTCTTGAGGTCGAGCTCCGACAGGGTCGTCCACCTCCTGGCGCTGATTATCCTCCTGGCCGAGGTGGGGCCTATCCCTGGGACGCGAAGCAGCGTCTCGTAGTCCGCCGACATCACCTCGACGGGGAACAGGTGCAGGTTCCTCAGGGCCCAGTCCAGCTTGGGGTCCAGGTCCAGGGAGAGGTTCGGCCTCTTGGCGTCGACCAGCTCGTCCAGCTCAAAGCCGTAGAACCTCATGAGCCAGTCGGCCTGGTAGAGCCTGTGCTCCCGAAGCAGCGGCGGGGCCTGGGTGGGCAAGCGGGGGTCGTGGTTCACGGGGACGTAGGCGGAGTAGTAGACCCTCCTGAGGCTCAGCCTCTCGTAGAGCCTGCGGGATAGGAGCAGGATCTCCCTGTCGCTCTCGGGGGTGGCGCCGACTATGATCTGGGTCGACTGGCCCGTGGCCGCGAACTCACCGCCCCTCTCCTCCTTGGGCAGGGACAGAAGCCTGTGCAGCGTCCTCATGTGCCCCAGTATGCGGTCGAAGTCCTTGTCCGGGGCGAGGGCCTTCAGGGAGGATTCGGTGGGTAGCTCCAGGTTGACGCTTATCCTGTCGCACCATCGGGACGCCTCCTCTACGGTGGAGGGGCTGCTGCCCGGGAGGACCTTCATGTGGATGTAGCCTCGAAAGCCCATCTCGAGCCTGAGCGTCTTGGCGGTGGCTATCATTAGCTCCATGGTGTGATCAGGGCTAACCCAAACCCCCGAACTCAGGAAGAGCCCCTCTATGTAGTTCCTCCTGTATAGCTGATAGGTCAGGTGGGCGAGCTCCTTGGGGGAGAAGGCGGTCCGAAGCACGTCGTTGCTGGCCCTGTTCGCGCAGTAAGCGCAGTCGTTCTGGCACAGGTTGGTCATGAGGACCTTTAACAGCGAAACGCATCTGCCGTCAGCGCTCCAGGAGTGGCATATGCCCCACCTGGCGGCGCTCCCCAGCTGTCCCTTGGCCCCACGACGACTCGACCCGCTCGAGGCGCAGGAGACGTCGTACTTAGCCGCCGAGGCCAGTATCGGAAGCTTCTCCTGCAGACTGAGCCTTGAGGCCACCTTGGTCAGGCTCGACATACTGTAAGTATATTACAGGTGCCGCCCTCCAGTCCATCCTAGGTGATATAATTTCGATGTGGTCGGCTTCTGACCGCGAGATGGAGGCGATGGTGCGTGTTGTTGTCCCCTTCGGATCTGGTTAGGCTCTCCAGGGAGGCCCATTCCCGGGGTTTGGTGGGCGGGATATGGGGGAACGCCTCGATCAGGAGCGAGGGTGGTATGACCATAAGCCCTTCGGGCTTCTCTTTGGCCGACGTCGAGGAGAGGACCCTGGTGGAGGTGGCCCTGGACGGCTCCCTCGTGAGCGATTGGGCCGGGATTTCTCCCTCCAGCGAGTGGCGCTTGCACTCCTCGATATACGCCGCCAGATCCGAGGTCCTTTGCGTCCTTCACGTCCATCCTCCTCGTTCCGTGGCCCTCTCCCTGGTGGGAGACTTCCTGCCGCCCGTTCTCGAGGAGATGGCCATGCTTTGTGGTCCCGTCGTGAGGGTGGCCGATTACGCTCCTCCTGGCACCGAGGAGCTCGCTAGGTCCGCCCTGAGGGCGCTGGGCGATGGCGGCGCGGTGATCCTCAGGAACCACGGGCTGGTGTGCGTTGGGCGTTCCGTGGACGAGGTCCTGGCGACGGCTGAGGTCTGCGAGAAGGCCGCCGAGGTGTACCTGCTCGCCCTGTCCACGGGTCTCCCTGTGAAGCCCCTTCCGGAGGCCGAGGCCACGGAGCTGAGGCGCAGGTATCTGGAGGGTTACGGCAGAAGGCTGTGGGGTGCTTCGAGTTGAGGCTTCTGCCCCTGCTTTTGCTCTTCCTCCTGTCGGCGGTTAGCCCCTGTGGGGCCTCCTCCCTTAAGGGGATCGCCAGCTCCTTCAGCTACGAAGCCAGGACCGGACTGGTGAGGCTCGAGGGGGACGTCCTCGTCGAGGCCAAGGGCCTCAGGGTCAGCTCCGACGCGGCCACTTTCGATGAGAGGTCTGGCAGGCTTTACCTCTCCGGGGACGTCCTCGTCTCGAGCGACCTCGGAGAGGCCCGCGCCGACTCGGCCAGTTACGATCCGTCCGCCGACCTCCTGGTCCTGGAAGGTGAGGTCGTCGTCTCGATGGATTCGTCGATCCTCAGGGCTAGGGCCGTGGCCCTGGGTGGCTCCGGCGAGGTCAGGGCTTCGGGGGACGTGAGGCTCGAGCTAAAGGGGGAGGGGCTCGGCGTCGTGGCGAGGGCCGCCTTCCTCTCGGCGAGCGGCGACAGGGTGGAGATGCGCGGCGGCGTCGAGCTCGAGGAAGCCTCTCGCGGCCTTAGGGCCAGATCCCCCTCCGCTCAGCTTTGGCTCGGCGCGGGCGATGGGAGGAGGAGGACGGTGGAGAGGGCGCTCATGGCGGATGGCGTGTCCGTCGAGGGCAGAGGGGTATCGGCCACCGCCGAGAGGGCCGACTACGACGTTCGAAGGGAGCTCCTGAGGTTGGAGGGGAGCGTGGCGATATCTTCGGCTCGAGGTACCCTCAGGGCGAAGGTGGCCTCGCTGGACTTGAGGTCTGGCGTCTTCAGGGGCGTTGGTGGCAGGGCCTCGATCGGATTGGAGTGATCCCGTTGGAAGCGCCGTCTCGCCGATCCCTACTGGCGGAGGGGCTCGTCAAGTTCTACGGGGGCAAGAGGGTGGTCTCCTCCGTTAGCCTCAGGGTAAACCAGGGGGAGGTGGTGGGTCTTTTGGGTCCCAACGGTGCGGGAAAGACCACCACCTTCTACATGATGGTGGGGTTGGTCAAGCCGGACGAGGGCAGGGTCTTCCTGGGCGAGAGGGACATAACGGGCTTGCCCATGCCCAAGAGGGCCAGGCTGGGGTTGGGCTATCTGCCGCAGGAGCAGTCGATCTTCTGGGGTCTTAGGGTCTGGGAGAACGTATACCTGGTGCTCGAGGAGCTGGGGGTCACCGAGGTGGAGGACATGGAAAGGCTTTGCGCCCACGTGATGTCCGAGGTGGGCATCTCCCACATGGCTCAGGAGTACGCCTACAACCTGTCGGGGGGGGAGAGGAGGAAGGTCGAGATAGCCAGGGCCCTGGCCACCATGCCTGAGTTCCTGCTCCTAGATGAGCCCTTCGGAGGAGTAGACCCCATCACGGTCTACGACCTCCAGCAGATAATCATATCCCTCAAGAGGAAGGGGTACGGCGTTCTGCTCACCGACCACAACGTCAGGGAAACCCTATCCATCACCGATCGCGCCTACATAATGCACGGCGGCTCGATAATGGTGGAGGGAACCCCTGGCGAGATCGTCTCCCATAGGGAGGCCAGGCGATACTACCTGGGCGAGGCCTTCAAGATATGACCCTCTAGCCCAGCAGGACCATTCCCGTCCAGATCACCCTTTCCCTCGGAGGGAAGTGGAGCTGTACCCCCACCTCCTTCAGGATGGACGTCACGTCGATCCCCATGCCCTCCATGGACGGTCTTGCCTCATAGGGGTGTCTGCAGGGTCCTCTCTCGAAGGATCCGACGCACTCCTCGCACAACCTGCAGGATCCCCCTATTAGACCCATGGACAGCGCGAGCCCCAGGCTCAACGCCTTCCGCTCCAGCTGGTTCACGATGTGGTGAAGCTTCAGCGATCCTGCCTCTTCGCCCGACCTCTCGGAGTCGGCTTCGGTCTCCACGATGACTATCACCGCTCTCTCGTACCTGCGCAGAGCCCTCTCCACCTGGTCCAGTGGGGGCAAGTTCGGGGGGCACAGGAGATGTCTGCCGTAGTTGGGACAGAGGGGGACCAGGCATTTCAACCTGACCCGCTCGTCCACCACCACCTGTGAGCCCCTCACGAGGAAGACCCGCGAGGCCCCCAGCCTAAGGGCCTCCGCCTTGAGCGCTTCGCATGCGGTCGACCTCGTCAAACGCGTCACCTCCCGCGCGGGGGATCGTACCCATGCTTCGAGGTCCTCGAAACTCGTCTTGAGTGGTATAATATATCTTGCCGCAGGGGGGGCGAAAGGTTTCGACGGCGGTTCAGAGGTCAAAGGAGCGAGCCGAGTTTGTCCGGTGGCTCGACAAAAACCGGTCGCACAATAAGTGCCAACGAGAGCTACGCTCTGGCCGCTTAAGTAGCGGTCACGCCCGCGGGGGGCTAGCCGTCGGTGCCCCGTAGGGCGTCATAGGAGACGGCTGGCTCCAGGGGTCGGCCCCTGCCTCTGGAGCGAGACCCAGGGGGCTGGCTCGGGGCGGATCCTGCCCATGGGAGTCGCACCGAGCGAGATCAAAACATGGGCTACGCTCGTAGGGGCCTTTGGCCGAAGGCTAGCCGGACGGGGGTTCGATTCCCCCCGCCTCCACCATCTTTTGAGCGATCACCCCTCAGCTGTTCCGCTTGGGTTTTCAGCCCTATATTCAGCGATTCAGGGCCTTTCTTGCCCCTTTTCGCCGAGCTTGACACGGGGGGGAGGTGGGTATAGATTTAAACGCAAGGATCTGTTTTATGTTAGCTAGGTTTGATGAACCCGTCG
>CAYRKT010000021.1:0-18143 GCA_964425005.1 uncultured Synergistia bacterium
CAAAAGATATGGACAAAGAAAAAGAGTAGTCAGAATGTACCTCATCGGGTTTGCCAAAAACCATAAACCCAAAAACAAGAAATAAAGTCTTAATCAGGGATATGTCCATAAGTTACACCCCTGACCTAAGAAAGATAAATCAATCTATCTACCAAGAAACAGAGAAAGAGCCTATTTTTATTAAGTGGAGGCCATCTACAGGTATTCCCGTATCAAAGAAAGTAATAAAGAAGCGGGCCTCTTGGTACCCAAGGGATATAGAGCGAATAATGATGGGGGCTCTCTGACCGGAAATAGAAAAATCTTCTGGGTAAAAAGGAGTTGGTAGGGTGCGCCTTTGGCGTTCTCCCTCAACATAGTCTGCCAGCAGAACCTCCTTTGAAGCCAGGAGGCCACGTGCGTCTCCGTAGCTTGGAGAGGGAAGGGCGTGCAGGCTGATCTTGGGAAGGCCCAGATTCTCACTCCGAACCATCCCAGAAACCAGGTAATCAAGAAGATATGCCCCGGAAACATCTGTAGGAGCAGAGCGAAAACCAAATGAGCCCCTAACCTCTCCTAAACCCTCAACCCTAATATTGACATCGGATAGTGTAGGAGAGAGGCGAACTTCGTAGGTATAAACGAGCCTGAGCCTCTGGTCTTTATCGAGGACAACGGGTGCCGGGAAGCCAGACTGGTCTTTGAACCTTTCAGCCACGGCTAGGTTAGCTCCGGGCTCAGGTACAGGGCTGAACCCCCACTCAGTAAGCATGCGCCCACCAACTTCCTGCTCGCTAAACTCCCTATAAACAGTTATGAGGTAAGAGCTTGCTCCTTTCTTAGAGATTACGGTATCAGTACCTCCCCAGCTGGAAGGGCGGCTTGTTCTAGCCACTTCAGAAGTGAGCCCTTTGGACTCCCTGGTAGGCTCCAGGTTTCCCACTCCCACAACGGCGTACTGGGCGAGGCCGATGACCCCATGGAAAGGGAGCAGGTCATAGGCCTGGTCAAGGACTAAGTTATGTTGTTCACCAGAAGAGGTTTCCCTCCACTCGTTAGTAGAGAAGGAGGCAAAGGGGCCAGAAGTGAAGACCTCTCTGGGAGAGAGGACGTGCCAGGACAGGTGGTGTGGTCTGATGGACAAGGTTCCGGGGTTCCCGTTTTCTATGGAGTGTGTGTATACAAAGCCCAGCCTCTTCATAGGACACCTACATAGTATAGTAGCAAAAGCCGCTCCTTCTTGACCTGGACGAAAGATAGTGGTACCATTTCCTAGGTATGGAAAAGGTTTTCGGACTACTCAGCGATTGGGAGATAGCTGAACTCTGCCAAAGCGAGGGCCAAAGGATGATAGACCCTTACATACCTGAGCTAGTAAGCCAAGTTGAGGGGAAAAAGGTAGTTAGTTACGGACAATCCAGCGCTGGCTACGACATTAGAGCCGGAAGTGAATGGTTTATTGCCCACGAAAGCTGGGTAAAAAAGGAAGGCGTTTTTGACCCCAAAGGGTTTGATAAAAGCATAATGAAGAGAGTTGTGGGGATAGAGAGTAAGCCAATAGAGCTTCCTCCCTACTCATTTGCGCTTACCCACTCGGTAGAGAGGTTCCGCATGCCAGAAGACGTTATCGGAGTAGCTGTAGGAAAAAGCTCATATGCTAGGGCTGGTCTAGTTGTAAATATCACGCCGCTAGAGCCCGGATGGGAAGGATACTTAACAATAGAAGTCATAAACCCCACGCCTTACCCTATAAGGGTGTATCCGGGCGAGGGGATTTCACAAATCCTGTTTTTCAGGACCTTGAAGAGGCCGAAGACTACCTACGGAGACAGGAGAGGAAAGTACCAGGGTCAAGGCGCTGAGGTTGTGTTTCCACGCTAGACAAGGAATGCCAGGCTTACCAAGTGTAAGAAAAAGAGGGATTATGGTTCATTAATTCTTCCAACTGACCATAAACCTTATTAATGGATTTTGTCGATGGCGGGGTAACCTCTCATCAGGCTACCGGGTTGACGCCTCCTCCACCAAAGGAAGAGTGGCCCTCATCCTCCTCGCTTTCCTCACTTCCCGCTCCAAAATTAGAGCTTGGGGGAAACAAGGCCCTCCTGAGGTTGGCAAGCATAAAGGACATCTGGTACCCGAGGAAAGAGGCACCAGTTAACCGTGTGACGGTGTCAGACGCATTTTGAGCGTAGTAGAGGGAGATAGATACCATTAGAACAGCAAGAGGAAGGGAAAGGTAGAAAAAGTTGCTGAAGTTGGGTGAGCTAGAAGCATACACCAGCATAGCGTAAAGAGTGGGAAAAAGGACTACTGAAGAAACAAAGTAAAGATTTTTGTAGTAGTTAGAAATATGGTAAAGGTGGATGAAAAGAGTGGCGGCAAGAGAATCCTCGTTTACAAGGACAACAACACCAGGAGATGGGTCTTTGCGGTAGTGATTTGAAAGTATGTCAACATAGCGCATTACAACCTCTCTAGAGCGGATAACCCAGAAGACAGAAGTTATGTACAGAGAAGCGGCGATAACCAAAAGACCTATTATCTGAACTGGGCCGAAGAACACATTGGTAAGGCTAGCATTTGGAGAATAAGAGTAGAGGATAGCTGAGGCAACAAAGTAAAAGAAAAGGAATGCCAGGAGGTAAAGAAAAAAGTAGAGACGGCCCTGGAAGACCATATCTCTGAAGCTGGTTTCTAGCTTTCCAAGCTCAAGACCGTCACTCGCCCTAACCCTGCCAACCTGGTCCTTGGTCGTATCGTCCAAGCTATTTGCAATGAGGCTCATACAAAAGGTTATACTACGAGGAAAGTTGTGTGTCAACCAAGAGGTAAGAGTATGTCTATCTTTTGGCGTCTGTGAGAGGCTTTGGAAAGAGGCAGTAGACTTTACTCTCTATTGAAGCTAACCAAGGTATAAAAACGGTAGAGTCCTTATTAGATTGCTCGTAAAAGAAGGCAACTAGGCCAGAGGAAAACCCTCTAACCAGAGTGCGAGGGGAGCCGAAGCGAGCAACAAGCTTACCATTGGCTACATAATATCTGTAAAACAGATAGAATGTATTCTCTTCAACCTCTTGAGAAAAAATCTCTTCTTCTTCCACCTCATAAGAACCGGAGGATATAAAATCAAGGTCAAACTTACCCTCATTAGCGAAACATATTTGAACTCCCGAAACTGGGAGGAAGCAAAGCTCGCTCTGTGGAGAAATGCTCCTGTGGGAAACACGAACCCCGAGAGGGTTTAGGAGTAAGGAAAGGGTGTAGGGCGAGGATGCCACACCAGCGCTTAGAGAGTACCCTCCACGAAACACAAGCCTCTTGGTAAGAGAAGCGTCAATAAAGGAGAGAGAACGGTTCAAAAGACGCCTTTCTCTCTCCCAGTAGTAACTTTTTGCTACTTCAATAGAGTCTAACAACATTGCTAAAGGCAGACACCTATACCTTCACCTCCTCGCTTTCGTGGCCCCGGTTCTTTACCTCTTTCTCGCCGCCACCACCAGCTTCAGCATGCTCCTCACTCTCAGCATTGCCCTCAGAGAAGAGTTGCTTCTCGTCAACTTGGGACAAGACCTCTTTCAAAGAAGACTGGAATCTCCGAAGGGCCTTGCTCAGGTCTTTTTTGGACACGAGGCCATAAGCGTCTAGCACAGCCAAAACTGCCTGATCAAATGGAACAAGACCAGCAACCCTTCCGGTACCTCCACACACCGGACAGCTGGCCGAGGAAGTTTCAAGAGAAGAAGAAACCACTAGGCCACTCCTAGACGCACCTCCACAGTAAGGACATATATCAATAACGGTAGCGTAAACACCCGGCGGCGGCGCTCCCTCTCGGCGATGGTTCATAGCAACATACCTCCAATAACAGGCTACCCTAACTGTAAAAAGAAGTCAACGCTTAGTGCTACACAGAAACATCTATACGATATGGGAAACCATTGAAGAGGCTTCTTTAATATGCAGAAACTTCTCCTCTTCGGCCTCCCTTTCAAACCTGTTATCCCGGTAGTAGTGCTTCCCTCTAACCAATGCCAAAAGAGAGGCCATAGGATAGAGTATGGCAAACAGAAACCCATACTTCTTCCATTGCTTAACGTGAACTAGCTCGTGGGAGAGCAACCACACAAGCTCGTCCTGGTATCCACGAAAGTGCAAGAAATAGGACTTCACGAAGACGGTGCGGCCTATAGTCTGTGCGGCGGCCCATGAGGGGAAAAGGCCGTCAACAAAAACCAGACGAACACCGTTCTCAAGCGCAACTACCCTGTCAACGCCAAAGAAGATGCCGTAGAACCACTCAACGAGCTTTTCAAGAAGAGCTACCATAACCAAAATATAACCTAGAAACGGAGGTAAGGGGAGTAATCGTAGTAAAGAACGACCACAACTGATCGCTCCTGCAACAGTAGCATTTTAGGGTAAACGCCGAACAAATGAAAATACCTTGAAAGGTATTCAACTAGAAACGGAGGAACCCAGTACGAGCTTGATTTAGAAATGAAGTTGGCGAAAGAAAAGCTGATGGCCTGCTTCTCGTCGTTAAAGACCGAGAAAAGACGAACCTTATAGTCGTTAGACGCCTGGACTACTAGAAAAGGCATAGTACAGAGTAAATAATACAAGACAAGACTACGGCCCACAAGTTTGTATAAAAACCGGGTGCCGTAGTCTTCCTGAGAGGGTCAGAAAGTCCTCAACTCTCCAAACACTTCCTCTAGTTGTCGTAGAGGAAGCAAAGGAGCTTTACAAGAGGGGCAAACGGGGTCCTCAAGATGAAAAACCTTGCCAGTTTGTGTTTCTATGTCAAAAGCAAAAACCTTTTGGCCCGTAGACTCAATGAGGACACTACCCCCAGAAACATAGAACTGAGAACCGCACTCAGGGCAATAGTGAGGCTCGTCTACCATTAACATTTCCACAAAGACACGGCATTAAGTGAACTGCTTCTCATTGAAATAAGAAGAGGCTTCTTGCTTTATTATCCCAAAGAAGTGACCTAGGGCCGCTCATAGACCCCAATGGCGTCCAGGTACTTATCGTACCCCTTGTAGTAGAGCCAGGGGAGCAACGCCATGTCCACCCTTACCATGAGCTTAAGGAGAGAGATGGCGGTAGCACGAAGCTCGGGGTCAAGCTTGTCGATCTCAGAAACCTTCATGGTCTTGAGTTCCCCTGTAGTATTGTCTCTAAGCTCCAAGTACAGATCAGCGTCGTCATTGCCGATGTACCAAGACAGCGTGTAGTTCCCGGTCCGGTCAGATGAGTTTATTCTAGTGCGCATTCCTGAAAAACCGATTTACCTATCCCAGAAAAGAATATAGCACAAATCACCTAGGGCAGTATAGCTCTATTATAACCACCTCTGGACCGTCTCCCTCAATCTTTACCTTTCTGGCTACCACCTCTGTCCAAACCGAATCGTCAACCCCTATAGCATCTGAGAGAGCGTCCTCAGTCACTTTTATCATATTAGTCACGTCTCTGTCTTTAGTTATGCGAAACTCGTATACCACCCTTTGCGGAAACTCCTTTCCATAAGGAAAGGCCCCAGACTCCACCTGTTCTTTAAGTTGTTCATAAAGCATTCGCTTGTATCTCTTCGCCTGTGGAGTCATGTAGAGATGGGTTCCCTCTTTGCCCCTACCAGGCTTGAGGTAAAAGTTTTCACCAAAAACCCTATCAACTTCAGCCCTTAGCCTGTAGACCCGAAAGCCACCTGCAAGGTGGCTCTCTTCCTCTACGTGGTCTAAGGGATGGTTTTCTTCTGGCATACTCTTTCATTTTAGCAAAAGCTACTCAGCTGAATCAGAAGACTTTTTGGCACGCTTCCTTATCTCCTCACCCTTCTGTTTCATTATTTCTTCCAAGTCCCAAGGGAACACTTGGTTGGTGGGAAGGAGGATATAGCCAAAAGATGAAGTTCTCCCACGACGCTCTTTTACCAAGGAAATGGCCCCAACGTGAACATACTTTTGAGTTATGTCCTTACCTACGGTGATGACGATATCGGAAATAGCTTGCTTCCTGGAGCTTTCCGCAAGGGCTTCCAAGGGCACTTCTGTTCTAGACCAGTAGTTCTTGTTGATCTGGCTGGCTACCATGACCAGCTTGCGCTTTCCAGACTTAGGCTTAGCGATAGAAACAAGACCTTCGTATATTTCCTCTCCCTCTTGGTAAAGACCTTCGTCCGTTCTGGCCTTAACGGAACGGTCGTAGTCAACGATGACCACATCCGGCTCTTCCTCCATGGACATAACCGTTGACTGGATGTCCTCAATATGGGGGCGGGTTTCGCTGTCAGCAACCACTCTTATCCTGGAGAGGATATCGTAGTAGTAGGGGTCGTTGAACATGGTCTTCACATCCCTCCTTATGAGGGAAGCTGGGGAAAGGTCGTAGAAGACGCTGGTCTTCTTGGGAGCGCCAGAAATAGCATCATAATAGTAGGCTTCCACTTCCTGAAGAAGGGCTGTGTGTCCGGAACGCTGGACAATGTTGTTCATCAGGCGGTGTCCGGCAAGTATGGAAAGGGCCTTGAGGACAATGTCCTCCTCAGTCATGTCAGCGAGGGCGAAGTAAAGAACGGTACGCCCAGACAAGGCCATATTGACCGCTTCGTTTAGGAGGAAGGTGGTCTTTCCCCTGCCGGGAGCCCCCGCCACGGAAACCAGTTGCCCAGGCATGAATCCACCAAAGCCCAGGTACTCGTTCATAGGAGAGAAGAAGGAGGGGAAAATCTTAACCTCCGTGTCTCCCTCCTGTTGGTAAAGGCCCTCAAGCTTAAGTTCGGTAAGGGACTTGACCTCAAGAGGAGAGCCGTAGTGCTTGGAAAGGTAGATCACATTAGCTATCAACCTATCCATGTCCTCAGAGGTCTTTTTGCTAGCATCGTAGTCCCGCAAGAAGCCGTGAAGACGGGAAACCTTAAGGCGGTAGATGATAGTTTTGGCGGCAACGGCGGCATCAGCAGGAGTCCTTGCCTGGAGGTAAGAAGAGGAGGCAAAGATAGCCCTCCTCTTCTCGGCTTCTGACATCTTCCCTTCCACCAGGGAAAGGACGGCGTGAGGGTCTAACCACTCGTCAGTATTATCCAAAAGGCAGGTTTCAATGATTTGCTTGGAAGCTTCAGACCAGAAAGGGTCGTCTTTGTAGTGCTTTAGCAACCTCCGTATAAAAGGGTTAACAAAGGCGATGGCGTAAGCCGTGTCCCTTTCAGCACGAACAGACTCTATTCCCAAGCTAAACGGGGAGCCAACTTCTTTGGGTATTACTTCAGACATTTCGCTTTTAGAAACCGATACCTTGGAGGGCTCCTCCGGCGGAAGAATCTCAGAAAGGGCCTCCTTACCAATGGTATGAGGAGGGTTAAGTTCCTGCTCTTTCTCTTGAGGAATGGTATTTAGACTTTGTGAGGAATTGTTATTACCTGATTGGAGTAAAGACTTTTCAATGCTAGTTCCTTTCAAGTTTATCTCTTTTAGGGGTTTCCGGAGCAGAGTACCGGAGGGTTGGTAATGGCTTTGCAAAGTTTCTTCATCAAGAGTTTCGCCGTGTTCCAAAACGTCCTCGGTTTTGGCGTTAGTGGAATGGGAAATACCATTAATAAAAGAGGGTAGATCGTTTGAAGTCTTGTTGCTAACGATGCTAGCCCCGTCAGTATCAGGGTTGGTATTACTGCCAGCTTTCAGGCTTTCTGGCTCCTTTGCCGCTCCTTTCAGGGCAAAACTGGGGATATACTTGTTGTCAGAAGAGTGGCTGTTAAGTCCGTTGAGAAGGGGGGAAGAAGTACCGTTTGTACCGCCAACGCTTTTAGAGGAAAAGGCGGAAACGTCATTACTCCCCACTCCTCTACCAAAGTTTCCGGTACCATCCAAGCCATTACCCATGAGAGAGTTTATACCGTTCTTCATCAAGTCCTCGATCGCTCCACGCTCTTTCTCTTTTTCCATGGTAGCTACCCCCTATTCAGACTAGTCTAGCCAACACTCTCGGTCAAGCCCGAAATGCGCTTGTAGAGTGCTGTAGCGTATTCGTCCGGGTCTCCTATGTTCAGAATGTCAATCCTCTCCACCGAAGTAAGGTTCTCTAGAAGCTTGAGAACCGCCTGGTAAGACAAGGATTTGTCGTCCATAACCACTACAACATGAACAGGGGCGAGGGACTTTATTGCCCAGAGAACACCCTCAGACAAGGAATAACCAAGCGTTGCTATCGGGTAGGAGAGGGCCTTGCGAAGGGTTTCTACGGAAAGCCCGGCAGAAGCTATCTCTTTAGAGAAGATTTCCAGATGCTCGGCCAGGTATAGGAGCCCAAAAGTGCCGAAGACGCCTTCAACCAGAGATATGCTATCCACGGGAGTAATGTTGCCTAAGCCGTGGGGGGAATAAGGGTACTTTGGTCCTTGTCTAGTGTCGTACCTGTAGGGAACCGCACGCCCGTCAAGGCGAAAGTACCTTACCTGGTAGGAAACTATCTTGCCTTCAACATAAAACGGAAAAACTACCCCGTAGAGCCCGTCCCCGTAGTACGCCTGGTAATAGGGTACCTTGTATTTGCCAAACACCTCGTAAAGGTAAGGAGAACGTTGCATGAGATAGTAGTGAGCCATTTCCTTGCCCTTAGTTATCGGCAGGGACAGAAAGAGATCGGAGATGAAACTATCTTTGTGAGGAGGGTTGCTGTCCCTGCCCTTTAGGGAAAGAGATGGAAGAACTATGTTGGTATCCGCTAAGGAGAGGCCACTTTTTTCAACGGAGATGGAGGTTCCGCAACGAAAACAGAAGCCCACTCCCATCTCTGGGTTGAAGTAAAGCTTATGGTACTTTTTATCCGGCCTGGGCCCGTACCTCTCTTCGCACCAAGGGCAGTTGTATATGATTTCGCCCTTGGCTGTCCTTCTGACCTCCTCCAAAGAAGCGAGGAAGTCCTCAGAAACCACTTCGTGGTACCTAGCCTTAGCTGTAGAAAGGCTGGTATGGAAAGGGTTCTTAGGCATATCTAGCCTCCAACAGGAGGCTACATCAAGGGTCATGGACTTGTCAAGAGGAAGTTGTCATGAAGAAGAGTTGATAACAAGTCACTCAAGCTTGGCACCATAGCTTTCTCAGCTACCTCTCGTAGACACGTTGCCCGTTAACGTACACCATCAGGCTGAAGTCGTGCTGTTTTGCAACCTCTAAGTCCCTAGAGATAATCTCCTCCATCTGCTCATTAGAAAGTTTGTTGTCGCCAACACCAACAAAGTAAAAGGAAACTTGTTTAGACAGAGGAATCTCGTCCTCGGAAGCGGGCTCAGCTTGATAGGTTCTGAGATACGAGTAAACCTGAGAAATAACGGCACCATCGGTATCATGCTGGTGGAAAACCGTGGCCCCGCCTTCAGCCGGGTCGTAGTAAAGGTAGACCGTTTTCCCCGGCATTTCCTGATAAATAGGTTTGCAAACCGCCACCGCCGTAAAGCTAGAAACGTGCGCCGGAAAGACCAAAAGGGCGTTAGTACCCTGGTAGCACAGGCAGTCTATGGTGTGCATGTAGATCATATCTCCCTCCTAATGCTGTGCAGAAGAGGAGGAGTTGGAAGAGGGAGGGGAGGCTACTCCTCCTCTTCTTCTACTTCATCATCATCGTACACCACATCCGCATAGGCCACAAGAACGGACAACCCGAGGGTTTCGGAACCAAGAGCCTTCCTAAGAGGTTTGCTGAGGTCACCATCCGGAGGCGGGGGCAAAACTATAAGAACAGGGCCGCCTATCTCGTGGGTATTGCAGTAGTACGCAACGATCGTAGGCAGGGGGTGGAAGTCCCAGGGATAGTAGCCAAAAACAGGCTTTCCATTTTCGGTTTCTGATATCTGGTAAACGGCAAAATCGTCGCCGATGATAGCTTCGTTGTCCTCAGTAGTATAGTCATCGGGCATGGGAACGAAGACGGCCTCGGCGTAGGCAGAGGCGCTTATGTCTACATATGACGGGAACCTGAGAGGATCGTCCGTGGCTACCAAATGCAGGAGAATGCCATTTTCGGTTATGGATGCCGCTAAAGGGAGCCCGTAAACATACCTCTCCACTTCGCCTTCTTTCAAGAGAAACTTCTCCCAATATGGTTCTTCAAACGCAAAAGAAGCACCGAGCTGTATATCCTCCGGGTTCTCGTAAATATCTTTGATTAAAGAGTAGAGGTCTTGATGGAACTCCACCTCATCCTCAGATAGCTCGCTTTGTATTGAAGATATTGCCGGGCCTATAGTGTTTCCTTTAGAACTTGAAAACGAGTGGAGAACTGTTGCCTTTGAGAGAGAAGGCATGTAGTCATCAAGTGCCACGTACAAGTGGTAGTAGGAAGAGTCTGCCATAACCATATGCTACGAAAGCAGGTGAGTTAGGCAAGCACGTGCTACAGAAGGAAGCTAAGAAAAAAGCGTCTGGAATAAGAACTGAGGGGTAAGGAAATGTGACAGAAGAGTGTCAAAAAACCTCCCCTCTCTCGAAGGAGAGAGGGGAGGGCACGAAAACTAGGATTAGTTGACGATCTGGATGCGCTGGACGAACTCGGGAGCAACCGCCTCCAACCCAGCGGCGTGAGCGGTGACCACGTTCTGGAGCATGGGGTTGGGTGAGGCAGAGGCCCGGACGGTCATGACGGGCAGATAAGGAGCGTAGACCACAGGAGCCTCGAACCAAGACTCGCCACGGTAGCCCACAAGCACCTCGTCATCGCCAAGGAGCGTGGGAGGAGCGTAGTAAACAGGAGTGCCATCCCAGTAGCCGATCAGGTAGGGGCCAGTAGCGTTCTTGGGCTGGCTCTTCAGACCAAGGGTGTGCATAATCACCCGGCCACGGATGCCCGTGACGACGAAGGACCTGGCAGAGGCACCGCTCCTCTTGCCGATCTCCGTCAAGGCTTCCTCAAGCTTGTCCAGGAAGGTGAGACGATGCTCAGCGGCGCTCACACCAGCAGGCGGGGTCTGGCTCCAGGTCAAGGTAGGCCAGCTGAGGGCGCTCTGCTTGAGCAGGCGGACGGCGTTCCCAAGAACGGCGGCGTTGATCTGAGTGACGGCGTCATAGACGATGTCCTCGGCGAAGAGCCGCCCGAAACGTTGCTTGATGATATGCTCAGTGACGCTTGAGAACTGGCTGTAGATAGCGAAGAACCGGGTCTGGACCACCTTGCTCCGAAGCTCCCACCGGAACCCAGGAACGTTGTTGGACTCCACAAGGTTCTGGTGGTAGGTAACGACGATGGCGTCAGTACCAAGGTTGACGGCGTTAGAGTCAAGAACGAGGGTAAGCTGGCCCGTGTCGTAGTTAATGGTACCCGTGAGGCCAGTACCGAGGATCACACCCTCACCGTCGTCCAAGCCCCGAGCCGTGGCACCAACCTGGACCTTGACCAGACGCTTCCGCACCGGGCCGGGGAGGTTGATGGTGTAGTTGGTCTGGTTAGCCACGGTAGCCACAGTCTCGGTCCGAAGCTCAGAGTAGTAGTCAGGCTCGGTGTTCAGGATACCAAAGGCGTTCCCAAGCTCCTGACCAGCGGTGATTCCCCCACGGGTCGTGGTAGCCACCAGCTTCCGGTAGTAGACCACGCCCGCTTCCTCTGAGAGGGGCTGGACTGAGGCAAAGTCCGTGATGGGGAGAGTAGCGTACTGGAGGGCCACCAGCCCAAGGCGAGCCCGAATGATATCACCCAAGGCGTCACGAGTGGTGGCATCCGCCTCCAAAAGGGGAAGCATGCTCTCCCAGGTTTCCATGTACCGCCCAAGGGCCGCCTTGTCGTACGGAGTCAGGGACCGCTTGTAGAGCTTCTGACGGAAGTTTTCCGCCATCTCCAGGTAAGGAGAGAACTTGGGGTCCTGCTCGTACTTCTTAGCTTCATAGATGTACTTGCTGTCAACAACACTTCCAAGCATTTTGATACTTTCTCAGAACCTAAATAGATAGATAGGAGGAAACACCTAAAGTTACGTCCCCAGCCCAAAACCTATTATACAAAATCCAAACTTTACTTTTCCAGTCTCTCAAGTAGGCGCTTGAAAAGCTGGGCACCAAAATCTTCACTCTCAAAGCTCTCCTCAGCCTTTTTCATCTCCTCGTCCTCGCCTTCTACCTCCTCCTCCTTCTCCCCGTGTTGCTTCCGATCCTGGCTGGCTTCCCCACCCTCACCCCGCATAAGGTTGGCGGTTTCAGGGCCCATGCCAAGGACTTCAGTATCTTCGTCCACCTCAAACAAGCTATCTACGCTGGTACCCTCGTACTTCTTTTCGCCACAACCGCACCCCTCCAAAGTCTTGCTAAGCTTACCCTCCTTAAGGGCGCTGACAAGGTCAGAAACCTTCATATTGCCTAAACGGGCCAGGTCCAGGTCCGAGAAGTCCACATCGAGGTCTGCCTCTTCCTCGCTATCGTCGTCAGTTGAGAGCATCTGGAGCAGGAGAATGAGGAGTTCCTTGACGGTCAGGTCAGAAACATCAATCTCCTCCTCGTCCTCATCGTCCTCATCTTCCTCGTCCTCCAAGCCAAAACCTCCAGCCTCATCCCTGTCGTCATAGTAATCCCCAAGGCTCTCATTTTGTTCGTTCTTGGAGTATGAGGAAAGAAGCTCCTCAGCGCTTTCCACAAGGCGGTTGACGGTTTCCTCAAGCTCCTCAAGAGGAGCAAGGTTCTCCTCAATCCGCCTCAGGAGCCGGAGCTTTTCGGCGGCTTCGTCGATGGAACCAAATTCCTCTTCAAACTTGGACACAGACTCAAACATAGAAAGAAGAACCTCGGGGTCCACGACGAGTCCGTCTGAAAGACGGATAAGGGTTCCTTCCTTGGCCTCAACAACATTAAGCTCAAGCTCACCACCAACGGGCTTTTCGCCCTCTGACTCGCTTAGTTCAAAGAGAGTATCAATATCTTTCTTCATGCCAAGCTACACTAACAACCTATTCTCACTCAAAACATTATACAACTGGAGGAAAGAGGTTAGAATAGCTGGTTGAGTAGACCGCTATCAAAGCCTATTCTACCACTACCACTCTTTTGCCCGCTCTGCCGTTCTTGTTCTGTAGGCTCCCCCTCCTCTTCAGTATACTCTTCAGCAGGCTCCTCTTCAAAGGATGGTTCTGATTGCTCTTCCGGCCCTTCCTCCTCGGGCTGTGGCGAAGGTTCCTCAAACCCGCCCTCATCGGATGCTATTTTCTCGTGGAAGATAACTGGTTCACCGCCAGTAAGGGGAGCAAATATCCTGTTTACTGCTTGTGCAAGAACGGGAAGGTTGACGTACTCTGCTGATCTGTCTTTTATATCCGCTAAGCTGAGTATGGTCCTGGATATAGCATCGGTAACAAAGGCGGCCAGGTCAAAGTAGTCACCCATTTGGTTTTCCAGTATGCCAGAAACTTGAATAGGCTCAACCCTGTAATCACCAGAAATACCCTTCTTGCCAGCAATAGCCTTTTCAATGACAAGTTCAACAAACTCAGCAATGCCCCGTCTTATCTCAGTAATCAGCATGTAATACTGGGCAAGCTTGTTTCTGTCCTCGTTCTGCTCTTGAATACCAAGGTAGGATGCTGGTAGAGGTATAGCGTCAGAGAGAGCCTGCCTTACGTATCCAAGAGCCTGCATGTCAATAGGACCTGGGCGAGGAAGCTCTCTAGGCTCAATAACTCCTTTTTCGCCGAATAGAGGGATGACCCTCCACTTTGCGATTGAGGAGATTATGTCCTGATAAGAAACAGGGCCTTGCCCAGCAGAAACTTCAACGGCGGCATTTAGCAAGCGCTCGTACTGGCGGGCCAGATCAAACCCCTCTTTGGGTCCCGATGGTGCTTCTGGGAGGCGCACATAGACCAGTTGCCCAGCCTGGACTGAAAGGGCTTGCTGGATTGGCATCAGAGATTCCATTAGCCTTATTGTGTTAAGGAGGTTGAGTATGCCTACATCTATTATTCCCTGACCAATGTAGGCGTAGAAAGGATACTCGTCTTCCCCCAAAACATTCAGCTTGTAAGGAAGGTATTTTATACGAAAGATGAGAGCATTCTCCCTATATCTGTCTATCTCCTGGTTTGAGGAAAAGGCGATAAGCTTAGCCAGCCTGCCCCTTTGATACACGGCACGCCAGGAAGTCTGGTCTATAAGAGTTTCGTCAATCTGAAAGTTTTCTTTATCGTAGAAAAGAAGGTACTCTCCGAGATACAAAGTCATATCCAGGATTTCTCTAACAATCTCAGGCACTCTAAGCTCTTCAAGGTAGCCAACAATCCTGTCAAGAACTCTTCGGCTACTAGCCTCTATCTTTATGGGCAACCCTAAAAGAGTGGCTTCCTCATCCAAGAACTTGTAAAAGACGTCGTGGTAAATAGACTGCTTTATCACACGAAGGAGGTAAAAATCCTCAAGAGAATCATGAAAGGACTTTATCGCTTTCTTGGTCTGTACGGACTTAAACAGGGCCGAAGCCAACAGCTGGTTGAGGTAGGCTTCACTTTGATAATAAGAAGACGGAACAAGCTTGCCACCTCTACCAGGAAGAGAAAGATTTCCCTGGTGGAAGTAGACTTTAGGCTCGTCTATGCTCAAGCCCAAAGCCGTTCTTATGCGCCTGTCAAAAAGCTTTGGGTTGAGCCTCGTTCCCGGAACTCCTGGTACTGGGAGCATGGCTTATCCTCCAGAGGTCATTCAAAGCGGCCAAAGATTGAGGTAAGCAGGGCCAGGTCTTCGGGCTCTCCCCTAGAAACCTCATCTCTTGCTTCGAGAACTGGAACCCTGGAAAGGTCCAGGTCTGAAGAGTGCCTTGCCTTCTTCCTCACTTGTCCCTTGAGCGCCCTAAGACCTTCCCTTTTCGCTTTTTCTAGGCTATAGCCATTAAACTCAAGTAGCTTTCTGGCCTTATCATAATCAATCCCCAAAGACTGTGCCAAAACTTCAGCCTTGAGAGCTTCGACCTCAGCCTTCAAGGACTCAACTAAAGAGGCTAGTCTCCTAAAGGCAACCTGGTTTTCCTCGTAGACAGGTGAAGGAGACAAAGGAGGTTCGTGGGCCTGCCTTTCCCCGCTAACGCTTCTTTCGGCCTTAACACCAACGACTTCAGCTTTCTCTACAACTGAGTGCAGGTATCGCAGGTCCTCCTCTGAAAGTTCGGAAGACACTTCCTCAAAGGGAAGCTGAATGGCCTGCTTTTCCTCCTCTTCTTGCTTCTTCTTCGCCGCAAAAGAAGGGCTTGGGCTTTGGGTAGCAGATTCGTACACACTAGCTTGCTCCATAAACCCGGACACCCTGGCGTCTAGAGGGGTAGATATCGCTATTTCCCCCTCAACAGTATCCAGAGAAAGGTCATTTCTTTCCAAAGATTCGGCAAGTGAAATGAAGAAGGACTCCGGCCTGTCCTCCATCTCAATAACCTCAGGCAAAACAGACTCGACGACGCCAACAAAGTCCGGTTTAGCCTCTATAAATCCTGGATCAAGCACCACGTCAAAAGTCTGCAGTATATAAGTCTTGGGATCAACAACTTCATAACCATCCCTGGTATATCCGCTTATCTTGCCAAGACCACGGGAAGACATGTAAAGCGGAACCAGGGGGTTTCCGTTTTCATCCGTGGCTGAACCAAGTATGTAAACAAGAGAACCGATAGGGGTGTTCAAGAGATAGGATTTTCCGTACCCATTGCCATCCTCTCCGATCCAGAGTCGCTTTAGCACGTGAGAAGCGTGCCGGGGGTGGGCGTCCTCTTCCTTCATGGGATGTTCTAAGGTGCCGAGAACCCCTTTAGAGCGAAGCACAGGCTCCATGTTTCTGATAACGTTTTCCCAAAGCTCCCTGGGGTAAAAGCGCTTGTTTCGGGAGTACCCATCAGGCAAAAAGTAAACACCTTCAAGTATCCCCAAGACATTGTTCATTCCCTTTTTAAGCTTGCTTACGCTCTCAAGGAGCTTGTTCTGGTCAAAGACAACATCCAGAGGTGCGGGCTCCTCAGCTGGAAGCACCTTAACCAGGAACCCGTCGAAGACATCTTTAATCAGAGAAGGTGATTGGCCCTTTTCAGAGTTTCTTTTCCTCATGTTGAACTTAAATACCTAAAAGTGGCACAGAACGGTGTCAATAGCCCAAAGCTATTTCCATTATAGCTTCCTCTGATAGTGAGGACAAGGAAAGGAGAGGGTTTTGCTTGGAGTAGCCGCTATTGGTAGCCAGCCAGACACTACCAGCAACGGCGTCTGCACCGTCCTTAGAACCGTCTACCGGGTGGTCCACTTTTTTCCCCGTGTCAATGAGGTCCATAAGCTCACGCTTAAGCCGTTCAGATTTTGGCAAAACAATACGCTTTTCGTATATCATCCTCTTCAGGTTAAGATAAGGGTTGTAATCCCGATCCACAGAAACTACCTGAGTTTTGAGCCCGGCCTGTGTAAGGTCCTGCAACAGGAGGGCAGACTGGTAGCCGTCTGCTGAGGTAGCCGCTATAGGGTAGCCTAAACGCCTCAAATCAAGAATAAAATCCCTGACCTTGTTCAGCGGTATCTCCTGGTTAGTCTTAGCTTTTATGTAGATCACCCACTCAACAACCACTATAGGCTCCTTAACAACTGTCTGTATACCGCTCTCGTCCTCCCTTACCGTTTGCACGTAGTCCATAACAAAAGAAGAAGCAATGCCAACATAGTCCTTGGTCAGCGCCAGGTCCAGGTGGATAAATCTTGGAGAGTTAGGTAGTATAGGATTTTTTACTCTCTCTATATTGGGCAGAATGAAAGTCATTATCGGCTCCTTGTCGTAGAAGTCCACCTCAAGGTACTCTTTATCAACAATGTTCTTTCCGGTCATAACTGATGAAATGGCCTCAACACTAGGAATGAACTTGTGAACCCCTTGGACAGATATGCCCGCCAAGTCCCGGATTGCGTTAAATATGTCTTTTTCAAAGTCTTTGCGGAACTCCACAGGAACTCTGACGATACGAGATTCATCTAAGTTGTAATGAAGCTTGTGGTCATAGTTGTCCCCTATTATGAACGGGTCTCTTGAGTTGTCCCCGGCATAGACGTAAAAGTACTTTCCAGAAAGGTTGAGCTTTTCCTTCTTTACTTCCCAAAGGGCCGCATCAAAAATGACCGTAGACGGATCATTACGGCTTCTCTCTATGTGGACTTGCAAAGGATCGCTATCTCTACGCTTTGACGAAAGTAGCCACAGGTGTCCGGGAAGGTACTTTGAGGTGCCAAAGCGGGACTTGAGGCGGCGAAGGACATTAGTGTAGTTCTCGTAGGCTTGGTTTTCCACCTTATCCTGAAAGTTCATCTCGTCAAGTATGGCACCGAAAATGGCCCGGCCTATGAAGTGGCTCGGACGTGAGCCAGAAACTATGTTTATCCGCTTAGGGAATAGGGTATCCTGAGATTTGTTCTTTCTCATAAAAGAAGAGAAGAACGGAGAGAGACGCCACCACTCTATAAGCTCATCGTAAATAACCGAACGGGCGAGGGTCATGGTGGCATTTATGATGGCGTACTCTATCTTCTGAGTAGAGATGAGCCCATAGTTCCTGTGTGGATTTGAAAGAAGTAGCATCTTCGATATGTCGTAGCTAGACCCAACTTTAGCCAGGGTGGTCTTACCAATGCCAATGGCACCAGTTGCTACCACTTCTAGGAAAGGGCTTTCAAAAGGGTTTGGATATATGGTGCGAAGAGCGGCTTTCCAGTATTCGTAAACCGCTTTGCCACCATCCAAAACATCCCCGAGGTAGGCCGAATCGGAAAGAAAGGTGTCTATCTCCGGTGGTATGTCCTCGTAACCCAACAAGCGGGCCACTATTGAGTAAATCTCTCTTTTTGTCTTACCTTTAAGTAGCTCTCCCAGAGTAGGCGGCTCGTCCTTAATCTCCTTCTCTTCATAGGCATCGCTCATACAAACACATTTTAGACAATGGTGGCTCGTACTATAATAGCAATAGGGAGTTAGCCACGTGGTAGACTATAGTAAGTAGAAATACCACATTAGGTTAGAAGTAGAAACACATGCCAGCAAGAAAAGTAGCTCGTGACTACGACTTCCTAGGAGTGAACAGGGTAAAGAACCTCGCTGACCCAGTAGACGCCAGGGACGCCGTCAACCTCCAGTACCTTCAGGGCCAGGTTCAGAGCCTCCAGCAACTCATACAAAGCTCTG
>CAYRKT010000021.1:18243-23978 GCA_964425005.1 uncultured Synergistia bacterium
AAGACGGCGTCTATGCTTTCAGCACTCTAATAGGGAACGGAACGGCCAACCAGTTCAACATTGACCACGGATTGGGAACTAAGTCCGTGGTAGTAAGAGCATACGAGGTATCTTCTGGGGAAGAAATAGAACTTGGCGTCAAGGTAGTAGACGATGACACAATACAGGTGGAAGCTTACCCGGCTCCTGGGAACAACGCAATAAGAGTAGTTGTTCTCGGTTATGTCCAACTCTAGCAAACGCTAGATAGAGAGCCAAATAAGCCCTTCCTGGATTAGAGGCCGGGAAGGGCTTATGCATTAAAGCCGCAAGACACCAAGACGCTCTATATAATCTTGTCCCTCAAAACTGCAAGCTCGATAGTAAACCTTATAAACTCTGGGGACTGGGAGCCAGAATAGGTTATCATCCCAGAGGGGTAGACCAGATACTCCCGAGCATCGGTAACAATCCGCCTGTTACCGGAGCCTTCCCAGCCGTACCTGTAGACCCTTATGGTCCTGGCATACTCCTTCAGCAAACCAAGAACCCCTTTAGAAGGAGGAACCAGTTCGTCCATCCATGCACGGAAGGTTTCCATGAGAGAAAACCTGTCATCGTCTAAAAAAGTTATTGAAAGCTCTTTAGAAATCCTGTCTTGAGGGTAGCGAAACTGGTGGTGCCCGATCGTAAACTGGCCGTCGTTGACGTTGCTTATCTTCTCATCAACAGTTTCCGCCGGAAAGAAACGGTCAAATGGCGGGAGATTGGGAAATTCATCTCCAAGCTCCACGGCCCAGCGGTTGGCAATAGCCCACCTGACGTTAGCGGATATAAGGTCATTTACTGAAGTAAGAACTCTCTTCATAGCAACCTCATGATACACAAGTGGACAGTAAAGTGCTATGGTATAAAAGTAAGGAGGTGTCAAAAGGGATGGAGAGCAGGAAGCTGGCCGAAAGGGAAATAAGGCTATCAGCTATAGCATCGGCTTCGTTTGAGTTGAGGGGCAACGTTCCCTCAAGCGGGGTGCTGGTAGCTAGAAGGGGTTACGAGGAACAACTAAAAGAAGAGATCATAAGAAAGATAAATCCAGAAAAACTAAAAAGGCTTGATAGCGGGGAATACTATTTCTTTGGACCTGTGGAACGTGGTGAAGAAATAGAAGAAGTGCTGAGAAACGAAAAAATATGTGAAGAGGGGATAGCTTTCACTAGAAACCGGGTGGTGGGGACGAACAATAAAAACTTGGGGTTAGCAGATGGAAAGAAGGTATACGTGTCCTTGATTGCCAACGAGCCGATACACAGAGTGATAAACATAGTACGTGCGGCCAAAGACTTTGCCTACTGGGTTGAGGTAAGCCATGTTGACGCCAACGGCACCAGCGATGCTCTAGCCGTGAGCTTGGAGTTTGAGGAAGCGAGGTGGGGCGAGATGGAAATATTTAGCCAGAGCTTTAGGTTCCTCTTTGTCTAAAAAGGAGCATAATGACGTAGAGTGTAAAATACTGGTAGACCAAGTCTGCTAGGTTAGTGGTGATAGCCTTGAAATCTGTCTACGGAATACTGGTAAAAGACGAGGTTGAAGCAATTGAAGTAGAAAAAAGAGTAAAAGAGCTTGAGAAAGAGTACCTTAAGGCCCTCGGTCTTCTGGTAGAAGAAGAACCGGAAGAAAAGGTCCAGGCCCACGAAGGAAAAGAGGAAAGCGATAAAGAGGAGAGGGTTGCCGGGCCTGTGGAAGAGGAAAAGCCTGTAGAGGAAAAAGAAGAGAACACTACTACGGAGGCTGAGGACAAGAAGGTTCGTAGAGGACGCCCGCCTAGGAAGTAAGGAGGTGTTCCTATGCTTACAGGCAGAGGCAGGTTAGTTGAAAGGGCCATTGTCCTCATAGAGTCAATAAAGATGGTTGAGGAGGCCAGGAGAAAAGGCCCCTCCGGTGGGTCCTGGTTCAGGCCAGGCGCATTTCCAGGAAAAAGAATACCTGGTGGAGGAACCTTTGTACGCTCGCTAAGAGGAGGGAAGAAGAGACTAAAGCCGAAGTGTCCTCCAGGTAAGATTTTCAAAAACGGAAGGTGTATGAGAGTTTCTGGTATGGAAAAGATAAAGCTAATGAGAGCGGCGAGAAAAAGGAAAATAAAGCTCAAGAGAAAGATAGCACAGGCCAAGTTCAAAAGGTTTAGAACCATGAGAAAAAGAAAAGCTTTAGGTCTCAAGCGGTAAAGAGTGCCTGATACCTCAAAAAACGTACTTTACGTGGTAGATGAGTTAATGGGGAGGCTGGGAAAGAATCTTATAGAAAAGCTTGGCCCCAAGCTAGGTTTCTACTGTGAGTTTTTCTACCCCCAGGAGAGGCCACAGAGCATATACCCCACTTCTGGTTCTTACGTGGAGTACAGGCAACAGCCAGACGATACTGGGTGGATGTTCATAGCTGGTCTAATTCAGCCAGACAAGGCTAGAGTAGGCAACTCAACGAACGACCCAGGTACTACTGACACGGAAAAAAGGGGTATATACAACAAGCTACTCCCCCTGGGAACCAAGGTGCGGGTCCATATACCAGGAGGCAGGATTTCTGAGTTAAAAGTGACCAGGGTCGTCCAAGATGCCTCAAGAACAAGGTCTTTCTTTGTACACATTCTTGAGCCAATACTCTGACCTATAATCTTCTTATGACGACCAGTCTGGCTATAGGGACAACTGTTTCTCACATATCTCAGAAGCTTGGGGAGTTTTTCCGGTTTCTCCCAGCCTCTTCTAGTTCTATAGGAGACCACTACACTACTGAAGTTGAAGACCTAATAAGCAGAGTTCTTCTAAAGCACCAGTCTCAGGCAGGGAGGGGTGCTGATGCCCTCATGAATAAGGGGAAGTGGTGGAGCTACTTTTTTACTAGGAACACTATAAGCCCAGAGATAGACAGGCCGAAGAACATACCTGGAAGAGTAAAGCCTGGAACGCCAGAGGAACACTATGTGGTGGTAAAGGCTATTCCTTATGCCAAGGTTGGCATAGACTACAATATTGTTTCCAACGACATGTCAATGCTCGAAGACTTGGAGGAGGCGATACTTCTACGCACCCTGACGCTTACCCAAGAGTTCACGGTGGAGATAGAAGACACCGATTTTCAGTTTTCAATGCAGTATTCAATACTGGACTCAAGCATTAGCTACAGAATAAACCCAACAGAACTGGGCTCGCTTTCTGTCCTGAGCATGCCAGTAGAGATTAGATACCCGGTAATAATGTTCCCAAGAGAGGTAAAGGAGATAAGAAGAATAGTGTTCAGAATACTTCTCTACGGAACTTGCGAGCCTATAAAGGTAATAGAGGTTACTCCACCTCCGTCACAGCAAGAAGGTGGTCCATAGATTTCGGGTTTAAAGAAACATTTATGAGAAGAAATTTGTTTCTGCTCCCGCTAATCCTGGGGTTATTAGCAACCCTCCTTACAAGCTGTGGTGTAAAAGAGCAGGGAATGAGCCTGGAAGAAGGCTACAGGGAAACGAAGGCTAGCTCCAGCCTCATCTGGGCAGGGGCGATACCCATATGCACAGGAACGGCTACCACAGAACTGGGAGAAAGGGTTCTGGTAAGCGCCGGGCATTGCCTTACGGAGGTAAAAAACCTTGACAGGTTTTATGTGGAAAGAAACTCTCTGACGCAAAGAGGCGTGAAAGTAGAACTGCTACGAGAGAAATATTTTGGACCTGAAAGGTGGAAAGAGGGAGACTTTGCCCTGTTCAGGCTACCACAGGAGAGCAAGCTTCGGAGTGTTCCTGTATGTAAGGAGCTACCAAGGACGGGGGAAGAGGTGTGGTCCTGGGCCGGGCCTGCTGGTATAGAGCCTGTATTGCTTTCGGGTAAGTTTTCTGGAGTGGCAAACTTTCCAGCCAATCCAAGAAGGCCAGCCAACGGGCTTTTGGTAGTCAGCTTTAGCGTTCAGAAAGGGGCCTCTGGAGCCGGGGTGTTCAAGATGGAGGGAGGAAAACCGTGCGTGTGGGGAGTGGTGGCCGGACGGCCAGAGGAGATACCAGGCATCTCCTACATCTACCCCATAATCTCCGATATCAAATCCTTACCCTAAAGCTCACGGCGCTGGGGTCATGAAGTCAGTAGAGAAAGTTTCCTCAGAAATGACGTAGTAAAGGTTGCTTGGTAGCTCGTAGCGGTAAACATACCCACGGGTGGTGGGAGAGGGGGCAATCTGAGAGTACTGCAACACCTGACCGTCCGGGGTGCGGATTATTGGTATAACACTCTTCTTATCTGTGGTAATGGTAAGTATTCCTCCAGACTGGACCTGATACTTTGCCCTTGGAGGAGGAGGTTGAGGACTAAAACCCTCCCTCAAGCAAATACCATACAAAGCGGTAAAAGCGGTTGAGATGGAAGGGTCGTGATCCAAATGGTTGCCCCAAAAATCGTACCTGTCATGCCACAGATAGTCCCCAGGGGGTAGCCTGAGCCAATCCCAGAGGAAGGACTCGACGGGGGAGGAAGTGTAGCCAAGACGCTTTAAGATAAGCATTCCCCAGATACCCCAAAGCTCAAGGTCTCCTATCCACCAACCAGATTGGGAATACAAGGAACCAGACTCCTCAGTCCAGTCAAAGTTGACCCCAACGAAATACTTCGGGTTCTGGAACCAAGCTTGATTGAAGATAAACTGGTATGGAAGGTAGGGAGCATTAGGATTGGTATCACGCATTATATAGGGATACTCAAAAATAGCGTCCACGAAAGAGCCCAAACCACTAGCCATCTGTTCCAAGGTTACTGAGTTTCCCTGCCAGTCTTGGACTTGGAACTGGGTGCCTTCTAGAGAAATGGCCTTTTCTAGAAGAAGTGAGATGGCCGCCATGTGTTCTATAGTCCAGCGGTTCCAGGTTAGGGTGTGAGAGGAGTTGTGAGACACAAAAGCATGTGGAGGAGCCCAAGCTAGGAAGCTGGGAACCTCACCCAAACCCACCCTATTCCTGTTAACGTTTAGTGCCAAAGCAACGGTCTTAAGGAGGTTCCTCGCTTTATCACGGTACTGAGTGTTGAAGGTGGCAGAGAAGAGTTCATAATATGCAGTAGCCGCCCAAGCGATGTTCCTTAGGAGTACGGTATCAGTAATCTTCCTCCAAGAACCGTTTTCAAACCTGGCAATTCCGGCTACAAGCTTTATCGGGGTACCGAAAAAAGAAGAATCAACGGTCATCCAGTCAATAAACTGGGCTATCTTCTCAGCAAGCTCAAGGTTAGAGGTAGTTATGGCGTTTTTGACGATGAAATAGGAAGGAGTTATTTCAAGAAAGTTCCCAGTTCCCAGGGAGCCGTCTTGAGATATCCCTCTAAAAATTCCACCAACGGGCGGGTTGGGGTATCCGTTTTGAGAGTAAAAAGGGTCATCGGAGTTTTTCACGACCGAACGAGAGCGGTTAGCAAAAAGAGGAGGGTTTCCTACAAAGTTTACTTTGTTTATGCTCAAAAAGTAATACTCCACCTGAGCAGTAGTCAAGTTCTCTATAGGCTCGTGGGGTTGGGGGTTGTTGGCATTCCATATGTAGCCGCCGTTGACATCGCTATTATCGGAAATGAACCTTTTCTGGGCAATGATGGATGAAAGATGGTCATGGGTAGGAACCGGGAGAGCGTTGGTCCTGAGTGCCATGTAAAACATTATAAACGACCTTGTAAAAAGGCAACAGGGTTGCCACTTAGATAAAAAGCCAAAGCCGTTAACCATCGGAAAGAAAGGAGCGG
>CAYRKT010000022.1:0-23810 GCA_964425005.1 uncultured Synergistia bacterium
TGGAGGAGATGAGGCGCTTCGCCCAGAGCGTGAAGGGGAAGGCGCAGGAGGGGGACAGGAGCATAAAGGGGACGCTCGAGTCCACCAGGTCGATGGGGTCGATGGTGGACCCGGTCTTCGGGGCCATGGAGGAGAGCCTGAACCTCATGGGGAAGCTATCCTCCGCCCTGGCTGAGGTGGGCGAGGCGTCCTCGCACGTGCGAAACTCCGTCTCCGAGGTCAGGACGGCCATGAGGAGCCTGGGCGAGGAGGCCGAGAAGCTCAGCGCCCTGTCCTCCAGGATGGCCGAGAGGTCCAGGGGGTTCGGGGTCGCTTCGGATGAGCTAAGGGACCTGGACGTCAAGATGATGGAGGTGCTGTCCACCCTCTTCAGGTCGCTGGAGGTCAGGCGCTACAGGCTCAAGCCGGGCGAGCTGATTCCCGTGGTGGACGCGGCGATGGAGGCCCACAGGAAGTGGGTCTCCTCCCTGGAGGAGATCGTCTCCAGGATGGAGCTGGCCCCCCTCCAGGTGGACCACCGGATGTGCGGCTTCGGCAGGTTCTACCACGTGGTCCACTTCGACCTCCCCGAGATAGCCTCGATCTGGAAGGACCTGGATGCCCCCCACGCCGAGCTGCACGCCCAGGGCAAGGAGGCCCTGGCCGCCGTGGAGAGAGGGGACAGGCAAGGGGCCGAGAGGGCCCTCAGGAGGGCCAAGGAGATCTCCCAGCAGCTCCTGAGGATGCTCGAGGAGATCAAGTCCACCCTGTCGCGCCTCGAGGCGGACGAGAGGAGGGGCACCAGGGCCATAGCGCCCGCCTGAGGCTAAGCGCCAGCGCCGCCACCCGCAGGCCCCAGACGAAACCCGTCTGGGGCCTTTTCAATGGACGGTCCGATTTTATCAGATTCCTGTCCGGAATCATGCATGTGTTTTTGGCTTTAAAAGCGTTTGTGGTCGGGATTCCTATTGCAAAAATCGGAGGGATGGTTTAACATAACCTCGGGAGGTGGTGGAGTTGGCCAGGAGCTTCGCCATGGAGGTATTCGGGGAGTTGGTCTTCGGGCGGAACCGGATGAAGGAGATGTTGCCGCCGGAGGCCTACGAGCGCTTCCTTAAGGTGGTGGACGAGGGGGAGAGGATGGACCAGAGGCTCGCCGAGGTGGTGGCCAACGCCATGAGGGAGTGGGCTGTCTCGAAGGGGGCCACCCACTACACCCACTGGTTCCACCCGAGGACGGAGGCCACCGCGGAGAAGCACAACGCCTTCTTGAAGCTGGACCTCTTCGGCAACCCCGTCGAGAGCTTCTCGGGCGACGAGCTGGTTCAGGGGGAGCCCGACGCCTCCAGCTTCCCCTCCGGGGGGATAAGGACCACCTTCGAGGCCAGGGGTTATACCGCCTGGGACCCCACCAGCCCGGCCTTCCTGATGGAGGGCGAGAAGGGCAAGATCCTCTGTATACCCTCGGTCTTCATCTCCTACAACGGGGAGGTGCTGGACACCAAGACCCCCCTGCTTCGGGCCCTTTCCGCCCTCGAGAGGGCTGCCATGAGGCTTTTGAAGCTCTTCGGCAACAGGACGGTCAAGTGGGTCAGGATGACGGTGGGGCCCGAACAGGAGTACTTCCTCATAGATCGATCCCACCTCCGCAGGAGGCTGGACCTGGCGATCTGCGGAAGGACCCTGATGGGGGCCATGCCACCTAAGGGGCAGCAGATGGAGGACCACTACTTCGGCTCCATAAGACCCCAGGTGCTCTCCTTCATGGAGGAGGTGGAGGAGAGGCTTTGGCGGCTTGGGATAGCGGCGAGGACCAGGCACAACGAGGTCGCCCCAGGGCAGTTCGAGCTCGCCCCCTGGCACGCCGAGGCCAACCTGGCCTCCGACCAGAACCACCTGGCCATGGAGGTGATGAGGAAGGTGGCCGAGTCGAGGGGGCTCGCCGTGCTCTTCCACGAGAAGCCCTTCGCCGGCCTCAACGGGAGCGGTAAGCACACCAACTTCTCCCTGGTGGACTCGGAGGGGAGGAACCTGCTCTCTCCCTCCTCCAACCCGAGGAGGAACCTGCAGTTTCTGGCCCTGATCTGCACCCTGCTGGAGGCGGTGAACTCCTACGGGGACCTGTGGAGGGCCTCGGTGGCCTCCTACGGGAACATGTTCAGGCTGGGGGGCAACGAGGCGCCTCCGGCCATAATATCCGTCTACCTGGGGCACGTCCTCTCCTCGGTTTTGGACAACGTGGAGTCCAGCTACGACAGGGACATCAAGAAGGGCGGCTGGATGGAGCTGGGGGTGGACAGGCTGCCCGCCATAGTCAGGGACAACACCGACAGGAACAGGACGGCCCCGGTGGCCTTCACGGGCAACAAGTTCGAGTACAGGGCGGTGGGCGCCCCGGCCTCGCTGGGCACCCCCCTCAAGGCGCTCGCGATCTCCTGGGCAAAGGCCATAGACGAGATGGCCTCGAGGATAGAGGCCAAGATGGCCTCGGGCATGGAGGTGGAGGAGGCCTCCATATCCGCCATGAAGGAGGTCCTGGAGCGCACCCACAGGGTGAGGTTCGAGGGCAACTGCTACGACCCGGCCTGGCACGCCGAGGCGGCCAGGAGGGGCCTTCCCATAGCCAGGACCACCCCCGAGGCTCTCTCCTACTACCTGGCGGAGAAGAACCTGAGGCTCTTCGAGGAGAGCGGCGTCCTGTCCCGGAGGGAGGTCTGGGCCTTCCACCACATAAAGCTCGAGCAGTACTGCAAGACCATGGCCATAGAGGTGGATGTGCTCTCCAGGATGGTCCGCGAGGGGGTCCTCCCTGCCCTCATGAGGCAGGTCAGGCTCGAGAGGGACGCCCTGGAGGCCCTGGAGGGGCTTGGGAGCTTCGACGCCCTCAGGTCGTCCCTGTCGAGGGTGGGGGACCTGGCCGAGTCGTTGCTCCTCAAGCTTTCGGAGCTGGAGGGGGCGCTCAGGAGGAGCCTCTGCGAGGAGGACGTGGAGAGGAGGGCCCACCTCATGACCGAGGAGGTGCTCCCCGCCATGGAGGGGGTCAGAGCCCTCTGCGATGCCTCGGAGCTCCTGGTGGCCGAAGACGTCTGGCCCTTCCCGCGCTACAGGGAGATGCTCTTTGGGGTGGGGCGGGATAGCTGATATAATCGCGCAAAAGGGGTCTTGGAGGTGCGTGGGATGAGGGCTTTGGGCCTGGGAGTGATAGGCTTCGGCGTGGTGGGCAGGGGCTTTGCCTCCCTCTTCCTCAGGCGCAGGGATCTCCTGGAGGAGGCCTTCGGCAGGCCTGTGAGGGTGGTGGGGATATCCGACGTGGCCAGGGGCAACGCCTTCGACGAGCGGGGCCTGGACCTGGAGAGGTGCCTCAGGGCCGCCGAGTCCGGCGTGGACCTGGGAGAGGCCACGGGCGCTGGGGGGCTCCCGGGGATGGAGCTCGCCTCCCACCCGGCGGTGGACGTGGTGATAGACCTAACCCCCACCAACCTGTCCGACGGTGAGCCCGGCTACTCCCACCTCAGGAGGGCCCTGGAGTCGGGAAAGCACGCCATAACCACCAACAAAGGCCCCATAGCGCTAAGATACGGGGAGCTGAAGGAGCTGGCCTGCTCGAGGGGCCTTCACCTCAAGTTCGAGGGGACGGTGATGTCGGGGACCCCGGTGCTGGAGATGGCCCAGAGGGAGCTCGCCGGTAGCCACATAGAGTCCGTCCGCGGTATCCTCAACGGGACCACCAACTACGTGCTCACCAGGATGGAGGAGGGGCTCTCCTACGCCGAGGCCCTCAGGGAGGCCCAGAGGCTCGGATACGCCGAGGCCGACCCCACCGCCGACGTGGAGGGGTTCGACGCCCTGGCCAAGGCCCTCATCCTCTCCCACGTGATATTCGGTGCGGGGCTTAGGCCCGAGGAGGTGCCCAGGAAGGGGATATCGGGGTTGAGCCACGAGACGGTGGAGGAGGCCCATTCCCAGGGGAAGAGGTACAAGCTCCTGGTGGAGGTCTCCAGGGAGGGCGGTTCGGTCAGGGCCAGCGTCGCCCCCACCCTGGTGGGGCCCGAGGAGATGCTCTACCACGTGAGGGGGGTCGAGAACGCCATATCCTTCAGGACCGAGACGCTGGGAGAGGTCTTCGTTAAGGGGCCCGGGGCTGGGGCCACCGCCACGGCCCAGGCGGTCCTCCACGACCTCCTCTCCCTCGCCAGGGACCTGAGGGGACGTTAGGTGCCCAGGGCCTTCTAGCCCCGGGGCGAAAAGGGGGGATGGGCGATTAGCCCATCCCCCCTCCTTTTTCACTCCACCTCGAGCTCCGCGCTGCTCTCCCAGTAGCCGTGGATGTTGCAGTAGGATAGGGCCAGAAGGGTCCCGGGCTTGCTGACCTTCATCTGGACCGAGGCGAAGGGCTCGCAGTGGCTTGGGCCCTGGTTGGCCCCGGCCACGGCCTCGCCGTGGGAGCAGAAGTCGAAGTGGGCCACCTCGTAGGGGAACTTGTCGTCCTTCGGCTTGAAGGAGAGCTTTATCCACCTGATGTGGTGCTCCGTGGTGTTGGGATGGGGTATCTCCTTGCCCACCGAGACCCTCACCTCGAAGCGCTCGCCCGCCTTGACCTTGGCGGGGGCCTCGATGACGGGGACGTGCTTCTCCCCCTTCCAGTCGCCGCTCTGCACCAGGTCGCAGTGCTTCACCGCCAGCTCACCTCCGCTTCATCCGGTCCTTTCCTGCCGTCTAGAGGAGCTTCCTCAACTCCTCCATGGCCCTGTCGTAGTCGGGGTGCTCGGAGATCTCCGGGACTATCTGGAGGTATCTCACGACCCCCTCTCTGTCCACCACCAGGACAGCCCTGGCCAGCAGCCGAAGCTCCTTTATCAGAAGCCCGTAGGAGAGGCCGAAGGAGGCCTCCCGGTGATCGGACAGCGTCTTGATCCTGTCCACCTTCCCGGTGGTGCAAAACCTCTTTATGGCGAAGGGGAGGTCCATGCTTACGTTGATCACCACCGCGTCCTCCGGGAGGCCAGATGCCTCGTCGTTGAATCGATGCGCCTGCATGTCGCAGACGGGCGTGTCCAGGGATGGGGTGGAGCTTATCAGGACCACCTTGCCCGCGAAGTCGGAGAGCCTGACCTCCCTTAGGTCCTGGTCCAGGGCGGAAAAGTCGGGGGCCTTGTCCCCCACCCCGACGGGCCTCCCGACGAGGGTGAGCTCCCTTCCCTTGAACCTGACGATCCCCTTCCTCTCCTCCATGCCATCACCTCCCTCTTGGGTCTGTTTTAATTATATCAGGCCTGAGCGGATAAGAGGTTAAGCAGAGTTTCTTTGGCCACGTTGCCGCCGCTCAGGACCGCCACCACCTTGCCCCTGGCCCTGACCTTGCCGAAGAGCAGGGCGGCCACCGTTACGGCCCCCGAGGGCTCGACCAGCAGCTTGCACCTCTGGAGGAGGAAGAGGACGGCCTTTTCGATCTCCTCCTCCGAGACCAGGGTCACGTCGTCCAGGTATCTGCTCATGATGGAGAAGGGGAGCTCTCCGGGCTTGCTGGTCCTCAGCCCGTCGGCGATGGTCCTGGGAAGCCCCACGTCGACTATCCTCCCGGCCTTTAGAGACTGGTAGGCGCAGTTGCTGGCCTCGGGCTCCACGCCCACCACCTTTACCCTGGGGTTCAACCCCTTGGCGGCCACGGCTATCCCCGAGATTAGACCCCCTCCCCCTATGGGGGCGAGGATCATCTCCGTCTCGGGGGCGTCCTCGAGGATCTCGAGCCCCACCGTCCCCTGGCCGGCCACTATCCTGGGGTCGTCGAAGGGGTGGACGAAGGTCCTGCCCTCTTCCTCGGCTATCTCCATGGCCTTCCCTATCCTCTCGCTGGAGGTGAAGCCGAACCTGATCACCCTGCCGCCGTATCCCTCTATGGCCTCCGTCTTGGCGGGGGAGGCGTCCTCCGGGACGACCACCACCGCCGAGCTCCCGACCGCCCTGGCGGCGTAGGCCAGGGCCTGGCCGTGGTTCCCGGAGGAGCCGGTGATCACCCCCCTCCTCAGCTCCTCCTCGCCCATGGAGAGGAGGAAGTTCAAGGCACCCCTCACCTTGAAGGAGCCGGTCTTCTGGAGGTTTTCGGCCTTGAGGCTCACCCTGGCCCCGCAGACCTCGGAGAGGGCGGAGGAGCGAACCAGAGGGGTCTTGCTGGCGTACCTCCTGATCCTGCTCAGGGCCTCCCTCACTTCCTTCAGTTCCACCATGCAGAACTACCTCCTGTTATCAGGGGTTAAGGGCCTTGTGCTATCATATCACCATCGCGCTCGGCGAGGACGCCTTCGGGGGGTGTGGGATTTGAGGATCTTCGGGAGAGAGCTGGGAGATGGGAATCCGCCCCTCTTGGTGGCGGAGATCTCGGCCAACCACCTGGGCGACCTGAACCTGGCCCTGAGGACCATCAGGGCGGCGGCCAAGGCTGGGGCCGATGCGGTGAAGCTTCAGACCTACACGGCGGACACCCTGACCATAGACTCAAGGAAGGAGGACTTCCTGATAAAGGGCGGGACCATCTGGGACGGGAGGTCCCTGTACGAGCTGTACAGGGAGGCCTTCACCCCGTGGGAGTGGCACGCTCGCCTCTTCGAGGAGGCCAAGGAGCTGGGGATAGGCTGCTTCTCCACCGCCTTCGACAGGACGGCGGTGGACTTCTTGGAGGAGCTCGGCACCCCCCTCCACAAGGTGGCCTCCTTCGAGATCACCGACGTGCCCCTGATAGAGTACATGGCCTCCAAGGGCAAGCCGATGATCTTATCCACCGGGATAGCCACCCTCTCGGAGATAGAGGAGGCCATAGGGGCCTGCAGGAGGGTGGGCAACGGTCAGGTGGTGCTGCTCAAGTGCGTCTCCGCTTACCCGACTCCCCTGGAGGAGGCGAACGTGAGGCACATAGCCACCCTGAGGGAGACCTTCGGGCTTCCCGTGGGGCTCTCGGACCACACCCTGGGGCAGGTGGTGCCGGTGCTGTCGGTGGCCTACGGGGCGGTGCTGATAGAGAAGCACTTCGTGCTGGATAGGTCCCTGGGCGGTCCGGACGCCGACTTCTCGATGGAGCCGGACGAGTTCGCCGCCATGGCCAGGGCGGTGAGGGAGGCCTTCAAGGCCCTGGGTGAGAGGAGGTACGGGCTCACCGAGAGGCAGATGAGGTCCAGGAGCTTCGCCCGCTCCCTCTACGTGGTGAAGGACGTCAGGGCGGGTGAGTTCTTCACCGAGGAGAACGTGAGGTCCATCAGGCCTGGCTACGGGCTTCACCCCAGGTTCCTCCCCCTGGTGCTGGGGAGGAGGGCCAGGGTCGACGTGGAGGCCGGAACGCCCCTCTCGTGGGACCTGGTGTGCTGATCCTTCCCCAGCTCCACCTCCTCGTCGAAGAGGTCGAAGAGGGCCTCGCAGTGGGAGGAGATCACCGCCGTCCCCGGAGCTGGGGTGTGGTGGCGCGATCCTCCTCCCCGAGACCTCCCTCCAGGCCAGCTCGTTGAAGCCCCTCATCTCGGCCGCCTCAGCCACCCTCTGGGCCCTCCTCTGGGACTCGTCCAGGGCCCTGGAGACGAGGAGGGTAAGATCCCTGAGCCCAGAGGGGGTGGCGGATATCCTCCCTCCCCTGAGGGCCATCGCCGACGTGGTCCTCTCCAGGTCAGATCCGACCAGCTCCAGGTAGCGAAAGCAGAGCCAGAGCAGCGCCGCGAGCTTCCAGGGGACCCTCAGACTGGCCAGGAGGAGGACGATCTCCTCGAGAAGAGCGGGTTGGACAGGTGGAGGAACGCGCCCACCATGGATGCGCTTCCCAGGACCGAGAGGGATCCGCAGAGAAACCCCAGGGCCGACCTGGCCGCCCTCCCCCTTAGGCCCCACGGCCCTGAAGAGGCTTCCCGCCAGGTAGGCAGGAAGGGACAGGTTCAAGACGCTGGAGCCCAGGGGGAACAACCCCCCGAACTGGAGGAGACTGCCTGAAGCGCCAGGACCACCAGGGCCACCGGGAAGACCCTTGCCCCCAGAAGCAGGGCCCCCAGCCCGTAGGGGTTCAGGTGGACGCTCGAGGGGCGAGGAAGCTCCTGGTGGCGCTGGGCGTCCTTTTGGCGATGGTGGGCCAGGCGATGGCCCACGACGTGTGGTTCGTCCCGAGGGACGGGGTCTTCGCGCTGGTCTACGGGCACGGCAGCGAGACGGAGAAGTACGACGTCAAGAAGGTGAAGGAGGTCAGGGCCTACTCCCCTGCGGGTGAGTCCCTCTCCGTCCAGGTGCTGGAGGGGGATGGGGAGGTCTCGGTGGAGCTATCCGATCCCCCGGGGTTCTCGGGGTGCTCGCGGTCTTCTTCGACAACGGCTTCTGGGTGAAGACGCCCGAGGGGTGGAAGAACGTCTCCAAGAAGGAGTACGGGAAGCCCGTGGAGGACTCCTCCAGGCCCCTCAAGTTCTCGAAGATGGTCTCCTCCTGGTCCGACTTCGCCCTGAAGCCCGTGGGGCTGGAGTTCGAGGTGGTGCCGCTCGGGAAGCCCTCCAGGGAGGGGTCGCTGGAGGTGCAGGTGCTCTACGGGGGCAAGCCCGTGGAGGGGGCGGCGGTGGAGGTGAACCTCTGGGTCTTTGGCATAGCATCTCCTGGTAAACCCCCCGCCGGGGCCCGACCGAAGGTCGGGCCCCTTGTGCTATCATCTTCTGCCGAGAGCTGTGCGGGGGTGAGGGCTTTGGCTCCGTGCCTGGCCGTTGGGACCTGCGGTTTTCCCGCCGGGAGGAGATCGATCTTCTCCGAGCTGGATGCGGTGGAGATTCAAAGCACCTTCTACAGCCCCCCTTCGCCCGCCTCCCTGAGGAGGACCAGGGAGGAGGCGCCCCAGGGCTTCGCCTTCCTGGTGAAGGCCTTCCAGGGCATAACCCATCCCCCGACCTCCCCCACCTACAGGAGGTGCAAGCTGGAGTGGGCCAGGGGGGAAGGGCTCGGCCTATTCAAGCCCTCCAGGGAGGTGGCCCTCTCCTGGGAGATCACCCTTAGCTGCGCCGAGGCCCTGGACGCGAAGGCCATACTCCTCCAGTGTCCCCCCTCCTTCGAGGCCTCCCCGGAGAACCTCCGAAACCTCCTTCGCTTCCTCGAGAGGGCGAGGTCCGACGAGCCGAGGAGGATCCTGGCCCTGGAGCTGAGGAACAGGAGCTGGGAGGGCTCAGGCGAGATCGCAGAAGCCCTCAGGGGACTGAGGGTGGTGAGAGCCCTGGACCCCTTCGTCCTGGCCCCTCCGGAGGGAGATCCCCTTTACCTCAGGCTCCACGGGGGGAAGGGCTACTCCCACCGCTACTCCGGGGAGGAGCTTCGCGCCCTGGCGGAGCTGACCCGGGGGAGGTCGGGCTTCGTCCTGTTCAACAACATCTCCATGCTGGAGGACGCCAGGCGCTTCAAGGGGATGCTCGGGGGATAGGGGCCGGAGCGGAGGGCCCTTTATTTATCTAAATAAAGATTTTTGTGGTTTTGCTTGACATCTTAGGCAAAAGGGGTATACTTACACCATACCCCGGCAAGGCGCCTGTCGGGGGAAAGCAGAACAATCGGAGGTAAAGTTTATGACCAGGGGAACTGTCAAGTGGTTCAACGCGACGAAGGGCTATGGCTTCATAACCTGCGAGGACGGCAAGGACGTTTTCGTCCACTTCTCCGCCATAGAGGGTTCTGGCTTCAAGACCCTGGAGGACGGCGAGAGGGTCTCCCTCGAGGTGGTCCAGGGCAAGAAGGGGCCTCAGGCCTCGAAGGTGAGGAAGCTCGCCTAGGTGGGTTTTCGGCTCGAGGGGGGAGGCTTGAAGGCCTCCCCTTTTTGTTTTATTTCATAAAGCTTCCCCCCGGCGCCTGGCGTTTGACAAAAGGGAGGGGGTGTATATAATTTACGCGGAAAGTTGGGGGACTTCCTCTCAGTATATACCGTCTGCCGGAGGGGTCCTCTAATGTTTTTCTGGGAGGGTGGGTTAGATGCTTCCTACGCCTAAGAAGTTCGCGCTGGTGGTGGGCAAGGGGGAGGGCAAGAGCAAGCTCACGGCCTTCGACGCTGCTCTCTTGGACGCCGGCATAGGCAACACCAACCTGCTTCGGGTGAGCAGCGTGCTTCCCCCTCGCTGCGAGCTCAGGGAGAAGCCCGAGCTGAGCTTCGGGATGCTCCTGCCCGTCGCCTACGGGACCATCAGCAGCAACCAGAAGGGTCAGAGGATATCCGCGGCCATCGGCGTAGGCATCCCCGAGGATCCCGACTGCTTCGGCATGATAATGGAGTTCTCCGGCACCTGCTCCGCCGAGGAGGCTGCCTCCGCGGTCGAGGCCATGGTGAGGGAGGCCTTCGAGATGCGGGGCATTCGCCTCAGGGAGGTGCTGGTCAAGTCGATCGAGCACGTGGTGGAGGAGTGCGGCGCCGTGATAGCCGCCTGTCCCCTCTTCTACTAGGGGGTGTCTCGAAGTTGATGGAGAAGAGGGGAAACGAGATCTGGCTATACGAGGACCAGACCCCCAACATGAAGCTTGGGCTTCGCATCAGGGACGTGCTCTACAACAGGAAGAGCGACTACCAGGAGGTCGTGGTGGCCGACACTTTCCAGTACGGCAGGGCCCTGCTGCTGGACGGGGCCTTCCAGATAACCGAGGGGGACGAGTTCTGCTACCACGAGATGATGGCCCACGTCCCCCTGTGCGCTCACCCCAACCCCAGGCACGTCCTGATCGTGGGCGGAGGGGACGGGGGGGTCCTGAGGGAGGTCCTCAAGCACGAGTGCGTGGAGAGGGCCTGGCTGGTGGACATAGACAAGGACGTGATAGAGGTCTCCAGGAGGTTCTTCCCCGGCGTCAGCTGTGAGCTGGACAACCCCAGGGCCGAGGTGGTGGCCCAGGACGCCCTGAAGTTCATAAAGGGCAAGAGGGCCCAGTTCGACGTGGCGATAATAGACTCCACCGACCCCGTCGACTTCGCCGAGGGCCTCTTCAGGCGGGAGTTCTACAGGGACGTCTTCGAGGCCCTGAGGGACGACGGCCTGTGCGTGGCCCAGAGCGAGTCCCCCTTCTGCATGGCGGACGTGCTCTCCCAGGCTTACGGCGAGATGAAGGCGGTCTTCCCGGTGGTGAAGGTGTACTGGGGGGTCATGCCCACCTATCCCAGCGGCACCTGGACATACACGGTGGGGAGCAAGCTCTACGATCCCTCCATCCCCAGGAGGCTGGTCTCCTTCAAGACCCGCTACTACACCTTCGACGTCCACAGGGCCTGCTTCGCCCTGCCCCCGTTCATATCGGGGCTCCTGGAGGAAGGGAAGGCGATTTGAACAGGTTCATAGGTTCCTCCGTGCGCCTCGAGAGCTCGACCAGGTGGGTCCTGCTGGGGGTCCCGATGGACTGGACCTCCAGCCGGGTGCCGGGCTCCAGGTTCGGCCCGAGGGCCATAAGGGAGCAGTCCTACTACCTGGAGGTCTACAGCCCCTCGCTGGACGGGTCTTTGGCGGAGGTCCCCTTCTTCGACCTGGGGGATCTATTCCTCCCGTCGGGGGACGTGAGGGGCGCCCTCGAGCTCGTCGAGAAGGTGGTCTCAAGGCAGCTGGAGAGGGGCAGGAGGGTGGCCCTGCTGGGCGGGGAGCACCTGGTCTCCTACGGGGCCATATCGGCCTACGCCAGGGCCTTCGGCGGGCTCTCGGTGGTCCACTTCGACGCCCACTGCGACCTTAGGAGCTCCTTCGGCGGGAGGAGGGAGAGCCACGCCAGCGTCATGCGCATGTGCCTGGAGGACCTCCCCGAGGTGAGGGTCTTCCAGATAGGGGTGAGGTCGGGCCCCAGGGAGGAGTGGGACTACGCCAGGTCCCATCCGCGGGTGCTGCAGGTGGAGCTGGACGGAGTGGACGGCCTGGTCGAGTCCCTCGTGGGGCTTCCGGTGTACGTGAGCGTAGACGTGGACGTCCTGGACCCCGCCTTCGCCCCGGGGACAGGGACCCCCGAGGCGGGGGGGTTATCCTCGAGGGAGCTTCTGGGCCTGCTTTATAAGCTCTCTGGCCTCGAGGTGGTGGGCTTCGACCTGGTGGAGGTCTGTCCCATGGCCGACGTGAACCACGTCACCTCGGCCGTGGCTGCGAAGATAGTAAGGGAATGTCTGATCCTTTGGGGGAGGTGGGATCGATGAAGAGCAACAGGGCTCTGGGGAGGCACATACTCGTCGAGGCCTACGACTGCGACCCCCGTGCTCTGGACGATCTTCGGGGCATCCAGCAGGCCATGGTGGAGGCGGCAGAGCTCACCGGGGCCACGGTGGTGGACGTGGCCTTCAGGAAGTTCGAGCCCTACGGGGTTAGCGGAGTGGTGGTGATATCCGAGTCGCACCTGACCATCCACACCTGGCCCGAGTTCGGATACGCCGCCCTGGACCTGTTCACCTGCGGCGACAGGGCCAACCCGTGGAAGGCCTTCGACCACATGGCCGAGTTCCTGAAGAGCAAGAGGATCACCACCATGGAGGTCCAGCGCGGCTTCGTGGACCCCCAGGTCCTGCAATCGCTGGCCGAGGAGGAGGACTCCAGGAAGGCGGTGCTGAGCGGAGGCAACCCCTGACTGGACCTGGTCCTCGGTGGGAGGATCTTGCCGGTGAGGTCCCTGCCGGAGGTGGGCGAGGGACCTCTTCTTTTTTGGGCTTCCCGGGGTTCCCTCACACGAAGCGGTCCTTCGTCCTTCTCGGCACCGGGCAGAGCACCAGGTTCCGGGACCACAGGCAGTCGGCGCAGCTGGGCTCGTTCCCCCAGCAGTCCTGGTCGGCCGTCAAGACGAAGTCGCAGCAGCTCTGGAGGTGGCAGTCGGTGCAGGAGGGGTAGACGTAGTTCTTCACGACGAACCTGAAGACGGAGTAGTCCCTCCCCATCCAGATGTCGTAAAGGCTTTCGTCCCTGATGTTGCCGAAGGAGAAGGCGTTGATCCTCTTCCTCCTGCCGAAGACGAGCTCTTCGTAGGTGTGGGAGAACCTGTAGCAGGGGGAGACCGCCCCGTCCCACCTCACCACCGCGGAGGAGCTCTCGTCGAAGTCGCACCTCCTCTCGGTCTTCAGCTCGAAGCTGGGGATCCTCACGTGGGCTCCCCTCCCGGCTATGGAGTGAAGCCTGTCCAGGACCCTTTTGATCCTCTCCCCGTCGGGCTTCAGGTAGACGGTCCTCTCGGCCTGCTCCTCGTCCATGGGGATCAGGTTGGAGATGACGACCGCGTCGACCCCCAGGGAGAGCAAGAGCTTGACCTGTTCGGGCAGGTCCTCCAGGTTCTCGGAGGATGCCACCACCTCCACCCCCACGGAGGGTCTGGCGAAGCCCCCTCTCCTCTTGATCTCCTGGAGCTTCCCGATGCCCTCCATCGCCCCCTCGGGGAGGGGATGGCCCAGATCGCCCCTCCGGGCGGGCAGGTAGTCGACGGAGACGTAGACCAGGTCCACCCCCATCACCACCACCCTTTCCCACCCCTCCTCGCCCAGGTTGAGCCCGTTGGTGGAAAACCCCGCGGCGTAACCCCTCTCCTTCACCGAGGCCAGAGCGTCGAAGAAGCGGGGATGGCAGGTGGGCTCCCCTATCCCGGCGAGGTAGACCATCTCCATCTGGGGGAAGGGCTTCAGGTCCTCCAGGAGCTTCTCGAAGAGGGCGAAGTCCATCTCCCCCTGGGGGTCCTTCAGGTGGCGCTTGAAGCACATGCGGCAGTCCAGGTTGCAGCGGTTGGTTAGCTCGACCAGCACGCTCCTCAGGTCGGGCGTGGGCTCCACCTCGACCCAGGCGTTCCAGAGCCTCATCCGGTAGGGCCCGGGCAAGGGCTAACCCCCTCCTGCAGGAGGGAAGAGGGAGACTGTGTCCCCGTCCTGCAGGGGTGTCTCCATCCCCCTCAGGTGCTCCACGTCGTGGCCGTTGACGAGCATGATCATGCCCTGCTCCAGCTCCTTCCGGAAGGGCTCCCCGAAGAGCTCGTAGAGCCTCTGGAGGAGCTGGGAGGTGGAGGTGGCCTCCACCTCCACCTCCCTCCTCCCGGCTATCTGGGCCAGGGTGGCGAAAAGCTTCACCCTCACCATAGCTCTACCTGTACCAGCCTATGCCGAGCTCCTCCATCTTGGAGTCCGGTATGGTGCCGTCCTCGTTCCAGCCGCGGAGCCTGTAGTATATGGGGAGGGTCTTGTCCAGGCGGCAGACGCTCCCCCTGTGGGGACCGCTGGGGATGGGCTCCTCGAGCAGCCTCCTGGGCAGGGTGTCGTCGGCCCTGGTCAGGCCGGCCTTCAGGTTGAAGGCCCTCTCCAGGTTCCAGATGCGCTCCCCTATCCTGAGGTATTCCTCGCTGGAAAGGTTCCACCCGAAGAAGGCGTTCAGCAGGTCCCTGTAGTCGTCGATCCAGAGGCCGAACATGGTGAAGATGCACATCCCCATGGAGTCGACGAGGGTGGTGGTGTCCTGGAACTCCTTGACCATGGCCACCTTGGCCTCCGAGTCGTCCTGGGGGTCGAACTTCCTCGGGTAGCCCAGTATCTCGGGGCTTATCATGTAGCCCTTTATGTGGTCGCCCCCCCTGTTGCAGGTGGCGTACTGCAACCCCAGCCCCTGGGCCACCCTCGGATCGTAGGCGGGAAGCTCGAGCTTCTTGGAGCTCATGGATAGCTCCGGATGCCCGTAGGCGCTGGCCAGCCTGTAGCTGCCGTCGGCCATCCTGGCGCCGAAGCCCTCCCTTCGGGCCATCTTGGGCAGGTAGTAGATGGGCACCTCCGTGTTGCCGAACAGCAGCGGCGGCTCCTCCCCTAGCTCCTCCCTCTTTATGTAGCCCTTCTCGTAGAGCTCCATGGCGCAGGCCAGGGTGGTGCCGGCCGATATGGTGTCGAAGCCCAGCTCGTTGCACAGGTGGTTGGCGAGTATTATGGTGTGAAGGTCGGCTATTCCCAGGTCGGAGCCGAAGGCCCAGACGGTCTCGTACTCGGGCCCCTCCACCTCGTCCTCCAGGTAGAAGAGCCGGTTGACCCTGGAACAGCCGATGGGGCAGGCGAAGCAGGGCTTGTTCCTTATCAGGTACTTGGCCGCCATGGCCTCGCCGCTCTGCTCGTGGGCCCTTTCGAAGACGCTCTCCTGGAAGTTCCTGTAGGGGTAGAGGCCGTTCTCGTTGATGATGTTGACCAGCACGGCTGTGCCGTACTTGGGGGCTCCTCCGCCCGCCACCGGATCGTTCCTGAGCTTGTTGACCTTCTCCCTCACCGCCTGCATGAACCTCTCCCTGTCGGCCGCCCTGGGGGCCCCCTTGCCCCCTACGACCACCACGGCCTTCAGGTTCTTGCTCCCCATCACGGCCCCCACGCCGCAACGGCCCGCGGCCCTGGCCCTGTCGTTCATCACCGCCGCTATCAGGGAGAGGTTCTCCCCCGCGGGCCCTATGAAGGCCATCTTGGCCTTCTCCACCCCCACCTCCTCCCTCAGCGCCTCCTCCGTCTCGCTCGACAGCTTGCCCCACAGGTGGGAGGCGTCCCTTATCTCCACCGCGTCGTCGTTGACGTAGATGTAGACGGGTTTTTCGGCCTTGCCCTCCACCACCAGGAGGTCCCATCCGGCGTGCTTGAGCTCGGCCCCGAAGTGGCCTCCCGAGTTGGCGAAGGCGATGAAGCCGGTGAGGGGGCTTTTGGTCACCACGTTGTACCTGCCGCCCGTGGGCGCGCTGGTCCCGGAGAGGGGGCCTGGGGCGAAGATCAGCTTGTTCTCGGGGGAAAGGGGGTCTACCTTCGGGTCCACCTCCTTGGCCATCAGGTAGGCCGCAAGGCCCCTGCCCCCCACGTAGTGGCGAAGCACCTCCTCCCCGTAGACCTCGACCCTCGTGCTCCCGTCGCTCAGGTTCACCCTCAACACCCTTGCCTCCAACTCGAACCCCCCCAAATCCGTGGGTTTTAGCGATCAAGGATTTTAACAGGATAAATTATCTTTGTCAATGAGTGGATGTTTTTATATCGTCAGCCCCCTTGCGTTCCTGGCCCGTCCGAGCCCCGTTGGGGTGTATAATCTGGGGGACAGGGCCAGGGGGGTGTTTCGTCGTGGGCGTGAGGGGTCTGGCTTTCTCTTTGGCGTTGCTCGTTGGGATGATGCCCTGCGCGGCTTCCGGTTCTCCCTCGGAGGATGTGCTCTGGAGCAGGGAGGGCGTGCCCGCGGAGGCCTACGCCCAGACCATGTTCGACCAGGGATACAACCTGTACCTGGCGGGGGACCTGAGGGAGGCCCTCCTCTTCCTGGGGGAGGCGGTCGAGGTCAGGCCCGACTTCAAGAAGGCCTGGTGGTGGATGGCCAGGATCTACGAGGAAGGGGGATCCTTCGACCAGGCCTCGAGGGCCTGGGAGAGGGTGGTGAGCCTCGATCCCTCCGACAGGGAGGCCTCCTACTTCCTGGAGAGGGCCAGGAGGAGAGCCCTTTACGGCAAGGAGGCGTGGGACGCCTTCGAGAGGGGTGTGGTTTTCGCCGAGCGGGGGGATCACGCCAGCGCCGAGGCCAGCTTCAGGAGGGCGGTGGAGCTCAACCCGTCCTTCGCCGAGGCCCACTACAGGCTGGGGGTTTCCCTTGCCCGGCTCGGGAGGACGGAGGAGGCCATTTTGAGCCTTAGGCGTTGCCTCGAGCTCGAGCCCGACCACGAGGGGGCGAGGTGGTGGACTAGGGAGCTGGGGTCTAAGCCCCGGTAGCGATGCCGCCGAAGGTACTGGTAACTCGCCGAAAACCCCTTGTTTTCGCCTCGGCCGTCTCCCCTTTCTGCCCTATCGATGCGGCAAAGGGGTTTTGTCCTCCTCTTTTGTCCCTTCGTTAAACCCGACGTCCCCCTCCGTCGAGGTATAATAGTAGGCGAAGATGGTTCTTCAGCCCCAAAGCGGAGGTGATATGTCATGAGGACTATCAGGGAGATCGAAAGAAGGAGAAGGGGCGAGGGCTTCACCCTGGTGGAGCTCCTTATAGTGATAGCGATAATAGGGATCCTGGCGGGCTCGGTGGTGCTGGTATCCGGCGGCGCCACAGACAAGGCCGAGGCGACTAAGATCGTGAGCAACCTGAGGACGATGAAGAGCGCAGCTTTGATCTACTTCGCCGACAAGGGGAGTTGGCCCACTCAGCGAAGCGATATAGTTCCTTACATGGACAGGGATCCCGGGGGGAGCTACGACATAGCCGGCCTGAACGATTACTTTGTGGTCTTCGGGCCCGTTCCGGATAGACTGAAAGACAAACTCAACGGCATGGCCTCCGAAGCCGGGCTGCTGGGTGGGGCTAATAGTACTGCCTCCTTCGATGTGACCTACAACAGCCACGCCTACGTGGGGATGAAGATCCGCTAGCTCAACGCTGGCGAAGCGCTGGCGCTTCGCCAGCTGTATTTCTGGTTGGAGTTGGTCTTAACCTACAGGCATGGCCTTGCCCTTTGCGGCAGTGGAGGGGGTGATCCCAGGATGCTTCGCTCCAGGCGCAGGGGTTTTACTTTGGTGGAGCTACTGCTGGTCTTGGCCCTGGTGGGCGTCCTGGCGGGCTCCGTGGTGCTGGTCTCCGGTGGCGCCTCCGACAGGGCTAAGGCCATCAGGATAGTTAGCGACCTGAGGACCATAAAGAGCGCTGCCCTGATGTACTACGTGGACAGGGGCAGGTGGCCCAGCAGGTTCGAGGAACTGCTCGAGGGGGGCTACGTCTCACCCACCCTGGGCAACTTCTCCATAGAGGGGCCCGGGGGCGACGACGTGGTGATCTTCGGGCCCATAGAGGAGATGGGCGTGAGGAGGGCTTTGGAGTCGATGGCGGCGGAGGCGGGCCTGATAGGAGGGGAGGACGAGGACGTGGCGGACCCCAGCTATCCCCCCTACAGAGCTGACCTCCACGAATTCGTCGGTATGAGGATACGCTGATGGGCGCTGTGGAGGCCCTCTTCGTCCTGGCGCTCGGGGCGGCCTTCGGGTCCTGGATCGCGGGGTTGACCTACAGGCTGGAGAAGGACCTTCCCCTCGATCAGCTGGGCAGGTCGGCCTGCCCCAGGTGCGGCAGGAAGCTGGGCCCGCTGGAGGTGATCCCGGTGCTTAGCTACCTCTGGCTGGGGGGCAGGTGCAGGGGGTGTGGTGCCAGGATATCGCCGCGCTACCTGGCGCTGGAGGTCTCCTTCGCTCTCGCGTCGCTCTCGCTCTGGCTTAGAGAGGGGCTTTCCCCCGCGTGGGCGTTGAGGGCCTCGGGCGCCTTCGTCCTCGGAGCCAACGCGGCGACCGACCTGGAGAGCGGTTACGTCTTCGACCTGCTCTCCCTTTACCCGGGCCTTCTGGCCCTGCCGCTCCTGTCGGCCCTGGGGTGGTATCAGGTGGCGCCCCTCAACCCCCTCGATCCGGCCCTGGGCGGTGTGGCTCTGGGGGGATCGATGTGGGCCATAAGGCTCCTCTACCCCTCGGGCGTCGGCGAGGGGGACGCCAAGGTGGCCTTCACCATGGGCGTGTTCCTGGGGCTGAAGCTCGGTTTGCTCGCCCTCTACCTCTCCTTCCTCTTCGGAGGGGCACTGGGGCTGGCCCTGCTCCTCCTGGGGAGAGCGGGGAGGAAGACCCCTCTGCCCTTCGTACCCTTCATGGCCTTCGGCTACCTGGTCTCCGCCCTCCTCGGGGAGCGCTTGCTCTCCCTCGCGGGGTGGTCGTGGTGAGGAGAAGGGGATTTACGCTGGTGGAGGTGCTGGTGGCCTTGACGCTCCTGGCGGTGGGGGTCCTGGTGCTCCTCCAAACCCCCATACTGGTGGGCAGGCTCTACCTCCAGAGCCAGGCCCAGGTGGTGGCCTACAGGCTGGCCCAGGCGAAGCTCTGGGAGTTGGAGGCCCTGAGCTACGACCAGCTCTCCTCTGGGAGCGACCAGGTCTGGGTTGAGCCCCTGTCGTTCTCCAGGAGTTGGTCGGTCCAGGAGGTCTCCGTTTCGGGGGCCTCGGCTAAGAGGGTGGTGGTGTCGGTTGACTACCAGGGCGTCACCGGAGCCAGGACGGTCTCGGTCAGCTCCCTCGTCTCCAGGCTCCACTAGGGGCTTCACCCTGGTGGAGCTCCTCCTGGCCCTCCTGATGCTCTCGCTGGTGGGCTACGTGGCCCTTCAATCTCTCTGGGCCGCCGTGAGGGAGTACAACCTCCACTCCGACAGGATGGTCGCCCTGGAGAGGGCCAGGAACGTGGAGCTCTACCTCAGGAACTTCCTCCCCAACGCGGGGCTCGGTCTGCCCGAGAGCTGGAGCTCGAGCGAGTTTCCCTTCTCCTTCCCGGCGGGCGTCTCGGCGCTTCAGGTGCTGATCGTCAGGCCCATAACCCTTTACGAGACCTCCCAGGTGGCCTCCCCCGACAGGTTCGCGGTGGTCTACCCCGTGGACAGGGGGCTGGTCCTGGCGCGGGATCTGGTCTCGGGCGACACCTCCTTGACGGTCACCTGGGACCCTTCGAGGGGTCCTTCCCACCTGAGCTCCCTCCTGGACGACCTTAGCAGCTCCGGCTTGAAGTCCTACGTGGTCCTTCAGGGGGACAGGAGTCTGTACAGGATCTCCTCCCTGGACCTGGCGGGCCTAACGCTGAGGCTTTCCACCCCCGTCAGGGGCTTTCACCCCCGGTTCAGGCCGCTCCTCATGGTAAGGGTCAAGGTCTTTCTCCCGGAGCCGGACGGCACCCTCAGGGTGGACGACCTGATGGGCGGTGGGGCCCAGCCCCTCGAGAGGGGCATAGAGCTGCTCAAGGTCCACTACGACGAGGCTAACGGCCTCTTCCGCTACTGGATAATAGCCAGGGGGGAGACCTTCCACCAGGAGCCGATCGAGGCCGGCAGGGTCTACAGGGTGAAGGGTCAGGACTACGCCCCCTCCGGCGATTCGGCTAGGTACGTCCACGCCATGGTCCACGGCGCGGTTAGGGTGAAAAACCCCTCCTTGAGGTGATGGGACATGAGGAGCAAGGCCTTCGCCCTGGTGCCGGTCCTGATAGCCCTGACCCTCGGCTTCCTGCTCGTGGGGATCATCTACCAGAGGTCTGTGGAGCTCTCCAGAGGGGGGACCGAGACCCTAAGAGGGGAGGGACTTACCCTCCAAGCCCTCAGGGGCATCTCTGCGGCCGAGAGCTGGCTCCTGGAGGCCTCCTCCGCCGACGGGGCTCCCCCCAGGACGAACCTACAGACGACCTTGACCGACCCCTCCGCCTTCGAGCTGCACCTGGTGGCGAGGAGGGCGGGGACGCAGGAGATCGCCTCCCTCGACCTGAGCGAGGGGGGGGTGAGCGTCTGGGCTAAGGTCTACGCCTTGGACTACAGGCCTGATCCATCGCTCCCCTACAGGGAGGGCCTTCCTCCACCCATGGAGGCAGAGGAGGTCGAAGAGGGTGGCTCCTCCAGCATGTGGGGGAGCTACTTCGGCTCCGGAAGCGCCTCCTCTAAGCCCAGGAGGTATCACTACCTGGTGAGATCCAGGGCCAGCGACGGCAGGGGGAGCAAGGGGCTGGAGAGGTTGGTGCAGATGACCTTCGAGGATTGAGGTGGGAGGTGAGGGGAGGTGCTCAGGCTCAGGCCGCTTGCGTTCCTGTTCCTCGTGGGCCTTTGGCTCGCGGCGCCCTGCTGGGCCAGCGACTACGACGACCACCTGAAGGTCAGGGAGATCCCCTGCTACGCCAGGGACAGGTTCGACCCCAACGTGCTGATAGTGCTCGGCACCGCTGGATCCATGCTCTTCAGCGCCTACGAGCCGGGCGGGACCGTCTTCAACCCCAGGCAGATAACCAGGTGCCCGGAGGACTACGCCATATGCACCTTCGGCGACGGCTCCAGCAGCTTCGTCCAGAGGCTGGGCTCCAGCGTCAGGACCAACGACTACCGGGGTAGGGACGTCCACGCCGCCAACAATGCCGGCTCCTCCCCCGAGAACGAGCGCCTCTACTACTACAACGTCGAGGCCCTGGGCTATCCCCCCAACGACAGCAGGCTCTACCAGGCCAAGAACGCCCTCTGGAAGATCCTGACGGACCCCCAGCTCTCCTCTGGGATAAGGTGGGGGCTTATGACCTACTACCAGGAGTTCGTGCCGCAGAGGTACTGGCTCTATGGCAGAGGGTTCAACGTGCTGGCCGACTTCTACAAGCAGCGGAGTTCGGGATGTCAGCTCGACGGGTGGGCCTGCTGCGGGAACATATACTCCAACTCCAACGGGCTCACGTGGGGGGTGGACGTGGACGACTGGGACAGGACAGGCGTGTGGCCAAGTATCAGACAGGGCAGGCTGGTCGTGCCCATAGGCTCGGACTCGGTGTCTGAAATCCTCGCCTGGATAGACGGGGTGGAGAGCCCTTACAACCACAGCGTTCCCAGGTACGAGGGGACCAACTACGAGCTCAGGGCCGACGGCCCAGGGGTGATAGGCGATACCCTCTCCGACCTGCTGGCGTCGGGCTTCAACCACGGGGGGGTCAGCGTCAGGCGCTACTTCGCCCAGGGCGTGATCCAGAAGGAGTACCACCACCTGGCGGGGAATCAGGTCCAGGATGGGGTTTTGGTCAGCTACCCATCCCCCATCCAGAGCCCCTGTCAGAAGAACTACGTGATCCTCATCGTCGACGGCCTGGACTACTACTATCGGGCTAACCCCCAGAGGCTGGTGGATGCGGTCTCCCACCTGATGAACGTGACCTACAACGGCAGGGTCGTGCCGATGAAGGTCTACGTGGTGGGTTTCACCTTCGACGTCGCAAGCCCCGACCACGTGTTAAACCGCATGGCCAGGGCGGGAGGCACCGGGATGGCCTACTCGGCCAGGGACCCAAAGGAGCTCATAGAGGTCTTAAGGCGCATAGCCCTCGAGATCCACAGGGACGCTGCCTCGACCGCCCCGGTGGTCATCCCCTCCAGGCGCAGGGAGGACGGGGGCTCCTGCCTCTACGTCCACTCCTTCTACCCCAGGAGCTTCGGCCAGTGGAGGGGAAACCTCTACTGCTACAGCCTGGACCAGCTCTCATCCCCATCGGCTTCTCCCCTGTGGAACGCCGCCTCTCAGCTGGAGGAGGTAAGCCCCACCTCCAGGCAGGTGTATCTGTGGTCGTGGTTCTCCAACTGGAGGTGGAACTCCCTGGTGAGGCTCTCCGAGCAGGACTACCTTCAGATCTCGGCCATGAACGCCCCCGTCCCCCCCTCGTCCTACAGCCAGCCGCCCTCGGATAAGGCCTCCGAGGACAGGAGGATAATCCGCTTCCTCCTGGGCTTCGACGAGTTCGGCGAGGACGGAAGGCCCACCAGGCACAAGCTCGCCGACGCCGAGGGGGGAAACGCCCTGGAGGTCGGACCTCCCCTGGGGGCCCTGGCCGATCCCTCCTACAGGACCTTCAAGGAGCAAAACGCCTCGAGAAAGCCCGTGGTCTACCACCAGACCAACGACGGGATGCTGCACGCCTTTGACGCCCAGACGGGGAGGGAGCTTTGGGCCTTCGTGCCCCCGATGGCCGTGACCTTCATGGGAAGCCTTCACACCCTTGACGCCCCTTACTCCAGGCCCATAAGGCTCCTCGACGGCCCGGTCAACGCCGAGGACGCCCAGGTCGGAGGCGAGTGGAGGACTGTCCTCGTGGGGGTTAGCGGCAAGGCCCCCCTGGTCCAGGATCCCTGGATCAGGGAAGTGGTCGGCCACCGCTCCGGGTTTTACGCTTTGGCGCTCTCCAGCTCCCAGGACCAGCCGCCCACCTTCCTCTGGAACGTGGTTAACCTCCAGGACAGCGGGGGCTACGCCGTCAACGCCAGGGGCAAGGTCCTGGTCTTCAGGAACCCCCTCGAGACGGGCCTTCCGGGCTCCTACGTCCCCTTCGACTACCGCGACTTCCGCCCCAACCTGAACCAGCAAAGCGAACACGTATTCGACTACCGCTTCCTGGGGGATCTGCTCTGCCCGCCCGTCGTAGGATACGTTCCCACCGACGGCGGTGGGAGGCACTGGGTGGTGGCCCTGATATCCAGAAGGGACCTGCAGGTGACCGGGAGCGACCACAGGGGGGTGGACTCGATCTACCTGGTGGACCTGCGGACCGGGAGGATAGTGGAGAGGGAGATCTTCGACTTCAACATAGGGAGCTTCCCCCCTTCCCTGAAAAGGGCCATCAAGGACAACGGTGCCTGGCTGGTGGCGGTAGCCCCACCTGATGCCAGGGAAGGTCCGAGGCTCACCAGCGTCTACTTCGTTTCCCCCAGCGGGAACAGGGTGTACCTATACCGAAAGCGCATAACCACCTTCGACAGCTCCCGCTGGGAGAGCGAGCAGAGGGCCACCACCCTCTGGCCCTCTGCTCAGGTCCTCGAGCTCAGGGAGGGCAACAGCCCGGTGGGTCTTCCCGCCTCGCCGCTGGAGGCAGCCAGGATAGGCGGGGACGAGTGGGTCTTCGTCCCCATCGGCAACAGGAACTACTGCGAGGCCGAGGGGTACGGGAGGCTGATAGCGGCGAACGTCTCGGCGATCGAGAGGAGCGGAAGCCTGCCAACCCTAGACGCCCTGAGCAAGCTCCTGGCCTCCGAGGACATCCCCTCCGATCTGGGCTGGCAGATGGTGATGCCGCAGGGGGAGCGGCTGCTGGGGGCTCCGGTCTTCTACGGGGGCTACGTGCTCTGGACCACCTTCAGGCCCTCGGACGACCCCTGCAGCGTGGGGAGGTCCTACCTCTACGCCGTGGAGGTTAAGAGCGGCAGGGGCCTCTTCGGCGCCAACACCACCAGCACCGGAAACCCCCACGAGTTCACCGGGAGGGCGATAAGCCTGGGGGACGTTTTCGCTGGGGGCCTCTCGGTGAGGGGCGGCAGGGTCTACATAACGGTCTCCCCGTCCGGGACGGGGAGACCGTTATGTAGACC